>CAZGHJ010000022.1:0-21617 GCA_964525355.1 uncultured Roseicyclus sp.
ACACCAGGTAGAACCGCACGTCGAACTTCATCCGCGCGTCGTCGAAGGCGTTGAACCCGCATTCATAGGCCGAGACCTTCTCGGGGTCGGGGTTGCGCACCGCCACGACGAGCGCCGCCAGGATCAGCACGAGGCCAAGCCCGATCGCCAGGCCGAGAAAGATCAGGATCGGGGCGTAACTGGACAGAAGCTCCTGCATGCGCGCTCCTTGCGGTCGGCCGCGTGCGCGCCGAAAGGGCACGCGAAAGGCGGCGGGTCGTTGGCGGAAGGTCTACGCCCGCTGCCCCGGGCGGTCAACGGGTGCCGGGGTGCGGCATATCGGGGTGGCGCGTGGGCTGGCGCGGGCCGTCTCGGGCGCCGGCGACGCGGCCCTGACCCCGCAGGCGACAGGCGCAAACCCGCAGACCCGCGAAAAAGAGGCGCGGCGAGGTCGCGTGCCCCGCCGCGCCGATGTCTCCTGGCCCGGGGACGCGCGCCAGCCGCGCGCGCCCCCGGGCAGGCATGGCTCACATGCCGCCCGGAGGCGTCATGCGGACGATCTCGCCACGGTCCATGGCGACATAGAGGCTGCCGTCGGGGCCCTGCACCAGCGTGCGGAAGCGGCCCGCGTCCATCGGCAGCGTCATTTCGGTGACGTCAACAACCTGCAGATCGTCGTCGAGTTCGAAGACGTCGATGCGCTGGCCGATGGGCGTGCCGCCGAAGCCGATGCCCATCCAGCCCACGGCCATCGCGCCGTCCCAGTCGCCCCACTGCTCGCCCGTCAGGAACTCCGCCTGCGTGATCCCCTGGGAATAGCCGTTGTTTTCCCAGATCGGCTGCATCGCGTCGGGATAGGTCTCGAGGTCGGTCATCGGCATGAAGGCCGCACGCTCGAAGCGGTTCATCCCTTCCATCTGGTTGGGCTCGTAGCCGCAATAGCCATCGGGACAGTCGCCCCGGCCGGCCATGTTGTCGCGCGGATCCCAGCCGCCGTTGCCACCGGGCCGGAGCACGGTGAGCTCGTCGGAATGCCACGGCCCGTGCTCGGCCGCGATGGCCTGCCCGGTCTCGGGATGGAAGGCGATGCCCTGCACGTTGCGGTGCCCGTAGGTGTAGATACGCGGGTCGAAGCCCTCGGGCGCGCCGTTGTCGGGCGCGGCCGCGCCGTCGGACGTGATGCGCAGGACCTTGCCGCCCAGCATCTCGCCGCTTTGGGGCACGGGGCCGTTGTGGTTGTCGCCCGTGGTCACGTAGAGAAACCCGTCGGGCCCGAAGCGCAGCCGCCCGCCGTTATGGGCGCCGGGGTTGCCGAAGGGGTGATCGGTCGAGCCCACCTTGTAGGGGATGTCCTCGACGAGATCGGTGCGATCGGACACGCCCGAAAAATCCTCGGCCACGGTGAAGCGGATCACGCGGTTGGTGGGCGGCTCCGACATGTTCGAGGCCGAGTAGATGTAGATCTGCCGGTTCTGGTCGAAATCGGGGTCGAGTGCGATCCCGTTGAGCCCCGCCTGCCCGTTGCAGAAAAGGTCGTCGGCCGTGTTGGCGAAGCCCTCGACGCCGCCGAGGCCCAGAAGCGGCGTGACCGTGCCGTCGGGCATCCGCACCGACACGCCGCGGCAGATCTCGGTCACGAACATCGTGCCATCCTCGAGGAAGGCGAGGTCCCAGGGGATCTCGAGCCCCTCCATGACGACCTCGTGGGTGAGGCTGGTGGTGTTGGTGGCCTCGGCGGGCGTGGTGCCCGACACGATTGCCGTGGCCGACAAGAGGCCGGCCCCCATCGTGAAGATGCGGTTCAGTTTCGTTGATGTCATTGATAGTCCTCCCGTGCAGGCATGTGCGACATGCCGACGCACGGACGATAGCACGGCGCGACGCAGCGTAAAGCGGGCCGGGCGACTTTTTTTCGAGCAAGCGACGCCGCGCGACGACCATGCGCCCCCGGGCGGCGGAGGGCCTTGCGAGCCGCCTCGCCGCGACCCGTACGCGCCATGGTCGGAGCGCGGTTCCGGACACTCCCGACCGCGCCCCGAGCGGGCTCAGGGGGCCGCGCGCAGTTCCCGTCGCAGGATCTTGCCCGAGGCCGATTTCGGCACGCTGTCCACGAAACGATAGGCGCCGGGATGCTTGTAATGGGCGAGGCAGCCCTCGCAATGGGCGCGCAGGTCGGCCTCGCTCACCTCGACGCCGGGCGCACGCACGACGTAGGCCAAGGGGATCTCGCCCGCCTCCGGATCGGGCCGGCCGATGACGGCCGCGTCCACGACGCCCGGATGCGCGATGAGCGCGGCCTCCACCTCGGCGGGGGCCACCTGGAAGCCCTTGAACTTGATCAGCTCCTTCAGGCGGTCGCGGATGAACATGAAGCCGTCCGCGTCGATGACGGCGAGATCCCCGGTGCGCAGCCAGCCATCCTGCGTCAGCGTCTCGGCGGTGGCGTCGGGGTTGTTGAGATAGCCCTTCATGACCTGCGGGCCGCGGACCCAAAGCTCCCCCTCCTCGCCCGGCGGCAGGTCCCGGAGCGTGTCGGGATCGACGATGCGGCACTCGGTCGAGGGCACGGCCTGCCCGCTGGAGCCGTGGCGGACGTTGCCGCCGACGGTCATGTGGCTGATCGGGCTCATCTCGGTCATGCCGTAGCCCTGGACCGAGCGCGCGCCCAGCCGCTCGCCCACGGCGCGCTCGGTCTCGGGACCGAGGGGGGCGGCACCCGAAAAGACCTCGACGACCGAGGACATGTCGAACGCGTCCACCAGCGGATGCTTGGCCAGGGCCAGCGCCACCGGCGGGACGATGTAGAGCCGTGTGGCGCGGTGGGTCTCGACAAGGCGGAGGAACTGCTCGAGGTCGAAGCGCGGCATCGTCACCAGCCGCGCGCGGCGCTCGAGAAACAGGTTCATCAGCACCGTCATGCCGTAGATGTGGAAGAAGGGCAGGAAGGCGATGGCGGTATCTTCGGGCGTGATCGCCGCCACGGCGCCCGATTGCTGGAGGTTCGCCACGAGGTTGCGGTGGGTCAGCATCACGCCCTTGGGCCGCCCTGTGGTGCCGCTGGAATAGGGCAGGACGACGACATGGGTCGCGGGGTCGACGGTCGCCTGGGCCGCAAGCGGCCGGCCCATCACGTCCTCGAGCGAGAGGCCGCGTTCGGCATCGATGATCACCACGTCGCGCACGCCCGTGCCCGCGGCCGCGTCGCGCGCCACCTCGGCGAAGGCCGGCACGGTGACCAGCATCAGCGCGCCGGCATCGACGAGCTGGTGGCGGATCTCGGGCGCCGTGTAGGTCGGGTTGATCGGCGTCACCGTGCCGCCGCCCCAGGCCACGCCGTGGAAGACCACCGGGTAGTCGGGCATGTTGGGCGCGAGGATGGCGACGGTGCCGCCCGGCAGGACACCGCGCTCGGTCAGGCCGCCGGCCAGCCTGCGGATCCGGTCCATGAGCTCTCCGGCGGTGAGCGCCGCGCCCGAGGGGCCGTCGATGATGACGGCTTCGTCCTCGCGCCCCGCGAGACCGGTGAAGAGTTTTTCCGTGATCGACACGGACTCGACATCGACCGTGCCGTGAAGGCTCGGGTATCCCGTCATGCAAGCGTCCTCCCGCTGCGGACCCGGTCTTCGCGCCGCCTCTCCCGCGGGGGCAAGCTAACACCGCGCCACCCTGCCCTGTCCAGCACGCCGCGGCCCGCACCGACCCGGAAATTTCGCGGGGCCCATGCGGCAGATGCGATTATTCGTACGAATAATCGCACGCACCAGGCCTCGCCCGGCGCACGGGGCTCACTCCATCCAGGAGGCCTTGCGCTTGTCGAAGAAGGCGGCGATGCCCTCGGCGCTCTCGGCGCTTTCCCAGCGCGCGACCAGAGCGTCGATGCTGCGGGCGATCTGCACCTCGCCGATCCGGCCGCCAAGCTCGGCCACGAGCGCCTTGCCCGCCGCGACCGCCCCCGGCGCCGCCGAGAGATAGGGGGCGATCTCCGCCTCCACCGCCGCGTCGAGCGCGTCGCCCGGAACGGTGCGCGCGATCAGGCCCAGCGAAACCGCCTCATCGGCCTCGAAGACCCGGCCCGAGAAGAACACCGAGCGCGCCCGCGCCACGCCCATCCGCGCAACCACGTAGGGTCCGATCGTCGCCGGGATCAGCCCGAGGCGCACCTCGGTCAGGCCGAGTTTCACCACTTGGACCGCCACCGCCACATCGCAGACCGAGATGAGCCCCACCCCGCCGCCGAAGGCCTGGCCCTGCACCCGGCCGATCAGCGGCTTGGGCATCGTGTCGAGCGCGCCCAGCATCTCGGCCAGGCTGCGCGCCTCGCGCGCGCGCGTCGGCCCGTCCGCCTCCATCTGCGCGCGCATCCAGGCCAGATCCCCGCCTGCACAGAAGGACCGGCCCGCCCCGGTCAGCACTACGACCCGCACCGCCGGATCGCCCCCAAGCCGATGCGCCGCCTCGGTCAGATCCGCGATCATCGCGGCGTTCATCGCGTTGTGCTTCTCGGGGCGGTTCAGCGTGATCACCGCCACGCCGCGCCCGTCCACCGAGATGTCGATCGTCCCGCTCATGCTCCCCCTCCCTCGCCCGTCCGACCAGACCGCATCGCCCGCGCCATCGCGCCCGCCTCGGCGATCACGCCCGCGTCCAGTCCCGTCTCGTGGCCCAGCGCCGCGAGCCGCGCCATGACCGCCTCGGTCGCCACGTTGCCCGCCGCCCCCGGCGCGTAGGGACATCCCCCAAGGCCGCCCACCGCCGCGTCGAAGACGCGAAGCCCGCGGCCCAGCGCCACCTCGATGTTGTCCAGCGCACGGCCCGACGTGTCGTGGAAATGCCCGGCAAGACGCTCCGGCGGCAGTTCCGAAAGGACGGCGGCCAGCATCGCGTCGGTCGCCTCGGGGCTGGCGCGGCCGATCGTGTCGCCAAGCGAGATCTCGTAGCAGCCCAGATCCCTCAGCCGCGCGGCCACGCGCGCCACCTGGGCCGGGTCCACCGCACCGTCATAGGGGCACTCGACCACGCAGGAGACATAGCCGCGAACCGGCAGACCGTCGGCCCGCGCAGCCTCGGCCACCGGCGCGAAACGCGCCAGGCTCTCGTCGATCGTCGCGTTGATATTGGCCTTCGAGAAGCCTTCCGAGGCCGAGCCGAAGATTGCCACCTCGTCCGCGCCGGCCGCGCGCGCCCTCTCGTAGCCCTTCAGGTTCGGCGTGAGCGCGGCATAGGACACGCCCGGGCGCCGCGCGATCGCGGCCATGACCGCGTCGCTGTCGGCCATCTGCGGCACCCATTTCGGGCTCACGAAGCTCGCCACCTCGATGCGCCGGAACCCCGCGCGGCTGAGCGTGTCGATCAGCGCCACCTTCTCCGCCGTGGGGATCGTGCGCGCCTCGTTCTGCAAGCCGTCGCGTGGGCCCACCTCGAAGATCTCCACGCTCTCGCCCATCTCAGTCCTCCACCGGCCAGGGGTCGTAATAGTCGCGCGTGTAAAGCCGCTCGGACGGGTCCAGGGGCAGGCTCGCGATGAAACCCGGCCGCGCCGTGATCCGCGCATACCACGCCTCGAGCGCGGGAAAGCCCCCGGTGGCCGTGAAATGCCGGGCCATGTAGACCGCCTGTCCCACGCCGATATCGACCGCCGAGAAGCCGCCGTCGAGCAGGTAATCCCGCCCCTCGAGCCGCGCCGCGATGGCGGCATAGCATTTCTCGATCCGCTTCGCCTCGATCTGCATGACGATGGGCGAGCGCATGTGGTCCTCGCGCAGCGCGATGTGCTGCTGGGTCAGCGCCGCGACGTGCTGGCTGAGGGTCTCGGCGAAATGCAGCCAGATCAGCCAGTCGATGCGTTCGGCCTCGCCGGGCGCGCGGCCCATGCCGGTTTGCGGGAACCGCTCACACAGGATCTCGGCGATGGCGCCCGTCTCCCAGATGGTGCGGCCGTCGAGCTCCAGCGCGGGCACGCGGCCGGCGGGGCTGAGCGCGAGATACTCGGGCGAGCGCAGCGTCTTGTCGAAGGGCCACTGGACGACCTCGAACTCCACCGCCAGCTCGTGCAGGAGCCAGAGCGTCCGCATCGAGCGCGACTGGGGCACGTGATGGAGCCGGATCATGGCGCGACCTCCTCGGGCTCCAGCAGGATCAGGGGCGCGCCCGCCTCGACCTGCCCTGCCTCGCGCGCCAGCACCTCGGCGATGGTCGCGTCACGGCCGGCGGTCAGGACATGCTCCATCTTCATCGCCTCGAGCACGGCAAGCCGCGCGCCGCGCGCGACCCGGTCGCCGGGCCGGACGAAGACGGCCTTCACCAGCCCCGGCATCGGTGCGTCGATGCGGTCGCCGCCCGGTCCCGCCTCGGCGCCGGTCTCGAGCGGGTCGGGCAGCACGAACTCGTGGGCAGCGCCCTCGAAAACGACCACGCGGCCGGGCAGGCGGATCGCGCGCGCGGACCGTTTGGCGCCATCGACGCGCCAGCCGTCCGCGGCCCGCTCGACCTGCACGACCGTGTCGCCGATGCCCACCCGGAACCTGTCCGGCCCAAGGGTCTCGACCACGGCTGTCTCCTCGCCCAGCCGCACGGACTGCCGGAGCGGCGCCCAGAGCGTGAAGCCGGCCAGGGGCGGCAGCGGCTCGACGCCCATCGCCGCGATTGCGGCCAGCGCGCGGATGGCCGGATCCGGTTCGGGCTCGTGGACGAGGTCGTCCAGATGCGCCTCGATCAGGCCGGTATCCACGTCGCCCGAGACGAAGCGCGGATGGCCCGCGAGCCGCCGCAGGAACCCGAGGTTCGTCACCGTGCCCGCGACCTCCGTGTCCGCCAGCGCGCGGTCCATCTGCCGCAGCGCGACGGCGCGCGTGGGCCCGTGCACGATCAGCTTGGCGATCATCGGGTCGTACCAGGGGCTGATCTCGTCGCCGGGCTCCACGCCCGTGTCGGCGCGGGCCATGGGCGGAAAGCGCAGGTGCTCCAGCCGACCCGTCGCGGGCAGGAACCCCTTCGGCACGTCCTCGGCATAGAGCCGGACTTCGATGGCGTGGCCGGCAAGGGGGATGCCGGCCTGGCCCATGGGAAGCGGCTCGCCTGCTGCCACGCGAAGCTGCCATTCGACGAGGTCGAGCCCGGTGACCGCCTCGGTCACGGGGTGTTCGACCTGAAGCCGCGTGTTCATCTCCATGAAGTAGAAGCGGTCGGGGCGCAGGCCCTCGCTCGCGTCGACGATGAACTCCACCGTGCCCGCGCCCGCGTAACCGATGGCCTCGGCGGCGCGCACGGCGGCGGCCCCCATCTCGGCGCGCATCGCAGGCGTCATGCCGGGGGCCGGCGCCTCCTCGATGACCTTCTGATGACGGCGCTGGAGCGAGCAGTCCCGCTCGAAGAGGTGCACCGCGCGGGTCCCGTCGCCGAAGACCTGCACCTCGATGTGCCGCGGCTTCTCGACGAATTTTTCTACAAGAACGGCATCGTTGCCGAAGGCCGTCGCCGCCTCGCCCCGCGCCGAGGCCAGCGCGTCGGCGAACTCCTCCGGGGCCAAGACCTTGCGCATGCCCTTGCCGCCACCGCCCGCCACGGCCTTGATCAGAATCGGGTAGCCGATGGCGTCCGCCGCCCCGGCCAGATGCTCGGGTTCCTGGTTCTCGCCGTGATAGCCGGGCACCACGGGCACGCCGGCCTTCGCCATCAACGCCTTGGCCGCGTCCTTCAGCCCCATGGCGCGGATGGCACTGGCTGAGGGGCCGATGAAGGTCAGCCCCGCCGCCTCGACCGCCTCGACGAAATCGGGGTTCTCGCTGAGAAAGCCGTAGCCGGGATGGATCGCCTGCGCGCCCGTGGCGCGGGCGGCCGCGATGATCGCCGCGCCGCGCAGGTAGCTGTCGGCCGGTTTCGCGCCGCCGACATGCACGGCCTCATCGGCCATGCGCACATGCCGCGCGCTGCGGTCGGCGTCGGAAAAGACCGCGACGGTGCCTACGCCCAGCCGCCGGCATGTGTCGATGACGCGGCAGGCGATCTCGCCGCGATTGGCGATCAGGATCCTTGAAAACATCGCCCCTCCTCCCTTGCCCATGAGACCCCGCTCACCACCACGACCCGCTTTCGCGGTCGTCCAGATGCGCGCGCACGTAATCCGGCAGGGGCCAGGCCTCGCGGTCGAGCGCCGCGCGCGGGCCCTTCAGCCCATGGCGCCAGGCGTGATCGTAAAGCTCGGGATGCAGCGTCACCTCGATCCGGGCGAGCGCGGCCTCCACCTGCCCCTTGGTCCGGTCGATCTCGTCGGCCAGCCGCGCCTCGGCGCTGCGCTCCTTCAGGACATTCGCAAGCCCCAGCATCGCCAGCACCTGCTTGCCCAGCGACAGCGCCACGGCGAGAACGAGGTTCGCCACCAGCCCGCCGATCAGGTCGAGCACGCTGTTCGAGCCCCAGCTGAGCCAGCCCATGCGGGCCTTGCCGCGCGCCAGTTCGGTCCGCATCCGGTCGAATTCCCGCGCGAAGACGGCGCGGAACTCGCGCGCGAAACGGGCGCGGCTGAAATCGTCGCGCCCCGCATGGATGCGCAGCCTCGGCCGCACGAAAAGCCCGGCGCGCGAGCGGGCGGCGAATTCCTCGAAATCGAAGAGGAAAAAGTAATCCTCGGCGTCGTCGCGATTATGAACCATGTAGACGGCGATCTCGGCCTCGCGCCCGAGGCTGGGCAGCGACAGGCCCGACAGCGCCGCGCGCAGATCGCGGACCGAGACCATCACGCCAGGTCCTCCACCAGTTCGAAGCGTTCCCAGACAAGCGCCATCGCGGGATCGAAAAGGCCCAGCCTGCGGTAATAGCGCCGGTGGCTCGCCCGCCAGGCCGCCAGCGTCTCGTCCTCGCCGAGCAGGCGCGCCATCTCCTCCGTCATCTCGTCGAAGCGGACATGCCGCAGTTCCAGCCAGCGGACGACGAGTTGCGGAGTGTCCGAGAAATCCGCGATGATGTCGCAGCGTCCGATCTCGGCCGGCGGCTCGCCCGCGTCGATCTCGGCCTGCGCGGTGCAGAGCGCGCGCTTCCGCCCCAGCCGCACCAGCGCGATCAGCCCGTCGCAGAGATCGGCATTCGTCCCGAGCCGGTAGGTGACCGCGCCGGGATAGCGCGTCGCGAGGGGGCCGGGGGCCCGGGCCATCACCCGCACCAGCCCGGGCGCGGGCCGCCCGCATAAGGCCGTGCGAGACCCGTCTCGACCATGCGCCCCGCCAGCGGCACGCCATCCACGCGCACCCAGGCCAGGCGCCGGTCGAAACGGTCGCGCCCACGCTCGGCCACGGCGATCTCGCCCGCGCGCCAGAGGTGCCAGCGCAGAGCCTGCGTCGCGAGCCAGGCCATGACACGTTCCCGCCCGCAATCGCCCCGGAACTCGGGCGTGTCGTAGCCGGTGAGCCGCGTGGCCTGCCAGCCAGATCCGGGGCAATACATGCGTACCGTGTCGCCATCCACGAGGCCCCAGATACGGCAGCCATCGGTCCGCGTGAGCCCGGCGTTGACCGCATCGCCCGCCCGCGGCACCAGAAGGACCGCCAGCACCACGACCATGCCCAGCCAGACCCGCGCGCGCCGCCGCCGCGGCCGCCGGGGCGGCAGGCCCATGCCCCAGCGGGGCGGCCGGCGATAATCGCGGCTGAAGGGGGTGACGGTACTGCGCCGGGCCATGGCCGCCTCACATCCGGAAGACGCCGAAGCGCGTGTCGGGAATGGGCGCGTTCAGCGCCGCCGAAAGCGACAGCGCCAGCACCTCGCGGCTTTTCCGGGGGTCGACGATGCCGTCGTCCCAGAGGCGGGCGGCGGCATAGAGCGGGTGGGACTGTTCCTCGAACATGTCGATCGTGGGCTGCCTGAAGGCGGCCTCTTCCTCGGCAGACCACGTCTCGCCGGCCTTCTCCATGGCCGCGCGTTTCACGGTGGCAAGCACGCCTGCGGCCTGCGCCCCGCCCATGACGGAGATGCGCGAATTGGGCCAGGTCCAGAGGAAGCGCGGGGAATAGGCGCGGCCCGCCATGCCGTAATTCCCCGCCCCGAAGGAGCCGCCGACGAGCATCGTGATCTTCGGCACGGCGGTCGTGGCCACGGCGGTGACCATCTTGGCGCCGTGCCGCGCGATGCCCTCGTTCTCGTATTTGCGGCCCACCATGAAGCCGGTGATGTTCTGCAGGAAGACCAGCGGGATCTTCCGCTGCGAGCAGAGCTCGATGAAATGCGCGGCCTTCTGCGCGCTTTCCGAGAACAGCACGCCGTTATTGGCCACGAGGCCCACGGGCAGGCCCATGATCTCGGCGAAGCCCGTCACGATGGTCTCGCCGAAGCGCGGCTTGAACTCGTCGAACCAGCTGTCGTCGACGATGCGCGCGATCACCTCGCGGATGTCGTAAGGGGTCGACAGGCGCGCGGGCACCACGTCGAGGATGTCCTCGGGATCGTGCGCCGGCGGCCGACCGCGTAGGGCGGGACTTGTCCCGCCTGCCCCCCCGAGCCGGCCCACGGCCTGCGCATGGCCCAGCGCGCCCACCGCCCGCCGGGCCAGCGCCAGCGCATGGGCATCGTCCTCGGCCAGGTAATCGGCCACGCCCGACAGCCGCGTATGCACGTCGCCGCCACCCAGATCCTCGGCGCTGACCACCTCGCCCGTGGCCGCCTGAACCAGTGGCGGCCCGGCGAGGAAGATCGTCCCCTGCTCCTTCACGATGATCGTCACGTCCGACATCGCCGGAACGTAAGCGCCCCCGGCGGTGCAGGAGCCCATGACCACGGCGATCTGCGGGATGCCCGCCGCACTCATCTGCGCCTGGTTGTAGAAGATGCGCCCGAAATGGTCCCGGTCGGGAAAGACCTCGTCCTGGTTGGGCAGGTTGGCCCCGCCCGAATCCACGAGATAGATGCAGGGCAGCCGGCATTCGCCCGCGATCTCCTGGGCGCGCAGGTGCTTCTTGACGGTGACGGGGTAGTAGGTGCCGCCCTTCACGGTCGCGTCGTTGCACACGACCATCACCTCGCGGCCCATGACGCGGCCCACGCCCGCGATCGCACCTGCCGCGGGGGCCGCGCCACCATACATGCCGTGCGCCGCCGTCGCGCCGACCTCGAGAAACGGGCTGCCCGGATCGAGCAGGTTCGCCACCCGCTCCCGCGGGAGCATCTTGCCCCGCGCGACGTGACGCGCCCGCGCCCGCGCGCCACCGCCCTCCGCCGCGAGCGCGGCAGCGTCCTCCACGACGCGCAACGCCTCCAGATGGGCGGCCCGGTTGGCTTGCGCCTCCTCCGATCCTCGAACGAGCAAGGTTCCAAGCCTCATCGCGGCACCTCCCTGACGACCTTCCCGGCGTCCTGGCGCGCAGGAGCGCGTCCTACCATTCGTCGCAGTCGCCGTCGAAGGCCGCGCGCGCCCATCGTCTCGCGGATCCGCGTCACCGCATCAGGGGCAGGCAGGCGGGCGTCTTGCCCGGCGCATGCCCGGGCCAGCGCGCCGCTCGAATTGCCGGCCATGACGACGCGGATCTGGCACGGCCGGGCCGAGGGGGCCGGGCTCGCCGTCATCACGACGAAGGTCGGACCGGCGATCATGCGGGCGCTGGACGGGCGCGACAGGCGCGTCTCGCGGCGCGAGGTCACGTGCGCGGCTCCCCATCCGGAAAGGCGCGCCCGACCTCGACGACCCGACCATGCCGGTCATACGCAGCCACCCAGCGTCCGTCGGCACAGGTCACCACCAACCTCACGTCCGGCAGATCCGCCGGTCGCGCCGCGCAGTCCGTGCGCGCGCCACCGGTCTCGGCCACGTAGACGGACGCGGCCGCATCGATGATTTCCGTATCCGTCAACGGCTGGCTTCGCAGGCCCCAGAGCAGCCCGAAGCCCAGCGCGAGGCCCAGAAGCGCCAGCATGCTCACCCGTTGCACCCCGCTCATCCGCGCCACAGCCCCAGCCTCACATGCCCTTCGTCAAACCGCCACGACGCCCGCGCCCGATCCGGACCCTCGCGCCGAGGGTGGCGCCGATTTTTCGTACGAAAAATCGCACCCGCCCCTCTCGGACCGACGCGCCTTGCGGGGCCGCCGCCATCACGCCATCGCCTGCATCAGCTCACGGCCCACCAGCATCCGCCGGATCTCCGAGGTGCCCGCCCCGATCTCCATCAGCTTGGCATCGCGGAACATCCGGGCCACCGGCGCATCGTTCAGGAAGCCCGCGCCGCCCATGGCCTGCACCGCCTGATGCGCCACCTTCATGCCTTCTTCCGACGCGTAAAGAACGCAGGCCGCCGCGTCCGCCCGCGTGACCTCGTTCCGGTCGCAGGCCTTCGCGACCTCGTAGGCATAGGCCCGCGCCGAGTTCATCGCCGTGTACATGTCCGCGATCTTGCCCTGCATCAGCTGGAAGTTCCCGATCGGCTGGCCGAACTGCCTGCGCTCGACCATATACGGCATCACCTCGTCGAGACAGCCCGCCATGATCCCGATATTCACCCCCGACAGCACCACCCGCTCGTAGTCGAGCCCGCTCATCAGGACCGCGACGCCGCGCCCCTCCTCACCCAGCACGTTCTCGAAGGGCACTTCCACATCCTCGAAAACAAGTTCGGCGGTGTTCGAGCCGCGCATGCCGAGCTTGTCGAAATGGGGAGAGGTGGAGAACCCGGCCATTTCCTTCTCGATCAGGAAGGCCGTGATCCCCTTCGAGCCCGCTTCCGGATCGGTCTTTGCATAGACCACGAGCGTATCGGCATCGGGCCCGTTGGTGATCCAGTATTTCGTGCCGTTCAGAACGTAGCGGTCGTTGCGCTTCTCGGCGCGCAGCTTCATGCCCACGACATCGGACCCCGCGCCCGCCTCGGACATGGCCAGCGCCCCCACATGCTCGCCCGAGATCAGCCGCGGCAGGTATTTCTCCTTCTGCGCCGCGGTTCCGTTGAGATTGATCTGGTTGACGCAGAGGTTCGAATGGGCGCCGTAAGACAACCCGACCGAGGCCGAGACGCGGCTGATCTCCTCGACCGCGACCGTATGGGCGAGATAACCCATGCCCGCGCCGCCATAGGCTTCGTCGACGGTGATCCCCAGAAGCCCCAGATCCCCCATCTCGCGCCACAACTCGGACGGGAACGCGTTCTGCCGGTCCACCTCCGCCGCCATCGGCTTCACGCGCTCCTGCGCCCAGCGATGCACCATTTCGCGCAAGGCGTTCACGTCCTCGCCAAGATCGAAGGTCATGGATCCCATGAACATCGCCGCTGGCCTCCCCCTTAATTGAACGATCGTTCAGTTAATACTCCGTGCAGCCGCCCCTTGTCAAAGCGAGAGTGGCCCCGCCCACGGGCTTGCCCCGGCCTGCGCGCCATGGCCAACTCCGCCGAACGCGCCCCGCCATGGACCAGGAGACCCCATGCTGCCATTCCACGTCTACGATGTCTTCACCGACACGCCCTTCACCGGCAATCCGCTGGCCATCGTGGAGCAGGCCGACGGCCTGACGCGGGCGCAGATGCAGACCATCGCGCGACAGTTCAACCTCAGCGAGACGATCTTCGTGCAGACGCCCGAGAACCCGGCCCATACCGCGAAGGTGCGCATCTTCTTTCCCACGGCGGAAATCCCCTTCGCCGGGCATCCCACCATCGGCTGCGCGATCCACCTGGCCCGGGAGACGGCCGATCATGTCACGCTGGAGGCGCAAGCGGGCCCCGTGCCGGTGACGCTCGACCGTGACGGGCCTGTGCCCCTGGCAGAGTTCACCGCGCCGAAGCTGCCACGAACGCTCGGGCTCACCCCCGACAGGGCCACAATCGCGGCGGCGCTCGGATTGGCCGAGACCGACCTCGCACCACGCCCGATCGGCAATTTCGAGGGCGGCCCGAGCTTCCTTTACGCGGAACTCGCAGATCTGGGCGCGCTGGCCCGCGCGCGCATCTGCGAGCCGTCCTTCACCGAGGCCGGCGCGGCGGCGGGCGACACCGGCGCGGTCTACCTCTACGTGCGCACCGGCCCGGACACGATCCGGGCGCGCATGTTCGACCCCCATGCAGGCATCCCCGAAGACCCCGCGACCGGGTCCGCCGCGGCCCTCCTCGCGGGGCAGCTTCTGGCCACGGGCGCGATCGGCGACGGTACGACTGTCCTGCATCTCAGGCAGGGCGTCGAGATGGGCCGCCCCTCGGATCTGCGCCTGACGGTGGACGTGCATGGCGGCGCCATCGCCGCGATCCGCGTGGCCGGGCGTGCGGTGAAGATCGCCGAGGGCCGCATCCGCGTGCCCGCCGCCTGACCGCGCGGCCGCCGGCGGCGCGGTCAGGCGCGGGGCACCTTTCCCATTCCGCCGCCGGGGCCTATATCCACTCAATGATTGGAGATCTGCTGCGCCGCCTGACGGCCCCCGAACCCGAACCGCTGCCCTTCGACGACGCGCGCCTCGCGATGGCCGCCCTGCTCGTGCGCATCGCGCGGTCCGATGGCGACTACGAGGGCGTCGAGATCGCGCGCATCGACGCGGTGCTGGCCGCGCGTTACGCGCTCTCGCCCTTCGAGGTGGCGAAACTCCGCGGCGAGGCCGAACGGCTGGAGCAGGAGGCGCCGGACACCGTGCGCTTCACCCGCGCCATCAAGGAGGCGGTGCCCTATGACGACCGGGTCCGCGTGGTCGAGGCGCTCTGGGACGTGGTGCTTGCCGATGGCGCGCGCGACCACGAGGAAGACGCGATCCTGCGGCTCGTGGCGCCCATGCTGGGCGTGAACGACCGCGACTCGAACCTCGCGCGGAAGCGGGTCGAAGCCGCGCGCGACGCCGGCTGAACCGCCGGGCCTGGGGCATGATCGCGTCCCTGCCCATGTATCAGCGCCCCCAGACGCGCTCCGCGACCGAAGCCTTCTGGGCCGCGACCCGTGACGCGCTCCGGGCCCGCGGCATCGCCGCGCCCGAGCATCTCGACCATGACGCAACCCCGCAGGACGCCTGGGCCAGCCCGGGCCTCGTCCTGTCGCAGATCTGCAACCTGCCCCATCGGCATGGCTTTCACGCCCATGTCACGCTCGTCGCCGCGCCCGATCACCGGCTGCCGGACACGCCGCCCGGTCAGTACCACAGCGCGCTGGTCGTCCGGGCCGACGACCCGCGCGACGGGCTTGCCGCCTTCGACGGCGCCACACTCGCCCTGAACGGTGCCGACAGCCAATCGGGCTGGGGCGCGCCCGCATCGGCCGCCACGCGCGCCGGCATCCGCTTCGGGGCCGCGATCCCGACCGGCGCCCATCTGGACAGCGCCCGCGCCGTGGCCGGGGGCCGGGCCGACATCGCCGCCATCGACGCGGTGACATGGCGGATGATCGCCCGCTGGGAGCCCTTTGCCGCGAAGCTCCGTGTGCTTGCGCGCACCCCGCCCACGCCGGCGCTCGCCTATGTCACGGCCGCGGGCCGCGACCCCGCCCCCTACCGCGCCGCGCTTGCCGAGGCGCTCGCCACGTTGCCCGACGGCCTGCGTGACGTGCTCGGCGTCCACGCGATCCTGCCCCCCGATCCCGCCGGCTACGCCCGGCTTCCCATTCCCGAACTGCCGCCGAGTTAGGCAAATGCCGCGTCTTTCGCCGCGTTTGCGCCTGCGACCCCGCGTCAATCTGCACATGACAATTGCATTTGCCGCAAGATTTGGCGCAAATCGACAGGCCGTGACGTGGGGGATCGCACCAGTTTGACCGACAAGACCGCCCCGGTGATCGAGATCGCCGGCCTGCACAAGAGCTTCGGAAACCTGCACGTTCTGCGCGGCGTCGATCTCGCCGCGCGCGCGGGCGATGTGGTCTCGCTCATCGGCTCCTCCGGGTCCGGCAAGTCCACGCTGCTGCGCTGCGCCAACCTGCTGGAGGACAGCCAGGAGGGCGAGATCCGCTTCGAGGGCGAGCCCGTGTCCTGGCGCGGCACGGGGCATGCGCGCCGCCCCGCCGATGCCGAACAGGTGCGCCGCATCCGCACGAACCTTTCCATGGTCTTCCAGCAGTTCAACCTCTGGGCGCATCTGACGATCCTGCAGAACGTCATGGAGGCGCCCGTCACCGTGCTCGGCCAGGACCGCGCCGAGGTCGAGGACCGCGCGCGGCGACTTCTCGACAAGGTCGGCATCCAAGACAAGGCCGAGGCCTTCCCCGCGCAGCTTTCGGGCGGCCAGCAGCAGCGCGCCGCCATCGCCCGCGCCCTCTGCATGGAGCCGCGCGCGCTTCTCTTCGACGAGCCGACCTCGGCGCTCGACCCCGAACTGGAACAGGAGGTCGTGCGCGTCATCCGCAGTCTCGCCGAGGAGGGGCGCACGATGCTCCTCGTCACCCACGACATGCGCATGGCCCGCGACCTGTCGGACCGCGTCGTGTTCCTGCACCAGGGCCTGGTGGAGGAAACCGGCCCGCCCGACCAGATCTTCACCGCCCCGAAATCCGACCGCCTGCGGCAGTTCCTAAGCCACAGCCAGGCGGCGTGACACCCCCTCAAAAACGACAGACAGGGAGACCAGACCAATGAAACAGCTGATCCTTTCGGCCGCCATCCTCGCGCTCGGCGCGGGCGGCGCGCTGGCCCAGGACGTCGTCCGCATGGGCACCGAGGGCGCCTACCCGCCCTTCAACTTCATCGGCGACGATGGCGAGATCACCGGCTTCGAGCGCGAGATGGGCGACGAGCTCTGCGCGCGGGCCGAACTGACCTGCGAATGGGTCCTGAACGACTGGGATTCGATCATCCCGAACCTCACCTCGGGCAATTACGACACGATCATCGCCGGCATGTCGATCACCGACGAGCGCGACGAGGTGATCGACTTCACCCAGCCCTACATCCCGCCCGCGTCCTCGCTCTTCGTCGGCATGATCGAGGATCTCGACCTCGAGGGCGCCGTGGTCGCGGCCCAGACCAACACGATCCAGGCGGGCTACATCGCCGCCGAGACCGGCGCCACCCTGATCGAGTTCGCCACCCCCGACGAGACCATCGCCGCCGTCAGGAACGGCGAGGCCGACGCGGTCTTCGCCGATGGCGACTACCTCATTCCGATCGCGGCCGAAGACCCCGACCTCATGATCATCCTCGAACCCGTCCAGCTGGGCGGCGGCGTCGGCATGGGCCTGCGCGAGGGCGATGCGCGGATCGAGGTCTTCAACGCGGCCATCACCTCGATGAAGGAGGACGGCACGCTCAACGAGATGATCGTGCGGTGGTTCGGCGAGGAAGCCGAGATCTGGCCCTCCGATGACGAGGAAGGCGGCCGCTAGGGCGACGCAGGCACCCGAACGGGGGCGGCCCCGCGCCGCCCCCTGCCGGATCGCGCTTTGCCCCTTCTTCTTGTTCCAAATACGGGCTGCACCTCCACCGGCCCGAGGCGCCCATGTTCGAGTTCTGCACCGACCCCTCGACGCTCGACACGTTCCGCTGGTTCAGCTGCTACCTGACCAACGGGGCGCACATGCTGTTCTACCAGTCCTTCCTGGTGGTCTTCGCGCTCCTGGCCGTCACCGCGCCCACCGCGCTCGCCTTCGGCTTCGCCGCCGCCGCCGCCTCGCGCTCGCACATCCTGCCCATCGCGTGGCTCGGCAAGATCTACACCGCGATGGTGCGCGGGGTGCCCGATATCGTCTTCTTCCTCTTCTTCATCCTCGTGCTCGACCAGGCGATCGAATACCTGCGCCACTCGGTCGTCTGTCCCGACTGGACCGACCCAATCCGGCAGGGCGCGAATTTCCTCGTCTGCCCCGAGGCGCGCACGCCGCAACCCTCCGCCCCGCAATGGCTGCATGAAACCTACGGCTTCGCGCTGGCCGTCTTCACCTATGCCATCGTCTTCGGCGCCTTCTGCGGCAACGTCCTTTACGGCGCCATGCGGGCCGTGCCCCGCGCGCAGCTGGAAACCGCCGAGGCCTACGGCATGACGCGCCGCCAGACCTTCTGGCGCATCCTCGTGCCGCAGATGTGGATCTTCGCGCTGCCGGGGCTGTCGAACATCTGGATGATCCTCATCAAGGCCACGCCGCTGCTGTTCCTCCTGGGCATCCAGGACATCGTCTTCTGGGCCCGCGAACTGGGCGGCTCGCGCACCTCGGCCTACCAGTATCCCCATCCCGACTGGCGCTTCTGGTACTTCCTGGGGCTTCTGGTCTTCTATCTCGCCTTCACGCGCGTCTCGGAAATCTTCCTCGCGCGGCTGACGGCACGCCTCAGCCATGGACAGGCGACGGCGGCGGGCGAGGCGCTCCGGCGGGCGGCCGCGTGACCTGCGCCGAGGCGATCCAGGCCTACGCCTTGCGCGCGCTCGGCATCGGCGAGCGGCTTCTGCCGCGCTCCGACATCGGGATCTGCGAGCAGATCGTGCTGATCGGCTCAGGCATGATCTGGAACGTCTATTTCGCCGTCCTGGCACTCGCCTTCGGTTTCGTCTTCGCCGTGGCGCTGGCGATCGCGAAGAACTCGGCCCGCCGCCTGATCCGCAAGCCGGCCGAGTGGTTCATCTTCGTCTTCCGGGGCTCGCCGCTCTTCATCCAGTTCTTCATGGCCTACGAGGCCTTCGTGCTGCTGCCCCGCGTCGGCGTGGAGTTCACGCTTCTGGGCGTCGCCATCGAGGCCGAGACGCGCTGGTTCGCCCGCGCCTGGCTGGGCGCGCTGATCGTGCTGTGGTTCAACACCTCCGCCTATGCCGCCGAGATCTTCTATGGCGCCCTGCGCGCGGTGCCGAAGGGCGACCTGGAGGCCGCCGACGCCTACGGGCTGACGGGCTGGAAGAAGTTCCGCCGCATCACCTTCCCCACCACGATGCGGCTCGCATGGCCCGCCTACACCAACGAGGCGATCTTTCTCTTCCATTCCACCGCGCTCGTCTTCTTCTCCTCCTTCCCCGCCTTCCAGCAGCGGGGCGACGCGCTCTATTACGCGCAGTATTTCGCCGACCGCACCTTCAACCCCTTCATCCCCTACCCGATCGTCGCGGTCTATTTCGTCCTCTTCACGCTCTTGATCATCTGGCTCTTCGGCTGGATCGGCAAACGCCTCAACCGCCACCTGCCGCAGGAGGCGCGCCCGCGCTTCCGCTACCGGCCGCAGGTCATCCGGTAAATTCCCATGACCTCCCTCACGGACTTCCTCGACGACCACCCCGAGATCACCTCGATCCGCACCGTCGCCGCCGACCTAAACGGCCAGCCGCGCGGCAAGCGGATCGCCCGGCGCTTCGCGGCCAAGGCGCTGGAGGAGGGAACGCGCTTTCCCTATTCGGTCCTGAACCTCGACATCTGGGGCGAGGATATCGAGGACAGCCCCCTCGTGTTCCGCGCGGGCGATCCCGACGGCATCCTGAAACCGACCGAGCGCGGTTTCCTGCCCGTGCCGTGGCTCGACAGTCCCACCGCGCTTTTGCCGATCTGGATGTTCCACGAGGACGGCACGCCCTATGACGGCGACCCGCGCCAGGCGCTGGCGCGGGTGCTGGCCCGCTACACCGCACGCGGCCTCACGCCCGTGGTGGCGACGGAGCTCGAGTTCTACCTGATCGACGACCGTGGCAAGGAACCGCGCGTGCCCCCCTCGCCCCGTTCGGGCAAGCGGCGGCACCAGGCGGAAATCCTGGCGCTGCGGCAACTCGATAGCTGGGACAATTTCATCACCACGCTTTACGAGGCCTGCGAGGCGATGGACATTCCCGCCGACACGATGATCTCCGAGGCCGGGCCCGGCCAGTTCGAGATCAACCTCATGCACCAGGCCGACGCGCTGAAGGCGGCCGACGACGCCTGGCTCTTCAAGATGCTGGTGCGCGGCCTCGCGCGGCATCACGGCGTCGCGGCAAGCTTCATGGCCAAGCCCTATCCCGACTACGCGGGCAACGGGCTGCACGTGCATTTCTCGATCCTCGACGCGAGCGGTGCCAACGTTTTCGACGAGCGGCAAGCGGGAGGCGCGGACCGGCTGGGCCACGCCATCGCCGGGTGCCTGAAGGCCATGCCGGGCTCCATGCTGATCTTCGCGCCGCACGCCTCGAGTTACGACCGGCTCGTGCCGGGCGCCCATGCGCCCACCGGCATCGCCTGGGCGCACGAGAACCGGACGGCCGCGATCCGCGTGCCCGGCGGCGGCCCCGCCGCGCGCCGGATCGAGCACCGCGTGGCTGGCGGCGACATCAACCCCTACCTGTTCCTCGCCGCCGTGCTGGGTGCGGCGCTGAACGGGCTGGAGGACGCGGCCGCCCCGCCCCCGCCCATCACCGGCAACGCCTACGACCAGGATCTCGCCCAGCTTCCCGGCACGTGGGAGGCCGCCATCGACGCCTTCGCCTCCTGCCCGGAGATCGGCCGCATCTTCGCGCCCACGCTGATCGAGAACCTGCTCGCCACCAAGCGGCAGGAGCTGCATTACATGCCCGAACTCTCCGACGCGGAGCGGACCGAGCTTTATCTCGACACGGTCTGAGGGCTCAGAGCGAAACCTCCGCGAAACGGCCCCGCAGGATCTCCGCCGAGGCGCGCAAGGCGTCCGTCTCGGCCCCGTCAAGCTCGGGCCAGAGCGTCGCCGACACGCCGTCGGCGCCGACAAGCCGCGGCAGCGAGAGGGCCACGTCCTTCACGCCCAGCACGTCCTTCTCCACCGTCGAGACCGACAGCACCGCCTGCTCGTTGCCCGCGATGGCCGAAACGATCCGCGTGAGCCCGCCGCCGATTCCGTACCAGGTGGCGCCCTTGCCCGCGATGATCGTGTAGGCCGCGTTGCGCACGCCGCGGTCGATCTCCTCGCGCACATGGCCGGTCAGCGCCGCGCCGATCTGCGCGGCGAAGGACATCAGCGGCACGGAGCCCACGCGCGCGTTCGACCAGGCCAGCACCTCGCTGTCGCCATGCTCGCCCAGGACATAGGCGTGGACCGACTTGGGCGAGATGCCCAGATGCCGGCCCAGCAGCCAGCGGAACCGCGCGGTGTCGAGGATCGTGCCCGACCCGATCACGCGGCCCGGCGGCAGGCCAGAGATGGCCTGGGTGATCTGGCCCATGATGTCCACGGGGTTCGAGGCCACGAGCAGGATCGCGTCGGGGCAGACGGCCATGACCTCGCCCACCACCGCGCGGAAGACCTCGGCGTTGCGCTCCAGCAGCGCAAGCCGCGTCTCGCCCGGCTTCTGCGACACGCCGCAGGCGAGGATCACCACGCCCGCTCCGGCAAGGTCCGCGTAGGTCCCGTGGCGCACGTTGGCGGGGGCGGCGAAGGGCACGGCATGGGCGATATCCTCGGCCTCGGCCCGCGCGCGCGCCGCGTCGATGTCGATGAACACAAGCTCCTTGGCGACCCCGCGCTGGACCAGCGCGAAGCCCGCGGCCGAACCGACCATACCTGCGCCGACGATCCCAACCTTCATCCCGTGACCTCCGTTCCGGTGTCCTTCGCCCCAACACACCACGATCTGCCGACAGGCCCAAGAGCTACTTGTGCGCCTGCGCGGAGATGCCTAGCTTTGCCGTAGCTTCAACACGAGCACCCCATGATTATCGGCATTCTGCAAACCGGCCATCTGCCCGAGGACATGTCCCGGGCCCACGGCGACTACGCCGCCATGTTCCGCCGCCTTCTGGACGGGCGCGGCTTCGACTTCCGCACCTGGAATGTCGTCGACATGCACTTTC
>CAZGHJ010000023.1:0-6070 GCA_964525355.1 uncultured Roseicyclus sp.
GTCTTCGCCCAGCGCCACGAGATCATGGGCGCCGAGGAGATCGCCGAGGTCGCGCGCGACATGCGCCATCAGGTGATCGAGGATATGGTCGACACCCATATGCCGCCGAAAACCTACGCCGACCAGTGGGATACCGAGGGCCTGACGACCGCCGTGCGCGAGACGCTCGGCCTCGACCTGCCGATCGCCGACTGGGCCGAGGAGGACGGCGTCGATCAGGAGGTGGTGCGCGAGCGGCTCGAGACGCGGGCCGACGAATACATGGCCTCGAAGGCCGCGCAGTTCGGGCCCGAGCAGATGCGCAACATCGAAAAACAGATCCTGCTCCAGACCATCGACCAGAAATGGCGCGAGCACCTGCTGACGCTGGAACACCTGCGCTCGGTCGTCAGCTTCCGCGGGTATGCCCAGCGCGATCCGCTGAACGAGTACAAGACCGAGGCGTTCCAGCTGTTCGAGGGGATGCTCGACAGCCTGCGGGCGGAGGTGTCGTCGAAACTCGCGCGCATCCAGCCGCTCACGCCCGAGCAGCAGGCCGAGATCATCCGCCAGCTTCAGTCGCAGCAGGCCGCCGCGCAGCGCGAGCTCGAATCGGCCACCGTCGATGCCGGTGGGGGGCCCGCGGCCACGGAGGACAGGCCCGCGCCCCTGGTCGAGGGCTTCGACGAGACCGATCCCGCGACCTGGGGAAATCCGGGGCGCAACGATCCCTGTCCCTGCGGATCGGGCAAGAAATTCAAACACTGCCACGGCCGTCTCGCCTGAGACCCGGGCCCGCGGGCGGGCCCGCACCGTCCCGGTATCACACGATTGCCTCCCCAATCCCGCCGCATTCGGCGGGCACACCCCCCTGACCGTGCGGATCGTCAGGAGGGCGGTAGATGGCGAAGACACACGTGATCATGCGGATCTCGGCGCTCAGCCTCGTGGGCGGCGCGCTTCTGATCCTTTTCTCCGAGGCCGGGCGGCTGCCCTTCGGCGACGCGCCGGACACGGAGGTCGCGGCGGGCGGCCTGCACGGGCAAGCCCTTGGCGACGCCTTCGTCGCCACGCAGGCGATGGCGCTTCCGGCAAACGCGGGCTTCGGGGCCGCGCCGGCGACATCGGATCTTGGCGAGCCGGCGGCGTCTGCGGTTGCCGCGGAACATCTCAGGCCAGCCGCCTTCGCGCCCGCGCCGCGCCTTGGCCAGTCCTTCGATGCCGCCCCCCGGCCCGCGCCGACCGGCGAGCCAGCGTTCAGCCCGCTCGGCCTGCCCTGCGGCCTGGAGGTGACCGCAGCGGCGACCGATCACGCCACGATCGCGCTCGGTGTTGCGGCACCCTGCCAGCCCGGCACGGCTGTCGATGTCCGGCACGCCGGTCTGACACTGGGCGGCGCGACCGATGCGGTCGGCCTTCTGACCCTCGATCTGCCGGCCTTCGAAAGCCCTGCCCGCGTCACGGTGCGCCTGGCCGACGGGACGGAGGCCGAGACCCTGGTCGAGATCCCCGATCTTGCCGCCTATGACCGGGTCGCGCTTGCCTGGGCGGGCGATCTCGGGCTCGAGTTGCACGCCATGGAGGGCGATGCCGGCTGGCAGCAGCCCGGTCACGTGCATCCCGGTACGCCGCGCGGGCCCGGGGCGCTGGAGGACGGCGCAGGCTTCCTGACGGAACTCGGCACGGATGCGGGCCGCGTGCAGGTCTACACGCGCCCGCGCGGAGACCCGGCCGGCGCGGGCGGGGTCGCGATCTCCGTCGACGCCCCGGTCACGGAGAAGACCTGCACCCGACGTGTCGCCGCCTCCCTCCTGCGCATGGAAGGCGGCGGGGCCGTGGTGTTGACCCCGCTCGGCCTGAGCTACCCGGCTTGCAACGCGGTCGGGGAGACGCTGGTGCTGCACCATGCCCTGCGGGACATGAGGCTCGCCGCGAACTGAGAGAACAGGCCGCCGCAAAGGCATGTTCCATGACCTGGCCGCGCGCCTTGGAGCGGCCGGCGCGCTAGAGATATCCCTCGGCGCGAAAGCTCAACTCGCGCGCCTTGCCGATCACAAGGTGGTCGTGGAGCACCAGCCCCAGCACCTCGGCCGCATCGCGGATGGCGTAGGTCATCTCGATATCCGAACGGCTGGGCGTCGGATCGCCCGAGGGGTGGTTGTGGACGAGAATCAGCGCCGAGGCGTTGAGTTCCAGCGCGCGCTTCACGACCTCCCGCGGGTAGACGGGCACATGGTCGACGGTGCCCTCGGCCTGCGCCTCATCCGCGATCAGGATGTTCTTGCGGTCGAGATAGAGCACACGGAACATCTCGATATCCCGGTGCGCCATGGCTGTCTGGCAATAATCCAGCAGCGCGTCCCAGGAGGACAGAACGGGCTTCTTCAGCACCTTCGCCCGCGCCATGCGGTGCCCGACCGCCTCGATCAGCTTCAGCTCGAACACCACCTGGTCGCCGACACCCTCCACCTCGCGCAGTCGTGCGGGCGGGGCGGCGAGCACATGGTTGAGATCGCCGAACCGCTTGAGCAGCGCCTTCGCGAGCGGCTTGGTATCGCCGCGGCGGATGGCGCGGTAGAGAACCATTTCCAGCAGTTCGTAATCCGGCACCGCCGCCGCGCCGCCCTCGGTGAACCGCGCGCGCAGGCGTTGCCGGTGAGCGTGGCGGTGCAGCTCCGCGCCCGTCGACGGGCCGGACGCCTTGCGCGAGGCCGGCTCGGCGCGCTTGACCGGAGCGCCGGTGAAGGCCGCGGACATGTCGCCGAAACTGAAACTGGGTTGGTCAGCCATGGCCAGAGAATGGCCCGGTCGTGGTTAACGGACGGTTACCATGTTCCGTGTCCGTTCGCGACGCTCAGGACCAGGTCGGGTGAAACCGGCCGGCGGGCGACAGGGTGAAGATCTCGTAGCCCGTCGCGGTGACACCGATGGAATGCTCGAACTGAGCCGACAGGCTCTTGTCGCGGGTCACCGCCGTCCAGTCGTCGGCCAGAACCTTGGTCTCGGGCCGGCCGAGATTGACCATCGGCTCGATGGTGAAGAACATGCCCTCTTCCAGCACCGGGCCGGTGCCGGGCCGACCGTAATGCAGCACGTTGGGCGGCGCGTGAAACACCTGGCCCAGCCCGTGGCCGCAGAAGTCGCGCACGACCGACATGCGCTGCGCCTCGACATAGGTCTGGATGGCATGGCCGATATCGCCGAAGGTGTTGCCGGGCCGGACCGCCTCGATCCCCTTGAACAGAGCGTCATGGGTGACCTGAACGAGGCGTTCGGCCTTGCGCCCGATGGTGCCGGCCACGAACATCCGGCTGGTGTCGCCGAACCAGCCGTCGACGATCACCGTCACGTCGATGTTCAGGATATCGCCGTCCTTCAGCACCTTGGGCCCCGGGATGCCGTGACAGACCACGTGATTCACGGAGATGCAGCTGGCATGGGCGTAGCCGCGATAGCCGATGGTGGCCGAGGTGGCGCCGGCCTCCTCGACCATGGTCTCGATGGCGGCGTCGATCTCGGCCGTCGTCGCACCGGGAACGACCAGAGGCGCCACGCGGTCGAGGATCTCGGCCGCCAGCCGCCCGGCCGCGTGCATGCCGGCGAAGTCTTCCGGCTTGTGGATGCGAATCCCGTCCTTCGTCAGACGGCCCTTGAAATCATCCAAGCTCTGGTCTCCCGGGTCTCGATGGTTGCGGGGAAGGTAAAGCCTCCGCACGGCGATTTCCAGTCAACCCGCCCCGGCGAATGTCCGTGTCGCCTGTGGCCCCGGATCGACCGGAAGCGGGTGGGTCAGCGCGATGCCATGCCGGTCGATCCCGGTGGCGTGGCACAGGATCTCCACGCCCCGCGCGCGGCCCATGTCGAAGGCGGCGGCATAGGCCGGATCGAGATCCGGCGCGAGCCGGAAGCGGGCGCAGTCGGTTCTCTGAACGACATAGAGCATCACGGCCCGTCCGCCGGCTTCCGCGATCCGCGACAACTCGTGAAGGTGCTTTGCCCCGCGCGCCGTGACGCAATCAGGAAACTCGGCCCAATCCGCGTCGCGGCGCAGGTGGACATTCTTGACCTCCACATAGGCATCGGCGCGACCCGGCTCGCGCAGGAGGAAATCGATCCGGCTGTTCGCGCCGTAGCGCTGTTCCGGGCGGATCTCGGAATACCCCGTCAGCGCGGCGATCCGACCCTCGGCCAGGGCCTCGGAAACGACCCTGTTCGGCACGCTCGTGTCGATTCCGGCCATGTGCCCGGCGTCGAGCTCCACCAGGCGCCAGCCGAACTTGAGCTTCTTTCGCGGGTCGTCGTTGGGCTCCAGCCAGATGCGGGCGCCGGGTGCGGACAGACCCATCATCGCGCCGGGGTTGGGACAATGGGCGGTGACCTCGCGGCCGTCCTCGAGCCGCACATCCGCGAGAAAGCGTTTATAGCGTCGGACAAGCGTGCCGGGCACAAGCGGTGTTTGAAAGCGCATGGGCCGGGCCCTATACCGGAGGGACGCGATGCGCCAGAGGAGGGATCCAACCCGATGCAGACCCCAACCGCCGCCATGCTGGTGATCGGAGACGAGATCCTGTCCGGCCGCACGCGCGATGCGAACATGCACCATCTTGCCCGCGCCCTGACCGATCACGGCATCCGCCTGGCCGAGGCCCGCGTGGTGGCCGACGAACATTCCCGAATCGTGGACGCGCTGAAGGCCCTGAGCGCGGGGTTCGACCATGTCTTCACATCCGGCGGGATCGGGCCGACCCATGACGACATCACCGCCGATGCGGTGGCCGAGGCCATGGGTGTGACGATCGGCATCCGGGACGATGCCCGCGAGATCCTGCAGGCCCATTACGACCGCCAGGGCCAGGAGCTGAACGCGGCCCGCCTGCGCATGGCGCGCATCCCCGAGGGCGCCACGCTGATCGACAACCCCGTGACCGCCGCGCCGGGGTTCAGCATCGGGAACGTACACGTGATGGCCGGCGTTCCAACGATTTTCGAAGCCATGCTCGCCGGGCTTCTGCCACGGCTGACCGGGGGGGCGCCGGTCCTGTCCCAGTCGCTTCGCATCAGCCGGGGGGAAGGCGACATCGCCGACGTGCTCGGCCGACTTGCCCGCGCACACCCGGACGTGTCCATCGGCTCCTACCCGTTCCAGCGTGACGGTGCCCATGGCTCGAACGTGGTGGTGCGCAGCCAGGATGGCGCTGCGGTGGACAGGGTCATGGCGGAGTTGTCGCGGCTTTTCGCCGATGCCCGGTGAGCGGCCGGGATGACCGAGGCGTCGCGGCTTGCCCGCGCCATCGCGGCGACCTGGCCACCGACCCGTGCGGTGTCGATCGGCCCGTTCCTCGTGCCGTCGACGGGCGGGGGTGGAAACCGTGTCACCGCCGCGCGGCTGAGCGACGTGGCGAGTGACGGGACGGACGTGACGGAGGCGCAGATCGAGGCGGTGGCCAGGGCCCGGAGCGCGACCGGAGGCGAGGCCCTGTTCATGGTGTTCGGCTGGCAGGACGCGCTGGACAGGCGCCTGGAGCGGGCCGGATACCGGGGGCGCGATGCGACCGACATGCTGCTCGGCCCCGTTGCGGGCATTGCCGAGGCGCCGCCGCCCGTGCGCTGCTTCGAGACCTGGCCGCCGCTGGCCATCACCGAGGAGATCTGGTCAGACGGCGGGATCGGGCCCGACCGCCTCGCGGTGATGCATCGCGCCAAGGGGCCGAAGACGACGCTTCTGGGACGGATGGGCGACCGGCCCGCCGGGGCCGCCTTCATCGCCATGGACCCGCCCTTCGCGATGCTGCACGCGCTCGAGGTCCGGCCGGGGGCACGCCGGCAGGGCCTTGCGCGGCTGATGGTGCGCGCTGCCGCCCATTGGGCCGAGGACAACGGGGCCGAGCATCTTGCCGTCCTGGTGACGCGGGACAATGCCGCCGCGCAGGCACTCTACGCCGGGCTGGGGCTGGGGGCCGCGGGACGGTATCACTACCGGGTCCGATCCGGGATGGAGGCCTGAGATGACAGCCGGCCTTGTCCCCCGCCTTGCCCGCCCGTTGCCGCTCGTTGCGCTGATGTGCATGGCCTGGGCCCCTGCAGCCTCCGC
>CAZGHJ010000023.1:6170-8428 GCA_964525355.1 uncultured Roseicyclus sp.
CCCCGGTCGCCGTATCGTCCTCGTGGGGCACACGGACGCGGTCGGCAATCTCGAGACCAATATCGCGCTGAGCCGGGCGCGCGCAGAGGCCGTGCGCCTGTACCTGATCGAGAGGCTGGACGTGGACCCAGGACAGGTCAGCGCCACCGGCATCGGCTATCTCGCGCCGAGGGCGACGAACGAAACGGAAGACGGACGCGAAACGAACAGACGCGTCGAAGCGGTACTGCTCTACGCGGAGTGAGGCGTTTGTTCCGCCGCGACCTCAAGCCTGCGGCGGCTCACCAGTCGCTCGGGCCCACATCCTTGAAGTTGTCCACCAGGAAATCGATGAAGGCGCGTACCTTCGGCTGAATGAACCGCCCCGGCGGATAGACCGCGTAAATACCCTGAATGTCGGGCGGCAGATCGGGGATCGCATCCTCCAGCAACCCTTCGCGCATCGGCTCGGCATAGAGAAAGCTCGGCAGGTAGGCGATGCCGAGGCCGCCGATCGCCGCGTTCAGAAGCGATTGCCCGTCATTCACCGTCAGCCAGCCGGTCGTGCGAACCTGGCGCACCTCGCCCGACGGCGCCGTGATCTTCCAGACATTGCTCGACGACGCGTTCGAATAGTGCAGAAGCTTGTGATCGTTCAGATCGTCGATCCGCTTCGGGCGCCCATAGGTCTGGAAATAGGCCGGCGAGCCGATCATCCGCATCTTGGTCTCGCAGATCTTCCGCGCCCGCAGGCTGGAATCCTCCTGCTCGCCCACGCGAATCGCCATGTCGAACCCTTCCGAGATCAGCTCGACGTAGCGGTTGTTCAGCTCCATGTTGACGGTGATGTCAGGATACTGGTGCAGGAACCGCCCCAGGATCGGCGACACATGGTTCACGCCGAAATCGGTCGCGATCGAGACACGCAGCGTGCCGGACGGGGCGGATTGCATCGCGGTCACCAGGGCATCTGCCTCACCGGCGTCATTCAGCACACGGCGCGCACGGTCATAATAGGCCAGCCCGATTTCTGTCGGGCTGACGCGACGGGTCGTCCGGTTCAGCAGCCGGGCGCCAAGCCTTGCCTCGAGGCTGGAGACGTGTTTCGACACCGCGGATTTCGAGATGCCGAGCTTCTTGGCGGCGTCGGTGAACCCGCCCTGGTCCACGACGGCGGCGAAGGCCTCCATTTCAGTCAATCGATCCATAGAATGTTCCGCATCATCGAACTTGCTCTGGAAACAATCTCGGGGCGAAATGCGGCGCCATTGGGGTCAGGTCATGGCCAAAGCCGGGAAAAAAAGCGGATCGTTCGTGTCACGGCAACAGCCCATGCACGGACCGGATCTTGCCGCCGCCCCTGCAATCGTTAGGGTCGCAGGCGACACCGCCCTTTCCGGAGACCCCAGATGACCCACGCCACCGCCCGCGCCGAGCTCGCCGCAGCCTTCCGCTGGACCGCCCGCGAGAACATGCACGAAGGCGTGGCCAATCACTTCTCTCTCGCGGTGAACGAGGACGGGACGGAGTTCCTGATCAATCCCAGGAAGCATTTCAGCCGGATCCGGGCCTCGGATCTCTGGGTCATCGACGCCAACGATCCCGACAGCGCGACGGGCGAGGACGCGCCCGATCCGACCGCCTGGGGCCTTCACGCCAGCCTGCACCGCCACGTGCCCCATGCCCGCTGCGCGATGCATGTCCACTCGACCTACGCCACCGTTCTGGCCAGCCTCGCCGACAGCCGCCTGCCGCCGATCGACCAGTCCTCCGCCATGTTCTACAACCGCCAGGTCATCGACGAGGATTACGGCGGTCTCGCGCTGGAAGAAGAGGGAACGCGCTGCGCCCGCCTGTTCCAGGATCCCTCGGTCCGGACCATGATCATGGGCAACCACGGCGTGCTCTTCATCGGCGAGACCGTGGCCGAGACCTTCATGCGCATGTATTATTTCGAGCGCGCCGCCCGCACCTACGTCATCGCGCTCTCCACCGGCCGGCCCCTGCGCGAGCTGTCCCACGAGGTCGCGGAACGGACCGCGAGCCAGCAGGAAGGCGACGCCCAGGCCGAGGCCGACTTCCTCGCCGGCCTGCGCGCCGTCCTCGACGCGGAGGAGCCGGACTACGCCGCCTGAGCCCCTTCATCCTGGCCGAAAAACTCCGGGGGAGACCGAAGGTCGGGGGCAGAGCCCCCAGCCCCGAGCGCAGCGAGACAAGGGGAACGTGCCGCAGGCACGCGATCGGATCACCTGCCGCAGGCACGCGATCGGATCGACGGG
>CAZGHJ010000023.1:8528-21106 GCA_964525355.1 uncultured Roseicyclus sp.
TGCCGCAGGCACGCGATCGGATCACCTGCCGCAGGCACGCGATCGGATCGACGGGTCCCTAGCTCAATCGCCGCATCACGATCAGGCGGTACTCGTGTTCGCGCGCGAAACTCGTGGCACGCCCCGTCTTGCGGCCAAGCTTGTCGAGGCTCCGGCCCAGCACCTTCTCCAGCGCCCAGGCCCGCCACGGATAGGCCTGCTTCATCTCGGCCCGCAGCCGCTGCGCGAAGGGCGCGATCTTCTCGTTCTTCAGGTATTCGTGGATCACGAAGGTCGGCGTGATGGCCTCCGTCATGTCTTCGTCCGACAGGATCTCGAACGCGCCCTGCGCGGCAACCTCTGCCACGAAATCCGCATGGGTCCCGCGGGTGCCATCGGCATGCGCATGGCCGGGCCGCCGGAAATAGTCGAAGATCACCGCGCCCTTGCCGGCATAGACCGCCGCCTGCGCCAGCGCTTTTGCAAGATCGATATAGTGGAAGCTCTCTGCGAACAGGCAGATGTCGAAGCGGTCCTCGCTGAGGAAGGTTTCGAATTGCGCATCCGTCACGACCGTGCCGGGCGGCAGCTTGGCGCGGGCCATCTCGTTCATCTGGACCGATGGCGAGACGCAGGCCACGTCATATCCGCGCTCGATCAGCGCCCGCGCATTGGCGCCCGTCCCGGAGCCCACGTCGAGAATGCGCGAGACCCCGCCCGGCACCGTGCCGATGGCCGCGACAAGCCGTTCGAGATAGGCATGCTGCGCCGCCCCGATCGCCTGTGCCGACAGGATCTCGGGCACGCCATCGGGGAAATAGCCGTAATGGGCATAGCCATGGCCGAAGGTCACCTCCGACATCAGGGCCGTCAGGTCGAGCTCTGCTGATTTCAGTTTCATGGCCCCGCCCTTAGTCCAGCCGTCGCAAAACGCCAAGGCCCCTTGATAAGGCCAGTGATTCGGGGCCTCCCCCCCGGCCCGACAGTTGGCACGGGTTTTCCACCCAGCCACTGACCGGGCCACCTGCGCCGACACGGTCACGGACCGCGTTCCGCGCGCGTCCAAGGCAAGGCTGGATTGTCGGACCACGCGTTTGATAAGCTGTGAGGCGGGCATGAAGACCCCGCGACCCGAGGCAGCATGGCAAGATCGAAGCGGAAGACCCCGCGAACCCGGCAGGAGCCAGGGCTGAGGCGGGCGATTGGAACGCTGCGCCGACAGGTGCGACGGGTTCTGCTTGTGGCGCTGGCTCTCGTCACAGCCTGGGTCTGCGCCTACGCCATCCTTCCGGTGCCGACGACGCCCTACATCCTGTCCGAACGTCTCCGTCTGGGCGCAATCGAGCGGGACTGGGTGCCGATGGACGAGATCTCGATCCACCTCCAGCGCGCCGCGGTCGCCGCCGAGGACGCGAATTTCTGCCTGCACTGGGGCTTCGACATGAACGCCATTCGCGCCGCCATCGCCGAGGGTGCGGCGCGCGGCGGGTCCACGATCAGTCAGCAGACGGTGAAGAACGCGTTTCTCTGGCACGGGCGGTCCTGGGCGCGAAAGGCGCTCGAGGCCGCGATCACCCCCGTGATGGAGGCGCTCTGGCCCAAGCGCCGGGTTCTGGAGGTCTATCTCAACATCGCCGAGTTCGACGAAGGCATCTTCGGCGCCGAGGCCGCCGCCCGCCATCATTTCGGCGTATCCGCCGCCGATCTGACCGAGGTGCAGGCCGCGCGGCTTGCCGCGGTCCTGCCCGCACCGCAATCGCGGTCGGCGTCGAACCCCTCGCAATTCGTGCGCGACCGGGCGGCCGCGATCCGGGACGGGGCGGCGACGATCCGCGCCGACGGGCGCGACGACTGCTTTGCGAATTGAAAACGGCGCGGTTTTTGGGCAAAGAGCACTGACCTGTCTTTCCCGGCGGACCCCCATGACACGCCTTTACCACTTCGCGCTCTCGCCCTTCTGCCGCAAGGTCCGGCTGGTCCTTGCGGAAAAGAAGATCGAGGTCGAACTGGTGGACGAGAAATACTGGGAGCCCACCACCGAGTTCCTGCAGCGCAACCCCGCGGGCAAGGTGCCGATCCTGCGCATCGACGGGCTGACGCTGACCGATAGCGGGGCGATCTGCGAATATGTCGAGGAAACCCATCCCGAGCCGCCGCTCATGCCCTCGGACCCGCGCGGCCGCGCCGAGGTGCGCCGCCTCGTGGCGTGGTTCGACGACAAGTTCCACCACGAGGTGACGAAGAACCTTGTCTACGAACGGGTGAACAAGAAGGTCATGCGCGCGGGCTATCCCGACGGCAAGGCGGTCAAGGCCGGCGCGACGGCCATCAAGTTCCACATTCGTTACATGGAGTGGCTGCTGGATCATCGCCGCTGGCTGGCGGGCGACCGCATGACCATGGCCGATTTCGCCGCCGCCGCGCATATCTCCTGCCTCGATTACATCTCGGACGTGGACTGGACGGCGAGTGCGGCGGTCAAGGACTGGTACGCCACGATGAAGTCGCGGCCCGCCTTCCGCTCGATCCTGTCGGACCACGTGTCTGGCTTCGCGCAGCCGCCCCATTACGCGAACCTCGACTTTTGAGCGACCTGAAGGAGGCGCTGCGCATCGAGGCGCTCGCGGCCGGGTTCACCGCCATGGGCATATGCCGGCCCGACGCCATTCCCGAAGCGGCCGAACGGCTTGGCAGCTTCGTTAACATGGGGCGTCATGGCCAGATGTCGTGGATGGCCGAGCGGATGGCATGGCGCGGCGACCCGCAGGCGCTCTGGCCCGAGGCGCGCTCGGTCATCATGCTGGCCGAGGCCTACACGCCGGACGAGGATCCGCTTGCCAATCTGGACAGGCCCGAGCGCGCCACGATCAGTGTCTACGCGCGGAACAGGGACTATCACGACCTGGTCAAGAAACGGCTGAAACGGGTCGGGCGCTGGCTTTTGGAACAGACGGCGAAGGACGCCGACGCCGCGATCAAGGTCTTTGTCGATACCGCGCCGGTGATGGAAAAGCCGCTGGCCGCCGCCGCGGGGCTTGGCTGGCAGGGCAAGCACACGAACCTTCTTGGCCGTGACCTCGGCAACTGGGTCTTTCTCGGCGCGATCTTCACCACGGTCGAGCTGCCCCCGGACGCGCGTGCCGAGGACCATTGCGGCAGCTGCCGGGCCTGCCTCGACATCTGCCCGACCGATGCGTTTCCGGCGCCCTACCAGCTCGACGCGCGGCGCTGCATTTCCTACCTGACGATCGAGCACAAGGGCCCCGTGGACCCCGAGCTTCGTCCCCTTATGGGTAATCGCATCTATGGCTGCGACGATTGCCTCGCCGTCTGCCCCTGGAACAAGTTCGCCGCCGCGGCGAGGGAGACGCGCTATGCCGCGCGCGAGGATCTGGTGGCGCCGCGTCTGGCCGAACTCGCGATACTGGACGATGCCGGTTTCCGCGAGCGCTTTTCGGGAAGTCCCATAAAGCGAATCGGCCGCGACCGCTTCGTGCGCAACGTGCTCTACGCCATCGGCAATTCCGAACGCGCCGCGCTCAGGCCGGTGGCGCAGGGCCTGACAGGAGATGCGGACGCCGTGGTAGCCGACGCCGCGCGCTGGGCAGCGGAGAGATTGCGATGAGCCTGCTGATCTTCGGAATGGGATACACCGCGCGCGCCTTGCTCGACGCGTGGCCCGCCGACTGGCCGCGAGACGTGACGGTCACCACCCGCAGCCGCGAGAAGGCCCGCGCGCTCGCGCGGAAGGGTCTGACGGCGCGCATCTTTCCCGGCGATGATGTCTCTGCGGATCTCGCGCGGGCGCGGCGCATCCTGATCACCGCCGGCCCCGAGCAGGGCCACGACCCGGTCCTGGCGCGGCTGCGCGACGAGTTCGCCCATGCGGCGCATCCCGACTGGGTCGGCTATCTGTCCACCACGGGCGTTTACGGCGACCGGGACGGCGCTTGGGTGGATGAGGACACGCCGCTCAGACCGACGAGCGCCCGCGGCGAGGCCCGTGTTACAGCCGAGGAGGAGTGGCGCGCGCTTCACCGCGACCACGGCCTGCCGGTGCATGTCTTTCGTCTGGCCGGGATCTACGGGCCGGGCCGCAGCGCCTTCGACAGGCTGCGCGACGGCACCGCGCGGCGGATCGTGAAGCCCGGACAGGTCTTTTCCCGCATTCATGTGGAGGATATCGCGCAGGTCCTTCTGGCCTCGATGCGCCGCCCCGATCCGGGCGCCGTCTACAATGTCTGCGACGACGAACCCGCGCCGCCGCAGGATGTCATCGCCCATGCCGCGGAGCTGCTGGGTGTGCCCGTGCCCCCCGACATGCCGTTCGAAGCCGCCGATCTCGGCCCGATGGCGCGGAGTTTCTACGCCGATAACAAGCGGGTGCGGAACGATCGGATCAAGTCCGACCTCGGCGTGCGCCTGCGTTATCCCGATTATCGGGCCGGGCTGGCCGGGATCCTGGCCAGGGAAAGCCTTGATTAACCCTGCACATGGGATAAGAGCCGGGAAACGAGACGGACAGAACCGTCAGAGCAGGGGTACCGGCCCATGAAATCCTTCGTCGCGCTGGCAATGGTCGTGATGGCCCTGATCGGGCCGGGCTGTTCGCGATTCGTCGACTACACGGGACCCGAGGTCACGCGGGTCGAGGTTCACAAGTCCAGCCGGTCGATGACCCTCTGGCACCATGGCGAGGTGCTCGAGACCTTCGAGGTCGAGCTTGGCTTCGATCCGCTGGGCCACAAGTCCGCGGAAGGGGACGGGCGCACGCCGGAGGGCGATTACCTGATCGACCGGCGCAACCCGAACAGCGAATTCTACCTGTCCATCGGCATCGATTATCCGAACGCCGCGGATGTCGCGGCGGCGGAAGAGGCGGGCGTCGATCCCGGCGGCGACATCTTCATTCACGGAACGCCGCGCGACTTCGTCCGAAAGGAAGACTGGACGGCCGGATGCATCGCCGTCCGCAATGGCGAGATGCGTCGGATCTACGCGATGGTGCGGGACGGCACACCGATCACGATCTTCCCGTGAAACCGGCAAGTGCGTTGCGCTGTCCGGCCGCAGCGCGGCCTTGATCCGCTGGATACCGTTCAGGCGCAGCATGGACGCGGATATCAGGGGAGGCGCTTGTCTCGCAGGCTGGCGCATGAGGGTGGCATGAGGCGCAGCAAAGGGGTTGCTGCGGGGCAGGAATTTCCTCGCCGACAGGTCGTTTCACCGGCCTGAAACCGCCGTCACCGTGGCCCCTGCGAAAGTGTTGCCAAATTGACGACATGCGGCTTTCGGGATGTCTTTGGCCCGCGGCGCAGCATTGCAATCGCAGGGTTATGCTGCTTAAAGGTTTTCACGAGGTACAGTCTTGGGTGCCCTAAGCCTGTGCATGTTGCACAAAATCGGGCGTATCTTGGAGGATATGATGAAGAAACTCGCTCTCGCCGCCGCTCTGTCGGTTGTCGCCACCGGTGCTTTCGCCGGCGGCATGGTTGAGCCGGTCATCGAGCCCGTCGTGATCGTTGAAGACACGACCAGCTCCGCCGGTGGGGTTCTGGTGCCTGTTCTGGCACTGATCCTGATCGCAGCAGCGATCGCCAACAACTGATCCACGCGGATCCGACGGTATTGGAAAAGGCGACCCGGGTTCGGGTCGCCTTTTTCGTTCGAAGAACCGTGAAATGCCCGCGTTCAAGGGATGGAGGCGCCGGCCTCAGCCGCGGGACATGCCTGTTTCCGCGGCGATCTCGGCGCGCGATTTCCGCGCCCGCTCCGTTGCCGATTTCAACTGACCGCAGGCGGCCATGATGTCTTCGCCGCGCGGCGTGCGGATCGGCGAGGCATAGCCCGCCTTGTAGACGATATCCGCGAAGCGTTCGATGCGGGTCCAGTCGGACCGTTCGTAAGGTGCCCCCGGCCATTCGTTGAACGGGATCAGGTTGATCTTCGCCGGGATCCCGGAAATCAGCTTCACCAGCCGCCGCGCATCCTCGTCACTGTCGTTCACGCCCTTCAGCATCACGTATTCGAAGGTGATCCGCTCGGAATTCGATGCCTTGGGATAGGCGCGCAGCGCGTCGAGCAGCGTCGCGATGTTCCAGCGCTTGTTGATCGGCACCAGCCGGTCGCGCACCTCGTCCGTCGTGGCGTGGAAGGAGACCGCCAGCATGCAGCCGATCTCCTCGGCGCAGCGCGCGATCTCGGGCACGACGCCAGAGGTCGACAGCGTGATCCGCCGCCGCGAGATCGCGATCCCCTCGCCATCCATGGCAATCCGCATCGCGTCGCGCACGTTCTCGAAATTGTAGAGCGGCTCGCCCATGCCCATCAGCACGATGTTGGAAATCAGCCGCGGCCGCTCGCCCGAGCCTTCGCCCGGCTCCGGCCATTCGCCCAGATCGTCGCGCGCCACCATGACCTGCCCGATGATCTCGCCGGCCGTCAGGTTCCGCACGAGTTTCTGAGTACCGGTGTGGCAGAAGGAACAGGTCAGCGTGCAGCCCACCTGCGAGGAGATGCAGAGCGTGCCGCGATCCGCCTCGGGAATGTAGACGACCTCCACCTCGTGGCCGCCGGCGATCCGCATGAGATACTTGCGCGTTCCGTCCGCCGAGACCTGTTTCGACACGACCTCGGGCACGGTGATGGAGAACTGCGCCTCCAGTTGCGCCCGGTAGCCCTTGGCGAGATTCGTCATGGCGCCGAATTCGCGCACGCCCTTCTGGTAGATCCATTGCCAGATCTGGCCCGCGCGCATCCGCGATTGCTTCTCGGGCGTTCCGGCCTCGATCAGGGCGGTGCGCAAGCCCTCCCGCGTCAGCCCGACGAGGTTGACCTGTCCCCCCTCCGGCGCCTTGCGCGGCAGGGTCAGAACGTCTTGCGTGATGGGCGCCGTCGCCGTCATGTCATGTGTCCTCGGCTGGATCGGGGTCACATAAGGGCGAACGCTGCGCTTGGCAAACCCCGTCAGTTGCCGCAGCGCGCCTCGGCATCCTCCACCGCCGCGGTGAACCCGAAGAGCGAGATCGTGTCACGCGTGGTCGTCCCGCGGGACGACACGCCGGTCACGACGGCATCCGCGCCGCGCTTCATCGCCTCGATCAGACGCGCGTCGTCCTCGGGCGAGGGCGACCAGGCGAAGCCCACGTTCTCGCCGCTCAGATCGCGGTTCTCGGTATAGAGTTCGAAGGTGTCGTCGCCGATCTCGACGGTGACCACATGGCCGTCAGGGTACGGGTAGCCGCCGGTGAACGACACCTCTCCCATGCGGTTCTCGCTGGGCCAGAAGCTGACGAACATCAGGATATCGCCGCGATTGACCTGAACCTCGACGCCGTCGCGGGTGTTCACCGTCTCGGTGGGCTGCGACACGACCCAGCATTGTGTCGGGTCGTCCTCCACGAAGACGCTCCAGTCGGTTTCGGCGGCGACACGGTTGGTGCTTTCTTCCTGGGCGAGCGCGAGGCCCGCCGTCGCGGCCAGGCAGGCCGCGGCAAGGATGCCGATAGCGGACGTCTTGTTGAACATGAATTGCCTCCAGCGCTGCTCTGCCTCTGGTGTCCTGCGCGTTTATAGGTCAGAACTCATGCCCACGCAGCCGTTTGTGCGCAATATGATAAGTGAACAGCGGCCCCTGCGAAAGTCCCGAAGCGGACAATTGCCGACGCGATCACGATGGGGTGACATGGAGCAGTCAGCACCGCCCGAAAAGCTTCTGGAGATTGTCCGGGGACCGCTGGTGGAAAGCGTCCATCGCGGGCATGTGGCGGTCTGGCACCGAACCTCGGGGCTGATCGGCGCCTGGGGCGATCCGGATGCGCTGATCCTGCCGCGCAGCGCGATCAAGATGATCCAGGCGCTGCCGCTGGTGGAAAGCGGCGCCGCGGATCGGGCCGGGCTATCGGACCGGCAGCTTGCACTGGCCTGCGCCTCGCATCAGGGGGCCGCCATCCACACGGACCTGGTGACTTCCTGGCTCGCCGAGATCGGGCGCACCGAGGCCGACCTGCGATGCGGTCCGCAATGGCCCGCCGACGAGGATGCCGCCCATGGCATGATCCGGGCTTGTGGCGCACCGGACCAGCGGCACAACAACTGTTCGGGCAAGCATACCGGTTTTCTGACCCTGTCGCGCGATCTGGGCGCCGGGCCGGACTATCTCGAGATCGACCATCCGGTGCAGCAAGCCGTGCGCGCCGCGCTTGCCGAAACATCGGAAGAGACCTGTGACAGCTATGCGATCGACGGCTGCTCCGCGCCGAATTTCGCGCTCACGCTCAGGGGCTTTGCCCGGTCGCTCGCGCGGTTCGCCGCGGCGTCCGAAACGGGCGGGGCGCGCGAGCGGGCGATGGCGCGCCTGGTGGGCGCCATGGTCACGCATCCCGACCACGTGGCGGGCGAGGGGCGTGCCTGCACGCGGCTGATGCGGGCGATGGCGGGGCGCGCGGCGATCAAGACCGGCGCCGAGGGCGTTTTCGCCGCCATCATCCCCGAGCTGCAACTGGGCATGGCCGTCAAGATCGAGGACGGTGCGGGACGCGCCGCCGAGGCGGTCGTCGCGGCACTCCTGGTCCGTGCCGGCGTTCTCGCGCCCGATCATCCGGATGCGCGCCACTTCATGCACGGGCCGATCCTGAACCGCCGGGGGATCGAGACCGGTCATATGCAGGTCAGCCCCGACCTGATGGGCTGGGCCCCCTAGACCACCGGATCGCGCCCCTTCGGCGCATGGCGCGAGATCCGGTCCAGCAGCCTGGGCTTCTTCAGCGGCTTCGTGAGATAATCGTCGAAACCCGCCTCGAGAAACCGTTCCTTGTCGCCGCTGAGCGCATGGGCCGTCATCGCGACGATCGGAACGCGGTCAAGGCCATGCGCCGTCTCGTGGGCGCGGATCAGGGACACCGCCTCGAGACCGTCCATCCCCGGCATGGAGATGTCGGAGAACACGAGGTCGGGCGGCGCATCCTTGTAGGCCGCAACAAGCGCGTTGCCATTCTCCACCATCGTCAGGTCGATATCGAGCGACTTGACCATGGACTGGAAGACAAGGCGATTCGTCTTGTTGTCTTCGGCGGCGAGAAGCCGCAAGCGGCCGGACCGTTCGGTCGGCGGCTCCGGGACGGCGGGGGTCTCGGGGTCCGAGACGGCGGGCATTTCGACAGAGGCGACGCCGGTGGGCTCCGGCCCGGCCGCGCTGTCGGTTTCGGGCCAGAGCAGCCGCGCAAGATCGCCGCGGTCCCCGGGCCAATCAAGCCGCGTGACGCCGTCGGGGGCGTCCTCCTCCGATGCGGGAAGGCAAAAGACCGGGCCAGCACCGCCGGCCCGCATCCCCGAGATCGCGTCCATACCGGCCGAGGTGACATCGGCCAACAGGATCAGCGGCGTGCCCGCCGTCGGCATGTCGGCATGACCGGGGTCGGGGACCGCGCGAATGCGGCAGCCCAGGCCGGCAAGCCGGTCGATCAGGTCATGCGCGCGCTCCGAGAAGACGAGCCCGATGAGCAGCACCTCGCGGGTGCAGGCCCCGGATATCTGCGGCGCGGGCATGCCGTCCTGCACCGGCGGCCGGTCGAGCGGCAGGGCGACCTCGAAGGTGCTGCCCACCCCCGGCGCGGATGTCAGCGAGATGCGCCCATCCATCATCTCGACCAGGCGCTTGGTGATCGCCAGGCCCAGGCCGGTGCCGTCATGGCTTCGGCTCCTGGTCTCCTGGGCCTGGTTGAACTCTCCGAAGACATGGGCCTGAAGCTCGGGCGCGATCCCGATCCCGGTATCCTCCACCGTGAACACGAGCGGCAGAGCCGCGCCGCCCTCCGCCTCTCCCGGACGCACGGCGAGGCGCACATGACCGGCCTCGGTGAACTTCACCGCGTTGCCCAGAAGGTTCAGCAGGATCTGCCGCACCCGGCCCGCATCGCCGAGAACATGGTTCGGGAACGGCACGTCGAGGTCCAGCAGAAGGCCGATGTCGCGCCCCTCCAGCCCCGGCCGCAACAGCCCGAAGACCTCCAGGATGACCTGGGCGAGGTCGAAAGCCTCCTCGTGCAGCGTCAGCTTGCCGGCCTCGGCCTTCGAGTAGTCGAGAATGTCGTTGATGATGACCAGCAGCGCCTCGCCGGAATGGCGGATCGTGTCGGCGTAAAGCTTCTGATCGGCGTCGAGCGCGGTCTCGGCCAATGTCTCGGCCATGGCCACGACGCCGTTCATGGGGGTGCGGATCTCGTGGCTCATGTTGGCGAGGAAGGTGGATTTCGCATGGCTGGCCGCAAGCGCGGCGTCGCGGGCGCGCTGCAACTGACGCTCGCGGCGGACCGTGGAGGTGATGTCGACCCCGAGGCACACCATGTCGCCCCGCGGCGTCCGCTTGTCGATCAGCCGGACATAGGCCCCGTTCCAGAGCCGGATGTCGATCTGGGGGATGTTCTCGCGTTCCCAGCGCTTGAGCATCTGTTCGACCCAGTCGTCGGGATGCGCGCCTTCGAGATCGACAAGCCCCTCGTCCACCGCGACGCGCAGGATGGCGTCGTAGCTGGCGCCGGGCGCAATGTCGCCGATGCCGTCGAAATGGTTGAGGAAGGCGGGGTTCGCGACGACCAGCCGGCAGTCGCGGTCGAAGATGGCGAAGCCGTCCTCCACGGCGGTCAGCGCGTCCCAAAGCCGCTGCTCGGCGCGGGCGGCGCGGTCGGTGGCCATCTCCAGTTCCGCGGCGACCTGCGAGGTCATGCCCTTGAGGGCGGCGTTTTCCTCGCGCTGTTCGATGACCTGGCTGGAGAGCGCCTGGGCATGTTCGGCGAGCTTGCGGTTCGCCGAGTACAACTCCTCCGACCGCAGCGCGAGCAGACGCTCAGCCTGAAGCCGCGCCCGCCGTTCCCTGGCCAGACGCGCATCGAGGCTGATCGATCCGCCACCAGCCTGTGGGGCGTTCGTCGCGATGTTCATGCCCGTTCCCGGTCCATACCGGCCTGTCGCCCCAACCGTGACTGCAGGCCCGATGAATGGAGAAACCCGTTGAAGATCGCGTTAATTCGACCGATTCCGGGCGGCCGGCGTCAGCTCCGCTCGATGGCCAGCGCGATGCCCTGACCGCCGCCGATGCACATGGTGATCAGCGCGCGCCGGCCCCCGATCCGCTCCAGTTCGTACAGCGCCTTGACGGTGATGATCGCCCCGGTCGCGCCGACGGGATGGCCCAGCGCGATGGCGCCGCCGTTGGGATTGACCTTCTCCGGGTCGAGGCCGAGCCCCTTGTTCACGGCAAGCGCCTGCGCGGCGAAGGCCTCGTTCGATTCGATCACGTCGAAATCGCCGATCTCGAGCCCGATCCGCTCCAGCAGTTTCTGCACCGCGGGAACCGGGCCGATACCCATGACCTCGGGCCGAACGCCGGCATGGGCGTAGCCCAGAACCCGCGCGCGGGGCGTCAGACCGGCGGCCTGGGCGGCCTCGGCGCGCGCCAGCACGATGGCCGCCGCTCCGTCGTTGATGCCGGAGGCATTACCCGCCGTGACCGTGCCGTCCTTCTTGAACACGGTCTTCAGACCCGCCATCGCCTCGGGGGTCGTGGCCTTGGGGTGCTCGTCGGTGTCGAAAGGCACGATGTCCCGTTTGACCTGCACCTCGACCGGCACGATCTGATCCTTGAAGCGGCCTTCCTCGATGGCCCGCGCGGCCCGTGCCTGGCTTTCGAGCGCGAAGGCGTCCTGGTCGGCGCGGGTGATCTGGTGCTCGTCGGCCACGTTCTCGGCCGTGACCCCCATGTGGCCGGTGCCGAAGGGGCAGTTGAGCGCGCCCACCATCATGTCGAGCGCGCGGACATCGCCCATCTTCTGCCCCCAGCGACCCTGCGCAAGGATATGCGGGCCGCGGCTCATGCTTTCGGCGCCGCCGGCAAGCCCGTAATCGGCATCGCCCATGGCGAGCGACTGGATGACGGAAACGATCGCCTGCGCCCCCGACCCGCAGAGCCGGTTGACGTTCATCGCGGGCGTCGTGTCGGGAATGCCGGCCTCCATGGCCGCGACGCGGCTGAGGTACATGTCGCGCGGCTCGGTGTTGATCACGTGCCCATAGGCCACGTGCCCCACCTGCGCGCCCTCGACCCCCGCCCGTTCGAGCGCCGCCCTGGCCGCGGTTGCGCCAAGCTGGATCGGCGGCACGGAGGCGAGCGACCCGCCGAAGGTTCCGATGGCGGTGCGTGCGCCGGACAGAATGACGATCTCGTCCATGGGGGCTCTCCCTTCCCGAAGTACTCGGGCCAGTAAGCCCACCGATCAGGCCCGCGTCCAATGCGACCAAGCGTAGCCGCACCGGACGCGAAGCGGCCTCTCAGACCGTCTCGAACTGTAGCGTCCGCACCTGCTGGAAGAAGCCGGTGGCCTTCAGCTTGTCGAGGACGTAGGCGGGCGGCTGCTCGTCGAGATAGAGAAGCGCGATGGCTTCCCCGTCCCGGACGGACCGGCCAAGGGTGAAATTCGCGATGTTCACGCCGTTCTCGCCCAAGGTCTGTCCCAGCGTGCCGATGATGCCCGGAACGTCGGTGTTGGTCGTGTAGAGCATGTGCGCCCCGATCTCGGCGTCGATGTTGATGCCCTTGATCTGGA
>CAZGHJ010000024.1:0-19900 GCA_964525355.1 uncultured Roseicyclus sp.
ATCCCCGACGAGACGCATTTCCTCGCCGCGCTTCAGGACAGCGTGGAGACGGGCAAGGTGCCCGCCGACGAGCTTCTGGAGAAGTTCCGCACCGACTGGGCGGGCGATCTCGGCCGGATCTACGGCGAATACAGCTACTGAGGCGCGCGACGTCGCTGCCGGTCTCAGCGCTTTCGGCCGATCCTCGGCTCGGTCCCGGCGCGCAGGCGGGCGATGTTTTCATGGTGGCGGACGAAGATCAGCGCGGCGAGACACAGGCAGAGCGCCGCCGCCTCGGGGCGGCCCAGAAGCGCGGCCCAGAGCGGCGAGAGCGCGGCGGCCACCAGCGCCGAGAGCGACGAATACCGGCCGAGCGCGGCGACCACGGCCCATGTGGCGCAGGCCGCCAGCCCCGCCGGCCACCAGAGCGCCAGCAGCGTGCCGAGGAAGGTCGCCACCCCCTTGCCGCCCCGAAAGCCCAGAAAGACCGGGAAGCAATGTCCCGTGAAGGCCGCGAGCCCGGCGATCTGGGCCGCGTCCTCCGCGAAAAGCGCGCGCGCGATCAGGACCGCCGCACCGCCCTTGCCCGCATCCAGGATCAGCGTCAGCGCCGCGGCGGTCTTGTTGCCCGTCCGCAGCACGTTCGTCGCGCCGATATTGCCCGAGCCGATCTGGCGCAGGTCGCCCAAGCCGAAGACCCGCGCGAGGACCACGCCGAAAGGCACGGAGCCGAGCAGATAGGCCGCCAACGCCACGAGACCGAGCGCCGCGGGATCGGTCTCGAGCGCGGGGATCATGCCGCCTCCGCGCGACGGTCGTAGACGCGGACGCCGCCGATCCAGGTGCCTTCGACCCGGCCCTGCATCAGCGCGAGGTCGAAGGGGGTGTTCTTCGATTTCGAGCGGAGCGTCGCGCGGTCGAGCCGGAAGGGCGCGTCGGGATCGAACAGGACCAGATCCGCCGGTGCGCCCATGCAGAGCCGCCCGCCCGGCAGTCCGAGCCGCCGCGCCGGGTTCAGCGACATGGCGGCGAAGAGGCGCGGCAGGCTCACCTGCCCCGACTGGTAGAGCCGCATCGCCGCGGGCAGGAGCGTCTCGAGCCCCACCGCCCCGCTTGCCGCGGCCTCGAAGGGCAGGCGCTTCGATTCCTCGTCCTGCGGCGTGTGCATGGAGCAGATGACGTCGATGGTCCCGTCGGCCACGGCCTCGACCATGGCGAGCCGGTCGGTCTCGGCCCTCAGCGGGGGCTTGAGCTTGAAGAAGGTCCGGAAGCCGCCCACGTCGAACTCGTTCAGGGTCAGGTGATGGATCGACACGCCCGCCGTGACGTCGAGCCCGGCGGCCTTCGCGCGCCGCAAGGGTGAGAGCGCGCCTTCGGTCGAAAGCTGGTCGGCATGATAGGCCACCCCCGTCATCTCCACCAGCGCGAGGTCGCGCTCCAGCCCCATGCGCTCGGCCATGGCCGGTGCCGAGGGCAGGCCCTTGAGGGCTGCGAACTTGCCCGAGGTCACGGCCGCGCCCCGGCTCAGGCCCGGATCCTGGGGATGCGCCACGATCAGCGCGCCGAGGCCCTTCGCATAGGCCATGCAGCGCGACAGCACGCGCGTGTCCTCGCAGACCGCGTCGCCGTCGGAAAACGCCACCGCGCCCGCGTCGAGCAGGAACCCGATCTCGGTCATCTCCCGGCCCGCGCGACCCTTGGTCAGAGCGGCCATGGGCCGGACGCGCACCGCCGTCTCGTCGCGGGCGCGGCGGGTGACGAAATCGAGCACCTCGGGCGTGTCGATGGGCGTCAGGGTGTCGGGCCGGGTGATCATCGTCGTGACCCCGCCTGCGGCGGCGGCAAGGCCCGCGGTGCGCAGGCTTTCCTTGTGGCGCTCGCCCGGCTCACCCACCTTCACGCCGAGGTCCACGATGCCGGGCGCAAGGCACAGGCCCCCGCAATCGAGCCCGCCGGCCCGCGGGCCTGCGCCCGTCTCGGCGATCATGCCGTCCTCGATCCGCAGCCAGCCGAGCGTCTCGGTCCCCGCCTCGGGGTCGATGAGCCGGGCATTCTGAAGAAGCGTCTCGGTCATGCCGACCGTCCCGCCCGCGCGGCCTCGATCCGGGCGATGACGCCTGCTGGATCGGCCTGGTATTTCAGCAGATGCTTGTCGCCCGTCACCGTCACCACCTGCACGGCCGAGAACAGGCTGCGGAGCGCGGCCACGTTCTCAAGCGCGATGGCGCGGGGGCCGGGGCCCAGGAGGCGCGCGTCTGTCAGGTGCCATTCCATCTTCGTCTCGTCCGAGGCGAGGTAGAGCGCGCGCACCGCGATCGCCAGAAGCCCGCCGATGGCGCCCGTCCAGACATGCGGGTTTCCCAGCGCCCAGAGCACGGCCATTCCCAGCGCCATGGCGATGGCGGCGAGCCAGGCGTGCTCGCGCCAGTAGGTCGCGCGGTCGCCCGTGAACCGCGCCAGCACCCGCTCGCCGGGCTCGAGCGCGGTCATGGGCACGAAGGCCGTGCGGGTGGAGGTCACGTCCATCAGTCGTGCAGCAGGATGAAGAGGAGGAGGAAGATCGCGATGAAGATCGCGAATTTCATCGTCTGCGAGATCCTGGGCCGCGAGGTCTTCGCCGCCGGCTCGGCCTCGGGTTGTGGCGGCGGTGCCTGGCGCGCCTCGGCGCGGGGCAGGTCGGCGCGGTGATCGGGCTGGGCCAGCGGCAGCGTGGCGATGGGCGTGACCGCGCCGCCCGGCTCTGGCGGTTCGTCGAGCGCGGCATCCGGCACGATCAGGACCGAGCCTTGCAGCGCGTTCAGCCGCGCGCGCGTCTCGCCCTCGATGGGCTCGGCCGGCTCGAAGGCCATTGTGACGTAATCGGCCAGCCGTGTGTCGCCCAGATCGCTGACCGGGAAAAGTTCGATCCGGTCGGTGTCGACCCGGTCCACGCCGAGCCATTCGGCCAGCGGCGGCAGGTCGGGCGTGTCGCCTTCCACGCGCGTCAGGTGCGTATGTCGCAGATCGCTCGCACCGTTGACCGCGAAGACGTGCAGATCGGTCCCGCTCATGCCATCACCCCTTTCTCGTTGCGCGCCGCCGCCCGCGCCGCGCGCAGGTTCCGCGCCAGAAGATCCATCGCCGCCATGCGGACGGCCACGCCCATCTCCACCTGTTCCTGGATGACCGAGCGGTTGATGTCGTCGGCCAGAAGCCCGTCGATCTCGACGCCCCGGTTCATCGGCCCGGGATGCATCACGATGGCGTCGGGTTTCGCCGCCTTCAGCTTCTCCGCGTCCAGCCCGAAACGGTGGTAATACTCGCGTTCCGAGGGGATGAAGGCGCCGTCCATCCGCTCTTTCTGGAGGCGCAGCATCATCACCACGTCGGCCTCGGCCAGCCCCTCGGCCATGGTGTCGCAGACCTCCACGCCCCAGTCGGCCGCGGCGGACGGCATCAGCGTCGGCGGGCCCACGAGGCGGATGCGATTTTCCAGCTTTCCCAGAAGGTGGATGTTCGAGCGTGCCACGCGCGAATGGGCGATGTCGCCGCAGATCGCGATGGTCAGCCGGTGCAGCCGACCCTTCTTGCGTCGGATGGTCAGCCCGTCGAGCAGCGCCTGCGTCGGATGCTCGTGCCGCCCGTCGCCCGCGTTCAGTACCGCGCAATTCACCTTCTGCGCCAGCAGGTCCACCGCGCCCGATTGCGGGTGGCGCACCACGAGGAGGTCGGGATGCATCGCCGTCAGCGTCATCGCCGTGTCGATCAGCGTCTCGCCCTTCTTCAGCGAACTGGCCTGCATCGCCATGTTCATCACGTCCGCGCCCAGCCGCTTGCCCGCGATCTCGAAACTCGCCTGGGTGCGGGTCGAGGCCTCGAAGAACATGTTGATCTGCGTCAGCCCCTCGAGCGCGCGGCCATGGGCGCGGTCGCCGCGTTCGGCCTCGGCATAGCGGTCGGCCAGATCGAGGACGGCGACGATCTCATCGGGGTGCAGGGGCTCGATGCCCAGAAGGTGCTGTTGCCGATAGGTCATGCGCGATCCGGGTGCAGGGTCGCCCCGCTTATAGGCGTGCCACCGCGGCGGCGGCAAGCGGGGGGCGCGACGGAACCCTCTTTCTCTCGGCCCTTCCCGGCCCTAGCTTGGGATCATGGACGGAACGGATGCACATGACGCCTGGGCGGCGCTGGCCTGGCAGGTCGAACTGGGCGCGGACGAGGCGATTCTCGATGCGCCGGTCAACCGGTTCGAGCTGGAGGCCCGGGCCGCGGCGTCGGCCCGGAAGTCCGATGCGCCTGCGCCCCCTGCGCCTGCCGCCGCCGCTGTACCCGATCCCGCTGCCGGCACCGCCGAAGCCGCGCGCCTTGCCGCCGGGGCAACCAGCCTGCCGGAGCTTCGTGCGGCGCTTGCCGGCTTCGAGGCCTGCGAGTTGCGCCACGGCGCGCGCAACCTCGTCTTTTCCGACGGCGATCCGGGTGCGCGCGTGATGATCGTGGGCGAGGCGCCGGGCCGGGACGAGGACCGCCTCGGCAAGCCTTTCGTGGGCCGCGCGGGGCAGCTTCTGGACGCGATGTTCGGGGCCATCGGCCTGTCGCGCACGGCCGAAACCCCGGCAAGCGCGCTCTACATCACCAACATGCTGCCCTGGCGGCCGCCGCAGAACCGCGACCCCACGCCCGAGGAGATTTCCATGCTGCAACCCTTCGTGCGGCGCCATGTGGAACTGGCCGATCCCGAAATCCTCGTGCTGATGGGCAACTGGGCCTGCGCGGGTCTGCTGGGCAAGCGGGGCATCACGCGGATGCGCGGCATCTGGGAAGAGGTGCTGGGCCGGCCCGCGCTGCCGATGCTCCATCCCGCCTTCCTGTTGCGCCAGCCGGCCGAGAAGGCCAAGACCTGGGCCGATCTCCTGTCGCTCCAGGCGAAACTGAGGGGCGCGACATGAGCCGCATCGACGACAGCCGCCCCTTCCACCCCGTGCGCATCGCGGTGCTCGCGGTGTCGGACACGCGGGGCCTTGCCGAGGACAAATCCGGCTCGGTGCTGGTGGAGCGCCTGATCGAGGCCGGGCACACGCTCGCCGCGCGCCATATCCTGCCCGATGAGCGCGACCAGATCGCCGACCAGTTGCGGACCTGGGTGGCCGATCCCGGCATCGACGTGATCCTGACCACGGGCGGCACCGGCCTGACGGGCCGCGACGTGACGGTCGAGGCCCATCGCGACGTCTACGAAAAGGAGATCGAGGCCTTCGCCACGGTCTTCACCATGGTCTCGATGGGCAAGATCGGCACCTCGGCGGTGCAATCGCGCGCCACGGGGGGCGTGGCGAACGGCACCTATCTCTTCGCGCTGCCGGGCTCCTCGGGGGCATGCCGCGACGCGTGGGACGAGATCCTGAAATGGCAGCTCGACTACCGCCACCGGCCCTGCAACTTCGTGGAGATCCTGCCGCGGCTCGACGAGCATCTGCGCCGGAAATGACTTGCGGCCGCGTGTCGCCGCACGGGTTTGTCACTTGGATGCTGCCGTGCGAACGCCTATTTCCTCAGATGCCGCATAGAAGAAAAGACCTCTCGCCATGCGATTTTTCCGCCGTGCCCTTGCCGGGCTGTTCCTGACCGCTCTGACGGTCGGTCTTCTGGCGCTCGCCGGCGGCACGATCTGGTCGGCGATGCAGGCGCGGATGGCCGAGGAAACCCGCAGCCCGCCCGCGGCGGAGCGGGTCTTCACCGCCGAGGTCGTGACGCTCGCGCGGGGCGTAGAGATGCCCGTCCTGACCGCGTTCGGCGAGGTGCGCTCGCGCCGCACGCTGGAGTTGCGCGCCCCCGCCGAAGGGCAGGTCATCGACCTTGCCGACGCCTTCGAGGACGGCGGCGCGATTTCGGAAGGTGCGCTTCTTTTGCGGATCGACCCGGCCGATGCGGATGCCGCGCTGGCCCGCGCGCGGACGGATCTGCGCGATGCCGAGAACGAGCTTGCCGAGGCCACGCGCGCGCTCGCGCTCGCGGTGGAGGACGTGGCCGCCGCCCGCCGGCAGGCCGAGCTTCGCGCGCGCGCCTTCGCGCGCCAGCAGGATCTTCTCGAACGGGGCGTGGGCAGCGCCGCCGCCGCCGAAACCGCCGAGCTTGCCGCCGCCACGGCGGACCAGGCCGTGCTCTCGCGCCGTCAGGCCGAGGCGCAGGCCGAAGCGCGGCTGGCCAATGCCGAGACCGCGCGGGAACGGGCGGAGATCGCCCTGGCCGAGGCCGAGCGCGCGCGCGCCGAGACCGAGCTCTTCGCCGCCTTCGACGGGATCCTGTCGGATGTCGATGTGGCCACGGGGCGCCTTGTCGGCCGCAACGAGCGGCTGGGGCAACTGATCGACCCGGACGCGCTCGAGGTCGCGTTCCGCATCTCGACACCGCAATATGCGCGCCTTATCGGCCCGGACGGAACGCTGCCGCCCGCACCCGTCCGCGTGGCGCTCGACGCCTTCGGGATCGACATCGCCGGCGACGCCGTTCTGAGCCGCGCGGCCGGATCGGTGGCCGAGGGGCAGTCGGGGCGTCTTCTCTTCGCGCGGATCGAGACGCCGCGGGGCCTGCGCGTCGGAGATTTCGTCCGCGTCGAGGTGGCCGAGCCGCCGCTTTCGGGCGTCGCGCGCCTGCCCGCCACGGCGCTGGGCTCGGACGGGCAGATCCTCGTTCTGGGCGAAGACGATCGGCTTCAGGCGGTCCCCGTCACGCTGATGCGGCGGCAGGGCGACGACGTGCTGGTGGAGATCCCGCCGGACATGGCCGGGCGCGAGGCCGTCGCCGCCCGCACGCCGATGCTGGGCGCGGGCATCCGCGTGAACCCGATCCGCCGCGACGCCGCCGACCGGGCCGAAGCCGGGGCCGAGGCGCCTGCGACCATCGCGCTCGACCCCGAACGACGGGCGCGCCTGATCTCCTTCGTGGAGAGCAGCGGCTTTCTTCCCGAGGACGTGCGCAGCCGCATGATCCTGCAACTGAACGAGCCCGAGGTGCCCGCGCAGATGGTGGCGCGGATCGAGGACCGGATGGGAAGCTAGGCCCATGGTCCGACCGCTCCCCGCCCGGGCCGCAGGCCTTCTCGGCTATTTCACCCGTCACCGCACGGCCGCGAACCTGCTTCTGGTGCTGATGCTGGCGGCGGGTCTGTCCGCGCTGCCGCAGATGCGGGCGCAGTTCTTTCCAGACGTCGTGTCCGACGAGATCAACCTGAGCGTCGCCTGGGAGGGCGCGGGCGCCGAGGACGTGGACGCGGCCATCGTCGCCGTGATGGAGCCGGTGCTCCTGGCCGTCCCCGGCGTCGTCAGTTCCGAGGCCACGAGCCGCGAGGGCCGCGCGCGCATCGCGCTGGAGTTCGAGCCCGGCTGGGACATGTCCCGTGCCGCCGACGAGGTGCAGGTGGCCATCGACGGCATCACCGACCTGCCCGAGGATGCCGAGACGCCGACCGTCCGCCGCGGCGCCTGGTGGGACAGGGTCACGGACGTGGTCATCACCGGGCCGGTGGCGCCGGACCAGCTTGGCCGCTTCGCCGACGAGTTCGTCGCGCGGCTGTTCGAGGTGGGCGTGACGCGCGCCACGATCCGCGGCGTCGCCGCGCCCGAGGTGGTGGTCGAGGTGCCGTCGGTCGCGCTGATCCGCCACGACGTGTCCATGGCCGAGATCGCCGCCGTCATCGCCGCCGCCGCCGACACCGCGCCGGCGGGCGAGGTGGATGCCGCCGGCGCCCGCATCCGCACCGGCACGGCCACGCGGACCGCCGAGGGGATCGCCGCGCTGACCTTGCGGACCGAGGCGGACGGCTCGGTCCTCACGGTGGGCGACGTGGCCCGGATCGAGACCGGCGGGGCCGACCGCAACCGCGCCTATTTCGTGGGCGAGAACCCGGCGATTTCGGTGCGCATCGACCGCTCCGAGGATGGCGATGCCATCGCCATCCAGGCCCGGGTCGAAGAGGTCGCGGCCGAGCTGGAAACCCGCCTGCCGCAAGGCACCTCGATCGACCTGATCCGCACCCGCGCCGAAGCGATCTCGGCCCGGCTCGACATCCTTCTGGACAACGCGATTCTGGGCCTCGCGCTGGTGGTGGGGCTTCTCTTCCTGTTTCTCAACGCGCGCACCGCCTTCTGGGTGGCCGCCGGCATCCCCGTGGCGATGATCGCGGCCATCGCGCTGATGTGGGCGGCGGGGCTGACGTTCAACATGATCTCGCTCTTCGCGCTGATCATCACGCTGGGGATCGTGGTGGACGACGCCATCGTCGTGGGCGAACACGCCGATTTCCGCCACCGCACCCTGGGCGAGGACCCGGTGACAGCCGCCGAGAATGCCGCCCGCCGCATGGCCGCGCCGGTCTTCTCGGCCACCGTCACCACGGTGCTGGCCTTCGCCGCCCTGGTGGCCGTGGGCGGGCGGTTCGGCGGGCTCATTGCCGACATCCCCTTCACGGTGATCGTCGTGCTGCTGGCGAGCCTCGTGGAATGCTTCCTCATCCTGCCCAATCACATGGCCCACGCGCTGGCCCATTCCGCGAAGGAACACTGGTACGACGTGCCCTCGCGCGTGGTGAACCGCGGCTTCGAATGGGTGCGCGAGCGGGCCTTCCGCCCGCTCATGGGCTGGGTCCTCTGGGCGCGCTACCCGGTTCTGGCGGCGGTGATCCTGTTGCTCGCCAGCCAGGTGGCGGTTTTTCTGAAGGGTGACGTCACCTGGCGCTTCTTCAATGCGCCCGAGATCAGTTCCGTCTCCGGCAACTTCGCCATGCTCGACGGCGCGACGCGGGAAGACAGCCTCGAGATGGTGCGCGAGATGCAGCGCGCGGTCGATACCGTGGCCGCCCGGCTGGAGGCCGAGCACGGGGTGAACCCCGTGGCCTACGTGCTGGCCGAGATCGGCGGGAACACGGGCGGCGGCCTCGCGGTCGCCGACACCAAGGACGCGGATCTCTTGGGCTCCATCGCGATCGAGCTGATCGACGTGGATCAGCGCCCCTATTCCTCCTTCGCCTTCGTGGCCCAGTTGCAGGAGGAGGTGCAGAGCCTGCCGCTGACCGAGACGGTCAGCTTCCGCGGCTGGCGCGGGGGCCCTGGCGGCGACGCGATCGACGTGCAGATCTATGGCGCCGACACCCAGACGCTGAAGGACGCGGCGCTGGCCGTGCAATCGGCGCTTTCGGTGTTCCCGGAGGTCTCGGGGCTCGAGGATTCGATGGCCTATGACCGCGAGGAACTGAGCCTCGAGCTGACGCCCCAGGGCGAACGCCTCGGCTTTTCCATCGACGAGTTGGGCCGGGTGCTGCGCAACCGGCTGGGCGGGATCGAGGCCGCCACCTATCCCGACGGCCCGCGCACGGGCGCGATCCGCGTCGAACTGCCCGAGGGGGAACTCACGGCCGATTTCCTCGACCGGACGCTTCTGCGCACGGAGATCGGCGATTACGTGCCGCTGGCCGATATCGTCACCGTCACGTCGCGCCAGGGCTTTTCCACCATCGACCGGGAGAACGGCATCCGCCTGATCTCGGTCCGGGGCGATCTGTCGGAGGACGACCCCGTCCGCGCCGAGGCGGTCATGGCCGCCCTTCGCGACGATATCCTGCCGGGCATCGAGGCCGATTTCGGCGTCGCGACCCAACTCGCCGGCCTCGCCGAGCAGGAGCGGGAGTTCCTTGGCGACGCGTTGACCGGGTTCCTCCTGTGCCTTCTGGCCATCTACCTCGTGCTCGCCTGGATCTTCGCCAGCTGGACGCGGCCGCTCGTCGTCATGGCGATCATCCCCTTCGGCCTCGTGGGCACGATCTGGGGCCACGCGGCCTGGGACGTGCCGCTGTCGATGTTCACCGTCGTGGGCCTGATCGGGATGACCGGCATCATCATCAACGATTCGATCGTTCTGGTTACCACGATCGACGAGAAGGCCGAGACCCGAGGGTTGATCCCCGCGATCGTCGACGGGGCCTGCGACCGGCTCAGGCCCGTGCTCCTGACCACGCTGACGACGGTGCTGGGCCTCGCGCCGTTGCTCTATGAAACGTCGGCCGACGCGCAATTCCTCAAACCCACGGTCATCACGCTGGTCTATGGCCTGGGCTTCGGCATGGTCATCGTGCTTCTGGTGGTGCCCGCGATCCTCGCCATGCAACAGGATGTGGGCGACCGGATGCGCAGCTTGCGGCGCGGGATCGCCGCACGGAGGCGCCAGCGGGGGCTCGCGCTGGCGCTCGCGGGGCTCGGGCTTGCCTTGGCAGCCGCTTTCGCGCTGACGCTGGGGGCGCAGCTGGTGACGGGACAGATGGCGGGCCCGCTCGCCGCGCTCGGCGGCGACACGCTGGCGGCGGCGACGGCGGTGTTCGTGGCGGCGGCGGCGGCGATCTGCGTTCTGGCCTGGCTGGCAAGCGGCGCTCTCGCCCTGCGCCGCCGGCCGGCCTGAGGTTTCAGCCGCGGCAACCGTCGAGTTCGACGGCCATGGTGCTGCCGATCACGCTGATCCTGAGATCGCTCCGTTGCAGCGCGAAGGGCCCGTGATCGGGCGGCACAAGGTCGGCCACCGCCGTCAGCGTGCCACCGTGCCGCCCGGTCGTGGCTTCCGACACCCAGATGGTCGGATCGCGATGCTCAAGCACGAGCGTTTCGTCCTGTCCCGTCGGCGGCACATCGGCCGTCACCGTCACACGCAGCCCGTCGGAAATGGGCTCCACCGCGCAGGTGGCCGCGCCCGCGCCCGCTTCCGCCGCAGTGAGCGGCCGGTCCGACAGCGCCGCGCCGATGGCCGCATCGCGGGCGGCGTCGGGCAGAAGCTCGCCCGAGAGGTCCAGCGAGATCGGCATGCAGACATCGAGGCACACGCCCATGTCCACCCGCCCCTCGAGGCGATGCGCGCCGTCCCCGGACAGCACGAACTCGACCGGCAGCACCACCTCGTCGCGATAGCCGATGGAGCGGATCCCGTTGGCGTAGAACACCTCCGGCCGCGGCCAGTGGATCGCCATGCCGGTGATCCCTTCGGCCGAGCGCAGGCGCAGCACCGTCGGCACGCCGCCCTCTCCGGGCGCGCGCCAGTAGGTTTTCCAGCCCGGGGCGAGCGCGATGCGGATGCCCGCCATGTGCCGTTCGTTCTCGAGCCGCCAGCCTTCGATCAGAGAGACCTCGACCACCTCCTCTGCACTCTGGCCCGCGAATTGCGCCTGAACGGGCTGAGCGCCCATCAGAAGAAGCGAGGCGGCGGCAGATGCGAGAACGGAGGGGAAGTGAAAGCGGGTCATGCCCACGGGAGTAGAGTGGTTTTGCATGAAATGAAAAGTCACGTTTTGGCGACGCCAGCCCTGCGTGTCGCGCCTGCCGCCCGAAATCCGCATTGATCGCAGGCCGCAATCGTCCCATGCTCGGCGCCATGACCTCCGTGACCGTGGACCAGAACCTGACGGGAAAGCTCCTGATCGCGATGCCGGGCATGGGCGATCCGCGCTTTGCCGGCAGCGTTGTCTTTCTCTGCGCCCATTCCGACGAGGGCGCGATGGGCCTGATCGTCAACAGGCGCGTCGACGAGGTGACCTTCGCCGAGATGCTGGAGCAGCTCGAGATCGAGCCGGATACGCCGCCCCGCGACGTGCCGGTCTGCTATGGCGGTCCGGTGGAACTGCGCCGCGGCTTCGTGCTGCATTCCACCGATTACGAGGCGCGCGGCGAGGACGGGCTGGAGATCGACGGGCGGTTCTCGATGACCGCGACGCTCGACATTCTGGAGGATATCGCGCGGGGTCGTGGGCCGGCGCGCGCGCTCCTGGCGCTGGGCTATGCCGGCTGGGGGCCGGGGCAGCTGGAGGCCGAGATCGCGCAGAACGGCTGGCTCACGGCCGAGGCGTCGCCGGATCTCGTCTTCGGCGCGGCCATGGACGGCAAGTGGGAGGCGGCGCTGCAATCGCTGGGCATCCACCCCCTGATGCTCTCCTCCGAGGCCGGTCACGCCTGATCGCCGGTCGGCACAGCGGCCCGCCGCAGTCGGTCGTTGATCGCCCGGCCCAGCCCTTCGTCGGGCACGGGGGCTACCCGGATCGCGGGCGCGCCGCGTGCCAGTGCCAGCGCTTCGGCCTCGTGCAGCACCGAGAAAAGGCGGCTCGCAGCCTCGATCAGGTCGGCCTCCGCCGACAGCGTCAGATCTCCCGACACCGGCCCGAAGCCGATGGACACTTCGCCCTGCCGCGCGGCTCCACCCAGCAGAAGTGGCACGGATGGCGCGTAATGCCGCTCCATCTGGCCCGGCGCCTCGATCCGGCCCGGGGTCAGGTCGGGCGTCACGGGGCCTGCGACCGCCTCGACCGCCTCGCGCGAAAGGCCGCCTTCGCGCAGAAGGCGCACGCCCATCGGCCCCGGCGCGAGGATCGTCGATTCAAGCCCGACGGCGCAGGGACCGGCATCCAGGATCGCGTCCACTGCGCCGCCCATCGCGTCGCGCACATGCGCGGCCGTGGTCGCGCTGATACGCCCCGATGGGTTGGCCGAGGGCGCGGCCAGCGGACGGCCGAGCGCGCGCAGCACCTCCCGCATCACCGGATGGGCGGGCAGGCGCACCGCGACGCTGGGCAGACCCGCGGTCACCAGCGCGGCGAGCCCGGCATCGGCGCGCAGCGGCAGGACCAGCGTCATCGGCCCGGGCCAGAATGCCTGCGCCAGCGCCTCGGCCTGCGGGGGCAGGTCCGCGATCCGCCGCACCGCGTCCAGATCGGGGACATGCACGATCAGCGGATTGAACCGGGGCCGTCCCTTCGCGGCGAAGATCCGCGCCACCGCCCGGTCGTTCGTGGCATCGGCGGCAAGCCCGTAGACCGTCTCGGTCGGCACGGCCACCAGCCCGCCGCCGGCCAGCAGCGCCGCCGCGCGCGCGATCCCGCCGGCGTCCGCCGAAAGCATCTCTGGACCTTCCTGAACCATGTCTGACGTAACGTTGCGGTTGATCGGGCGTCCGGCGGGCCCATAGCTCCAATAAAGGATCACGGCCGTCGGGATGGCGCGGGGGGTAGCGCGAATTGCCGCACTCTGCAAACCTGCGCTAAACGGGCCGCCACAAGCCTCAGGGGAGGATCGAGATGCCCTATCGCGCACCGGTATCGGAAATGCTGTTCTGCCTGCGACATGTCGTGGGCTTCGAGCGCGTCGCGGCCACGCCGCGCTTCGCCGAGGCCACGCCCGAGACGGTCGCGGCGCTTCTGACCGAGGCGGGCCGCATCTGCGAGGAGGCGCTCGCGCCGCTGAACCGTGCGGGCGATCTCAACCCCGCGCGGCTGGAAAACGGCGTCGTGCGCACGCCGCCCGGCTTTGCCGAGGGCTGGCGCGCCATCGCCGAGGCGGGGTTCGTGGGGCTGTCGGCCGACCCGGATTACGGCGGCCTCGGCCTGCCCATCGCGGTGACGAGCTGCGTGAACGAGATGATGGCCTCGGCCTGCCTCGCGCTGCAACTCGCGCCGCTGATGAGCCAGGGCCAGATCGAGGCGCTGGAGCATCACGCGAGCGAGGATCTGAAGGCGCTCTACCTGCCGCGGCTGATCTCGGGCGAGTGGCACGCGACGATGAACCTGACGGAGCCGCAGGCGGGCTCGGACGTGGGCGCGCTGATCACGAAGGCCGAGCCGAGAGGCGACGGCACCTACGCGATTTCGGGGCAGAAGATCTACATCTCCTGGGGCGACAGCGATTTCACCGAGAACACCGTGCATCTCGTGCTCGCACGGTTGCCCGATGCGCCGAAGGGCACGAAGGGGATCAGCCTGTTTCTCGTGCCCGCCCGCCTGCCGGATGCCGACGGGAACGCCGGTGTCGCGAACGCGGTCAAGGTCGTCTCGCTGGAACACAAGATGGGCCTGCATGGCAGCCCGACCTGCGTGATGCAGTATGACGGCGCCACCGGCTGGCTCGTGGGCGAGGAACACGCCGGGATGGCCGCGATGTTCACGATGATGAACAATGCGCGGATGGGCGTGGGCGTTCACGCGCTGGGCGCCGGAGAGGCGGCGTTCCAGCATGCGCTGACCCATGCCGAGGGCCGGGTGCAGGGCCGCGCCATCGGCCCCGGCGAGACGGGGACGATCCTCGACCACGCCGATGTGCGGCGGATGCTGACGGGCATGCGGGCCGAGATCTTCGCCGCGCGCGCGCTGGCGATGGATCTTGCGGTGTCGCTCGACATGGCCACGGCCACGGGCGACGCGGCCTGGATCGCGCGGGCGGCGTTCCTGACGCCGCTGGCCAAGAATTACGGCGCCGAGACGGGGATCGCCGTGGCCGATACCGGCATCCAGGTCCATGGCGGCATGGGCTTCGTCGAGGAGACGGGCGCGGCGCAATTCGCCCGCGACGTGCGCGTGTCGGCGATCTACGAGGGCACCACGGGTATCCAGGGGATGGACCTTGTCGGCCGCAAGCTGTCGGATGGCGGCGCGGCGGCCTGCGCGCTGATCGACCAGATCGCGGCGACGGCGGAGGAGGCGGGGGATGCGGACCTCGCCGGGACGGCCGAGGCGCTGCGCGAGGCGACCGGGGCCATGCTCGCGCTCGACATGCCAGACCGGCTGGCCGGATCGGTGCCTTACGGGCGCGCCTTCGCGCTCACGCTGGGCGGGCACTATCACCTGCGCGCGGCGATGGCCGAGCCCGAGGGTCCGCGCGCGCGGCTGGCGCAGAGCTATTTCGCGCGGCAACTGGTCCGCGTCCCCGCGCATCTGGCCGAGGCGGTGGCCGGGGCGGGCGATCTCTACGCGCTGTCGCCGGACGAACTTGCCGCCTGAGCCCCCTGTTTCGCATGATCCTCTACCCGCACGAAACCCACCCAGAACCCGGCGCCGCCGTCGAGGTCGCGCCGGACATCCTCTGGCTGCGCCTGCCGCTGCCGATGGTGCTGAACCACGTTAACGTCTACGCGCTGAAAGACCCCGATGGCTGGACCCTGATCGACACCGGGCTCGACGCGAAACGCTGCCGCGCGGCCTGGGAGGCGGCGCTGGCCGGTCCGCTGAAGGGCGCGCCGGTGCGGCGGATCCTCGTCACCCATCACCATCCCGACCACGTGGGCCTTGCCGGCTGGTTCCAGGCGCGGGGAGCCGAGCTTCTGATGACGCGCACGGCCTGGCTGTTCGCGCGGATGCTCACGCTCGACGCGCAGGAGCGCCCGACCGAGGAACAGATCGCCTTCTGGCGCGAGGCCGGCATGGCGGCGGACATCCTCGAGGCACGACAGACCGAACGGCCCTTCAACTTCGCCGACGTGGTCGCGCCCATGCCGCTGGGTTTCACCCGGCTGACGGAGGGCCAGCGCCTGCACCTCGGCGGGCGCGACTGGATTATCCGCTTCGGGCAGGGCCACGCGCCCGACCACGCCACGCTCTGGTCCGAGGCGGGCGATCTGGTGATCGGGGGCGATCAGCTTCTGCCGTCGATCTCGCCCAATCTCGGCGTCTACGCGACCGAGCCCATGGCCGACCCGGTGGGCGACTGGATCGTGGCCTGCGAGGCGCTGATGCCGCACGCGACCGAGGCGCAGCTGGTCCTGCCCGGCCACAAGATGCCTTTCACCGGCCTGCCCGACCGGCTGCGGCAGATGGTCGAGAACCACGAGGGCGCGCTCGACCGCCTGCGCGCGCATCTGTCCGATGGCCCCCGCACGGCCGCGCAGTGTTTCCCGCCGCTCTTCAAACGCGAGATCGACGCGGGCACCTACGGCCTCGCGCTGGTGGAGGCGGTGGCGCATCTGAACCACCTGTTGGCTCTGGGCGAGGTCGCCCGGACAAGAAGGACCGACGGCGCCTGGGCCTGGAGCCTGCGCGGCAGCCGCGCAACAGCGATGACATCGCGCCGCACCTGAAGACCGTCCACAGGGCTGACAGGTCTGGTCAAATCGGGTACCTCATCGGGCCATGACCGGACTTCGAGGGAACGCGAGACATGGCCGATAACGAGCACAAGCGCGGCGAGATGGACATCTCCGAGCAGGAAAAGACCTTCTCGGGCTTCATGCGCATGAGCGTGAATGTCGGCATCGTCGTCATCGCCATCATCATCTTTCTCGCGATTTTCGCGATCTGAGGGCCTGGCGGATGCTGGCCCCGCTGCGCCGCGCCCTGCGGCCTCTGCTTCTTCTGTGTCTTGCACTTAGCCTCGGCGCCTGCGCCCAGCCCAACGAGATCGTCTGGGCGCCCGATGAGGTCGTGTCGCAGGCGCGCTACGTGCCGCCGGGTCCGGCGAAGGTCACGCTGCTGACCATGATCAGCAACCGCAGTGGCGCGGGCGGCCACACCGCGCTTCTGATCGACGGGCCGGAGCGTGTGCTGTTCGACCCGGCCGGTAGCTGGCGCCACCCGCTGGTGCCCGAGCGCCACGACGTGCTCTACGGCATGTCGCCCCAGCTTTACGATTTCTACATCGACTACCACGCGCGTGAGACCTACCACGTGGTGGTGCAGGAGCTCGACGTGACACCGGGACAGGCCGCGGCGCTGATCGAGGCCGTGGAGGCTTACGGCCCGGTGCCGTCGGCGCAATGCTCGGCAGCGGTGTCCTCGGTCCTGATGCGGACGCCCGGTTTCACCTCCATGTCGCGCAACCTCTTTCCGACGCGCACCATGGCACAGTTCGGCCGTCTGCCCGGTGTGCGGGAAAGCCGCATCTACGATGACGACGCCGACGACAATTACGAACTTCTGAACGCGCAGGCCCGCGCTGCGGCCGCGGCCGCAGCCGCGGCCAACTGAGCGCGACGGCCCGGCATCCCAAAGGGGCGGATCACACGAAAAAACCCCCGCACGCGAGGTGTCGGGGGTTTCGTGTTGGACCCAGACGCGTGGCGCGTCCCAGGTTCGCCTGTCGACGACCGCTCTCAGAGGAGACCTTCGCGTTGCGCCTTCTTGCGCGCCAGCTTGCGGGCACGGCGGATGGCCTCGGCCTTCTCGCGCGCCTTCTTCTCCGAGGGTTTCTCGTAATGCTGCTTGAGCTTCATCTCACGAAAAACGCCTTCACGCTGAAGCTTCTTCTTCAAAGCGCGGAGCGCCTGGTCGACATTGTTGTCGCGAACACTGACCTGCATTGTGGGTGTCACCACCTTTCTAGGTTAGAATTGCATCGTTAAGCAGGAGGTGGCGCTATAGCAAAGCGCCCCTAGCTTGTCCAGCAGGCTTGCCCGCACTGCAACAAGGAGGTTTGCGATGATCGACGAGAGCCACGCGCACGGCACCGGGGCCGACCGCCCGAGCGATGATCGCATCCTCGATGCGGCGCTGATGCATGTGCCATTCGACGGCTGGTCCGACGCTGCCTTCCGCGCCGCCGCTGCCGATGCGGGCGTGGACCTGGCCGAGGCGCGCACGCTTTTCCCGCGGGGGGGCGTGGACCTCGCGCTGGCCTTTCACACCCGTGCGGATCGCGAGATGGCCGACCGCCTGCGGACCGAGGACCTCAGCGCCATGCGCTTTCGCGACCGCGTCGCGCATGCGATCCGGCTGCGGCTCGACCTCGTCGAACCCCACAAGGAGGCCGTGCGGCGGGGCGTGACGCTTTTCGCGCTGCCGATGCATGCCGCCGACGGCGCCCGCGCGCTCTGGGGCACGGCCGACGCGATCTGGTCAGGCCTGGGCGACCCGTCGCGCGACCTCAACTGGTACACGAAGCGCGCGACCCTGTCGGGGGTCTACTCGGCCACGGTGCTCTACTGGCTGGGCGATCAGTCCGCCGGTCACCTCGCCACCTGGGAATTCCTCGACCGGCGGATCGACGACGTGATGCGTTTGGAGACGGTCAAGAAACGGGTCCGCGAGAACAGGCTGCTCGCGCCGTTGATGGCGGGTCCGGACTGGCTGGCGAAACAGGTGCGCGCGCCCTCGGCGGCTCCGGACAATCTGCCCGGCCGCTGGCGCGTGTAGGGCGGGACTTGTCCCGCCGCGCCCTGCCCGGGATGGGGTGGCGGGACAAGTCCCGCCCTACGCCCTTGCCCTTCCGCTGCTGAGGCGTCACGGTCTGACCCTGTCCGGACGGGGGAGGACCGTGAAATGCCAGACACGATGCGCGCGATCGAGATCACCGGGCCGGGTGGGCCGGAGGTTCTGAAACCCGCGACCCGCCCCGTGCCTGAGCCGATGGCCGAACAGATTCTGATCGCGGTCGACCATGCCGGGGTGAACCGCCCCGACGCGCTGCAGCGGGCAGGCAGCTACGCGCCGCCGCCCGGGGCCTCGGACCTGCCCGGACTCGAGGCGGCCGGGATCGTCGCCCGCGTGGGCCCTGGCGTCACCCGCTGGAAGGAGGGCGATGCGGTAACGGCCCTGCTACCCGGCGGGGGCTATGCCGAATATGCTCTCACGCACCAGGACCACGCCCTGCCGGTGCCCCGGGGCATGGGCATGCGCGAGGCCGCCGCGCTTTGCGAGACCGTCTTCACCGTCTGGTCCAACGTCTTCCAGCGCGGCGGGCTGACGGGCGGCGAGCGGTTCCTGGTGCATGGTGGTTCCTCGGGGATCGGTACCACGGCGATCCAGCTTGCCCGGCATTTCGGCGCCCGTGTCTTCGCCACCGCGGGTTCGGCCGAGAAATGCGCCGCCTGCGAGAACCTCGGCGCCGAGCGGGCGATCAACTACCGCGAGGAGGATTTCGTGGAGATCCTGCGCGGCGAGGGGGGCGCGGACCTGATCCTCGACATGGTGGGCGGAGACTACCTGCCGCGCAACGTCCGCGCGCTCGCCGATGACGGGCGGCTGGTGCAGATCGCCTTCCTGCAAGGCCCCAAGGTCGAACTGAACTTCGCGCAGGTGATGATGCGCAGGCTCACGATCACCGGCTCAACCCTGCGCCCGCAATCGGATGCCGCGAAGGCCGATATCGCCGCGGCGCTGGCCGAACATGTCTGGCCGCTGCTGGATGCGGGGCGGATCGCGCCGGTGATGGACGAGACGTTCCCGCTCGAGGATGCGGCGGTGGCGCACGCCCGGATGGAAGCGAGCGCGCATATCGGCAAGATCGTCCTGGCGGTTCGTTAACTAAGTTTTTCGCAACTGTCACGGAAGTGTCATCCAGAGTCGGTATCGCCTCGCGTGTGCGACGGGTTCCCGGGTCAGATCGGTGCCGTCGCGACGATCCAGAATCCTTCCAGGGAGATACCGACATGAAAGATGTCGATACCACCAAGATGTCCGCCGACGATTGGGACGAACTGAATTTTCCCCGCCCCGAAGTGCAGGATTTCGACCGCGTGGTCGAGCGCGCGATCTCGCGCCGCGGCTTCCTCGGCGGCGTGCTCGCCTTCGGCTCGGGGGCGGCCGTCATGGGCACGTCCTTCCTGAAGGGCTCCACCGCGATGGCGCAGGGCGCGTCGCGCTTCACCTTCGACGCGATCCCGATCGCCACCGACAACACCGTGCATGTGCCCGAGGGCTACAGCTGGGACATCCTGGTGCGCTGGGGCGACCCGCTGAAGCCCGAGGCCGTGGGCGCCTGGGATCCGGCAAACGGCGTCTCCGTCGACATGTCCGACAAGGTCTTCGGTGAGAACACCGACGGCATGGAGCTTTACAACATCGACGGTCGCGAGATCATCGTCGTGAACTCCGAATACACCAACCGTGACGTGAACCTGCCCCATACCGATGGCGGCACGCCCGGCTCGCTCGATGACGTGCGCATCCTGCAGAACTTCCAGGGCGTGTCCGTGATGGAGATCGCCGAGGGCGAGAACGGCTGGGAGGTTGTCGTCGACAGCCCCTACAACCGCCGCATCACCCACCTGACGCCGATGACCTTCGACGGCCCCGCGGCCGGTCACGACCTGCTGAAGACCGAAGCCGACCCGACGGGCATGAACTCGCTCGGCACGTTCAACAACTGCGGCTCGGGCCGGACGCCGTGGGGCACCTACCTGACCTGCGAAGAGAACTTCAACGGCTACTTCGGCTCCTCCG
>CAZGHJ010000025.1:0-19795 GCA_964525355.1 uncultured Roseicyclus sp.
CCATCGACGTGGCGGGCGAAAGCGACGCGAATTTCGCCCATGTCAACGCCGGGGTTGCGGGGGTCGCCGCGACGGCGCTGATGGCGTTTTCCGAAAAGGGAGAGGCGCGCACGGATCTGCCGGAGGCGCCCGCTGCGGGGGCCGGTCCCGACCCGGACCCGCGGCCCGTCGACGCGCGCGCGCGCGCGGCCGAGCGACCGGTTTCCGGGGACCCCGGTCAGATGGCACCGCCCGAGGACACGCCCCCCGGCGCGCCGGGGCCGGCTGCGGCATCCGTGGGGACACCTGCTGCGCCGATCGTATCAGCGCCAGGCGATCCGTCCACCGGTCCGCTCGGCGTGGCACCACGGGCCGCGCCGCCGGTCGAGGGCCCGGACATGGCCCGAGACACCCCCGGCGCCGCGGCGCCCGCACCCGATGCGGCGCCACAGCCGAGCGCAGCGCCAAGGACCGGACCCCCGTCAGAGCCCGCGCCGCAGGGCCTACCCGACCCCCCTGCGGCCCCTGCCCCGCGGCCCGGACCTGTCGGCGGGCCCGAGCCTGAACCCGCGCCCGAGCCCCGGCCAGGCTCACAGCCCGCGCCAGCGGGGCAGTCTGACCCGGACCCGCAGCCCGACCCATCCCCTGCGCCGGTGCCCGGACGTGTCGGCGGGCCAGACCCCGCACCGGCCCCACAGCCCGAGCCAGGGCAACAGCCGGATCCGCCCGCCCGACCCGAGCCGGACCCCGCACCGGAGCCGCGCGGGAATGCCGCGCCGCTGGACATCTCGGCCACGCCCGTCTTCGCGCCCGGCGGGGCGGCCGCAGCCGTCGCGGCGCGTGTCCATGACCCGGTGGCGCCGGACGGGATGCGCGAAAGCCTCTGGGACGTGACGCCCGAGCTGGTGGCGACGCGCGATCCGGGCGGCGCCGGCAACGAGGCCGGCGGGTTCGGCGCATCGGTCCGGATGCTCTGGTCCGAGGACGCCGCCTATTTCCTGATCGAGGCGACCGATCCCGAGATCGTCCTCGATCCCGCGTCCGTTTTCGGCGGCGACGGGATCGACCTGTTCCTCGATATCGCGAACGACCGATCGCCCGATTACGGCGCGGGCGATTTCCATCTCGGCTTCGCGCCCCGGTCCGGCATCCATGCCGAGGGGGCCAACAGCGCCGCGCTGGCCGGGCCCGTCTTTTCCCATGTCGCCCTGACCGAGACCGGCTATCTGGCCGAGATCGAGATCCCCTGGGCCTCGCTCGGGATCGCGCCGGAGGAGGGCCTGACCCTGGGCTTCGGCTTCGAGGCCCGCAACCACGGGCAGGATGTCGACCTGGCCTGGGGCCCGATGGCCCTCCGCAGCGGAGAGCGCGCCGACACGTTCGGCGCGATCACGCTCGACCGCGAGGCGCCCGCCATGCTGCATGTCAACGAGACGGCGGCACCCGGACAGGTGGTGGCGCGGCTCGACGGGATCGACCCGGATGCGGGCGACAGCCTGAGCTTCCGCGTCACTGGCGAGGACGCCACGCTGTTCGAGGTCGTGGGCGACGAATTGCGCGTGCGCGAGGGCGCGGTCTTCGATCACGAGGCGGCGGGCGGTTTCGTCGAGGTGGAAATCGAGGCGGTCGACGCAGGCGGCCTGACCCGGTCGGAGAGTTTCCGCATCCGCGTGGACGAGACGGCGCTGGCGCCCCATGACATCGACATCGCGCGCGCGGTGGCAGCGCCCGAACAGGTTTCGGGCGCTGCCGGGGTCCGCAACGGGACGCCGGACCTCGCCGTGCTGCCGGATGGCGGTTACGTTGTGAGCTGGGTCGCGCAGGACGGGGATGGCGACGGGCACGGCATCCAGCTGCAACGCTTCGATGCCGAGGGCGTCATGCTGGGCCCCGAGACGCAGGTCGCCCGGCTTGCGGGCCGCGAGCCGGATCGGCCGGATGTGGCCGCCCTGCCCGATGGCGGCTGGATCGTGGCCTTCCGCGCGCCGTCCCCGGCCGAGGGCGCGGGCGATGCGATCATGGCGCGCGTCTACGGCGCCGACGGCCTGGGGGGCGACGCCTTCGCGGTGACCGGCCCCGACGCGCCGATCCGGGGCGCGCCCTCCGTCGAGGTCCTGGCCGACGGCAGCTATCTCGTGGCCTACCCGACGCAAGCGCCCGACGGCGCCGGCGGGGCGGCGATGGTCCAGCGCATGACTGCGGACCACCGGCCCGATGGCGCGGCGCTTCGGCTGACCGACCTGGCCGAGGGCCAGCCGCAGGACCTGCGCCTCGACGCGCTTTCGGATGGCGGCTTCGTCGCGGCCTGGAGCGGCGCGGGCGACGGGGTTCAGGCGCGGGTCTTCGAGGCGGATGGCACGCCGCGGGGGCCCGAATTCGCCGTCATCGAGCCGGGCCACGGCGATCGGGCGACGGATATCGTCGGCCTCGACGGCGGGGGCTTCGTGGTGCTCTGGGACAACCCGACCGGGGATGGCAGTGGCAGCGCGACGCAGGCGCGGGTCTTCGACGCCCAGGGCGTGGCGCAGGGCGACGCCTTCATGCCCTATGGCGACCCGTTCGGCGATCAGGCCAATGGCCAGCTTCTGGCCACACCCGGCGGCGGCTTCGTCGCGGTGTTCGAAAGCGGCGCCTTCGACGGCGAGCGGGGCCAGGCCGTCGCCATCGCCCGCTTCGACGCCGACGGCACGCGGATCGGCGAGGAGGAATTCCTGGGCAGCGGCGCGGCTCTGGGCCAGCGGCTGGACCCGGCCGTGGACATGCAGCCCGACGGCACGCTTGTGGTGGTATGGCGCGACGAGGCCGGCGAGATTTCCCGGACCCGGATCGCACCGCAGGCGGGTGAGGACGCCGCGCCGGGCGACGTGATCGCCCGGATCGAGGTGGCCGATCACGACCCGCGCGACGCGGTCACGCTGGAGATGGTCGACCCCGGCGGGCGCTTCGTGCTCGACGGCGACCGGGTGCGGTTGGCCGAGGGCCGGAGCCTCGACTTCGAGGCCGCGCCCTTCCACGACATCGAGATCACCGCGACGGATCGCTGGGGCGAGAGCCGGACCGAGACGCTGCGGATCACCGTGGGCGACCGGGCCGAGACGGTCCGTCTGGGCGATGGCGGCGTCACCCATACCGAGCGCGGGGTCACGGAAACCGCGGTCTGGGGCGGCGCGGGCGACGACTGGCTGACGGGCGGTGCGGGCGCGGACAGTTTCCGGGGCGGCGACGGGGCGGACCGGCTCGAGGGCGGTGGGGGCGACGACACGCTTGCCGGCGGTGGCGGTGACGACACGCTTGCCGGCGGTCCGGGCGCGGACATGGCCGTTTTCTCCGGCCCGGTCGAGGCCTACGGCTTCTCGCGCGGGCCGGCGGGCGAATTGATCGTCCGCGACACCGTGCCCGGCCGCGACGGCACCGACACGCTTTCGGGCATCGAGTACGCCAGTTTCGGCGGCACGACCTACCGCATCCTCCAGGGCGACGCGGGCGACAACCAGACCTTGCAGGGCCCCGATGACGGGATGCCGACGCTGGTGGTTTCCCACGAGGGCGCCGACTGGGGCGGCGGGCATGCCACGAACGACGCGATGTTCGGCGGCAACGGGTCCGACACGCTCGATGGCGGCGATGGCGCGGACACGCTCCGCGGCGAGGGCGGCGAGGACCTGTTGCGCGGTGATGGCGGGGACGAGGTGCTGGCGGGCGGCGACGGGAACGACACGCTGATCGGCGGCGCGGGCGACGACGTGCTGATCGGGGGCGCGCATGACGAGGCCACCGTCGTCGCCGGCGGCGGCGGGGCGCGGTTCGCCTACGAGTATTTCGACCTCCACGGGAACACGCGCAACCTGGCCGAGGCCGGGTTCAAGCCCGACGGCACCCATTCGCGCGCGCCCGACGGGGCCGGCCTGATCGACACGCTCGACGAGGACGGGATCCCAGGCCTGCACGGCGGCAACCAGGACTATTTCGCGCTGCGCTTCGAGAGCGTGCTCGAGGTCACGGAGCCGGGCAGCTACACCTTCTCGATCTCGTCGGACGATGGCGCGAAGGTCTTCGTGAACGGCGTCGAGCTGATCGACCATGACGGGCTGCACGTGGTCACGACGCGCACCGGCACGACGGCGCTGGAGGCGGGATCCCACGAGATCGCGATCATCTACTTCGAGAACTGGGGCCGACAGGAACTCGACATGACCCTGTCGGGCCCGGACACCGGCAACAGCCCGGTGTCGTTCGACAGCTACGACGGCTTGATCGCGCCCGGCGCGGGGGGCGGCGACACGGCGGTCTGGACCGGCGCGCTGGCCGATTTCGCCGTCGCCTACGATGCCGCGACCGAGACCTTCACCATTGCAGACACCGATGCCGCCGACGGGCTGGACGAGGGCACCGACAGCGTCACCGGCGTCGAGACCTTCACCTTCGCCGGCACCACCTACAGCGCCGCGGAGATGATCGCCGAGGCCGGCCGCCAGGCCAACACCGCGCCGGAGACGCCGCACATCGCCTCGGGCGGCAGCGTCGCCGAGACCGCCGGCGCCGGCACCGTCGTCGCCACGCTTCAGGCCGCCGATGCCGAGCGCGATGCGCTGGTCTACACGATCACCGATGCCGCCGGCACGCCCGTGACAGACCCCCGCTTCGAGATCGTGGGCAACGAGATCCGCCTCCGCCCCGAGGCCGGGCTCGATTTCGAGCGCGCCACCTCCCACGAGATCCACGTCACCGCCTCGGACGCGCACGAGACCTCGGCGCCGAGGGCGCTGACCCTGACCGTCTCCGACATGGCCGAGCACATCGTCCTGGCCAATGACGGCGCCAGCTTCACCGACGCCGGACTCAGCGACCTGTCGATCACCGGGGGAACCGGCAACGACACCATCACCGGAAGCGACGGGAACGACCGCATCTCGGACGGCGGCGGACATGACGACATCTACGGCGGGGCCGGCGACGACACGATCTACGCGGGCGACCGGGGCGACACGGTCGATGGCGGCGAGGGATCGGACGCCATCCATCTCGGCGGCTGGTCGAGGGGCGCGGCCAACCGGATCACCGACAGCGGGACGGAGGGCGTCGATACGGTCTTTCTGGCCGACGGCGCGGACAGCTACGAGTTGCAGGAGGATTTTTCCGCCGCGAGCGGGATCGAGATCATCGACGGCTCGGCCCAGTCGGGCGAGTTCCTCGAATTCGCCTGGGGGGCCGCGAATGCCGACTTCACCGACGTGACGCTGGTCGGCGTCGACCGGATCGTGGGCAAGGGGTTCGACGACACGATCACGGGCTCGGCGGGCGACGACGAGATCCTGGGCGCCGGCGGCAAGGACCGGCTTTTCGGCGGCGCGGGCGACGACACCCTCTCGGGCGGTTCGGGCGACGACCGGCTGAGCGGCGAGGCGGGTGACGACACGCTCATCGGCGGCCGGGGCGACGACCGGCTTTTCGGCGGCACCGGCAACGACCTCATGGAGGGCAGAAAGGGCGACGACACGTTCCTCGTTTCCGAGGACTTCGGCACCGACACGATCAGCGGTGGCGACGGACGCGACGCCATCGACCTGAGCAGCCTTGCAGGCCCCGTCACAGTCTCCATGACCGGCGATGGGCGTGGCACGATCACGCAAGGCCCTGCTTCGGCGTCCTTCTCCGAGATCGAACGCCTGATCCTCACCGACGGGGCGGATATGTTCCATGCCGGCCGCGACGGCGCCGCGACGGAGGTCGATGGTGGCGCGGGCGACGACACGCTTGCGGCGGGCAGCGGGAACGACACCCTCCGGGGCGGGACCGGCGACGACACGTTCGTGATCGACGGCAGCGCCATCGCCGGGGCCGGCACGATCAGGATCGACGGCGGCGAGGCTGGCACCGACAGGCTGACCGGCGTGAACCTGGCGGATCTTGCCTGGGTCTCCGACCCGGCCGACGACGGCTCGGGCGGCCTGGGCGGCGCCTTCACCTTCGAGTCCGCAAGCGGCGCGACGGTCGCGGTCAGCTTCACCGGCATCGAGACGCTGGGCGCGGCATTCCACGCGCCGAGGACACCGGGCGACGGCATCGTCTCGGCCTCCAACCGCGGCGAGACGATGGCGCTGGGCTACACCGACCGCGACGGCGACCGGATCACCCTGGGCGACAACGTGGTGGAGGGCGGCAACGGGGACAACCGCATCACCACCTATGGCGGGAACGACCGGATCACCACCGGCAACCAGCGCGACACCATCGACGCGGGCGACGGCGAGAACACGGTCTTCTCAGGCAATGGCGACGACATGATCACGACGGGCTCGGGGGCGGACCTGATCGAGGCGCGCAACGGCGACAAGACGATCGCCTCGGGCGCCGGGGACGACACGATCACCACCGGCCAGGGCCGCGACAGGATAGACGCCGGCGCGGGCGAGGACAGCATCTCGTCGGGGGGCGGCGACGACACCGTCTTCGGCGGTGCGGGCGATGACCGGATCGACGGCGGGGCCGGCGACGACATGATCTGGGGCGGCACGGGCGACGACGTGATGTGGGGCGGGTCCGGCGACGACCGGTTCATGCTCGGCCCCGACATGGGCGAGGACACGGTGCATGGCGGCGCCGGCTGGAGCGACACGATCCACCTGGACGGGGTCGGCGGCAGCGTGTCGATCCGGGGCAACACGATCTCGGGAGAGGGCTGGACCGCGGTGATCGAGGGCGGTCACGCCATCACCGGCGAGGACGCCGCCTCGGTGATGTTCAGCGCCGACGCGTCGGGCGTGATCGCGTTCGAGGATGGCGAGACGGTGACATTCGAGGGGATCGAGCGCGTCGCCTGGTCCTGACCCCGCCGTTCACCGCTGGTAAACGAAGCTTCGCTAAGCAAGCCCGATGTCTTCTGCGCCGCGATGCGGCGTGACGCTGGGTAGTTGGCTGCATGAAGCGAGTTCGGCATTTGCGAGGGATCGCATGGACCCCGTCCATCGTGGTGTCCAGCCTGTTGTCCAATGTCCTGGCGCTCGCCCTGCCGCTGTCGCTGATCCATGTCTATGACCGGATCATCCCCCTCGCCGGGGTCGAAACGCTGACCGTCCTCTGGATCGGCATCGGGGTGGCCGCGCTGTGCGACGTGGCGCTGCGGCTGGCGCGGGCGCATCTGGTGGAGCGCAAGGGCATCGGCTACGAGCTGGAAATGCGCCGGCTTTTGCTGGACTGCCTGCTGCTGCCCGGCGCACGCGCCGCCTCCGCGCGCAGCGACGCGGAGATCCGCGCGCTTTTCACCGGGGTGGAACGGATCCGGCGGCGACGCAGCGGCGAAATGGCCAAGGCCATCCTCGACGTGCCCTTCATCGTGGTCTTCGCGGGGATTCTCGCGATGATCTCGGTGCCGCTGGCGCTGACGGTCTGCGCCGTGACGCTGTGCTGCGTGCTGATCGTCTTCGCGCTGCGCCGCGAAAGCAACCGCCTGGTCGAGGCGCGCTTCGATGATGACACCTCCTATGCCGGGTTCCTCGACGGGGTCTTCCGGCAATACGACACGATCCGCGACCTCGCGCTGGGAGAGCGCGTGCGCCGCGAGGTCGAAAGCCGCACCGCGCGCTCGTCACGGACCACCGAGGCGCTCACGCGAAGCCGGTTGCAGACGCGCAACGCGATCTCCACCATCGCGATGATCTCGCCCGTGATCGTCGCCGCCGCCGGCGCCGGCCTCGCGATCACCGGCCAGATGAGCGTCGGGGGCCTCGCCGCGACGGTGGTGCTGACCGGCCGGATCGTCCAGCCCAGCCTGAACATCGAAGCCATCCTGATGAGCGACCGCGACGTGAAACAGGCCGAGCGCGCGATCGACGCCGTGCTGGCGCAGGCCTCGCAACGCCAGCCGCAGGAGCGCGTCGACGCGATCGAAAGCCTTTCGATCCCGATGTCGGACGGGAGCCCGCTTGTCCTCAGGGCCGGCGATTGCCTGCTGGTCAACGCCGAGAACCCGTCCGATGTCTCGCGGCTTTTCGACCGCCTCGCGGGCTGTGCCGACCCAGATGGCGCCGGGATCGAGGTCAACGGCCTTCCGCTCGGCCGTGTCTCGGCCGACAGCCTCGCGGAGAGCATCGCGCTGATCCGGTCGGATCACACGGTGCTGGGGGGGTCGCTGATCGAGAACCTGACGGGGTTCGAGCCCGTGCGGCACGGCGAAAGGGCCATGGACCTGGCCACGAAACTCGGGCTCGACCAGGTGATCGCGGAAACCGAGCACGGCCTTCACACGCGGCTGTCCCATGGCGACATGCGCAAACTGTCGCGCTCGACCGGCCAGCTGATCCAGATCGTCTCGGGCCTTGCGAAGAAACCGGACGTGGTCCTGTTCCTCGAGGCGAACGTGGATCTCGACCCCGGAAGCGACCGGATGTTGCGCAACGTGCTGGCCTATGAACTGGAGGGCTGCATCTCGCTGATCTTCTCGCGCAGGCCCTCCTACCAGGCGCTGGCCACCCATGAGGCGCGCCTTGCCGGAGACGCGATGGAGCGGGTCTTCGACGATGGTTATCAGGCCGGGAAAACGGCGGTGCCGGCATGAATGTCGCGCAGCCCATCGCCGATCCGGGGCCAGAGCCCGCGCCCGCCGACCTGGCCGCCTGGGACCGGGACCGCCTGTTCGATGCGCTGCTCGACGGGCGCCTGTCCGGCACGCCTGTCACGGGGCCCTGGGCCGAGGCGATGATGGAGGTTTTCGCCCGGCTCGACCTGGCGCCGGCGGCCCGCGATCTTGCCTATGCCCTACCCCGCGATGCCGGGAAATTCGGCATCGACCAGATGATCGAAACGCTGGACCGCCTTGGCGTTTCGGTCGACCTGCGCCGCGTCCCGAGACGGCTCGAACCCGTGCTGCCGCACGCGGCGATCGTCGTGCGCAGCGACGGCAGCCCGGACTTCGCGCAGGGTCCGGCGCGCGGCCGGTTCGGCCGGCTCTGGCACGCGTTGGGGCGCGCGCGACTGGTGCTGGTGCCCCGTGTCGCGCAGGCGGCCGCCGATCCGGCCGCGGATGGCGGCAACGGGACTGGCATCGCGCAACGCCTGCGCGTGGCCTACGCGCCCGAATTGCGCCTTGTCGCGCTGACCACGGTTCTGTCCTACGCGCTGATCGTGACCGCGTCGCTTTCGGTGGCCTTCATCTTCGACGCGGTGCTGCCCGCGCGCGCCATGGACACGCTTGTCGCGCTGACGATCGGTGTCCTGGGGCTGGGCGCGCTCGATCTCGCGCTGGGACGGGTGCGCACCCGCATCCTTGCCGACGTGACCGGGCGCATCGACCGCAGCACCCGCCGCCTGACGGTCTCCAAGCTCCTGACCCTGCCGCCCGACATGATCTCCACCCGGCCCGCGGCGGAACAGCTGGAGCGGTTGCGCCAGTTCGACGGGCTGCGCGACCAGGTCGCGGGACCGCTCGTGGCGCTGTTCCTCGAACTGCCGCTGTCGCTGGTCCTGCTTTTGGCCATCGCGCTCATCTCGCCGAAACTGGCCGGCGTGTCGCTGGTCTTCGCGCTTGGCCTGGCGCTGTTCGCGGGGCTGCTGTCGCCGCGCCTGCGCGTGAGCCGGCAACAGGCCGCCGCGGCGCGGGCCTCCTACACGCATCTGTTGCAGGACGCGATCGCGTCGCGCACCCAGATCCTGCGCCGCGGGCTCGGGCCGGTCTATGTCAGGCGGCTCTCGGAGATCGACGCCGAGATCGAGGCGAGCCGCTTCACCGAGGAACGCGCCTGGCGCCTGTTCAGCACGGTCGGCGCCTCTCTGACGCCCTTCGCCATCGGCTGCATCGTGTTCGTCGGCGCGCTCGATGCCATGAACGGCGCCATGACGAACGGCGCGCTCGTGGCCTGCACCGTCCTGGCCGCGCGTCTTTTCCTGCCCATGCAGCAAGCGCTCATGGCGGCCCTGCGCCTGCCCGAAACCCTGTCGCTGGTCAACCAGATCGACCGGATGCTCGCGCTGCCCGACGAGATCGGCGTGAAGAACCCGGTGCATCTGAAACTTCCCGACATCAACAAGCCTCTGGTGGCGCTGGAAAACGTGAGCCTGCGCTTCCCCGGCGGGCGGCTGCCGCTGTTCGCGGGGCTCACCTGGCAGGTCCCGCGCGGCGCCCATGCCGCGATCACCGCCCGATCGGGCGCGGGCAAGACCAGTCTTCTGCATCTGCTGGCCGGCCGCCTGCCGCCATCGAGCGGCATCATTCGCGCGGCCGGCACGAACCTGGCGCAACTGCATCACGACGAACGCGCGCGCTTCATCGGCTTCGCGGGCCCGGCCTGCGTTCCCGTGTCCGGCACGGTGGCCGAGAACCTGCGGCTGCTCTGCCCCGATGCGTCCAAGGCCCAGCTGGAGGACATCTGTCTGGAACTGCGGCTCGACCGCGACCTCGCGGGTCTGTCCGACGGCCTGTCGACGCGGCTGGGCCACGGCATGGCCGACCGGCTCACGCCGTCCTTCCGGACCCGGCTGGCGCTGGCGCGCCTGTTCCTGGCGCCGCCTGCGCTGCTGCTGCTCGACGAGCCGGAAACCGGCCTGTCATCCGCCGAAGAGCAGGCCGTGCTGGGCGCCATCCGCCGGCGGATGCCGGAACTCAGCTGTGTCATGGTCACCCAGCGCCCCGCCTTCATGCGCGCCGCCGACGCCGTGTTCGAGCTGTCGCCGAAGGGTCTTGCCCGGCGCACCAATTCCAGCCCGATGGAGACGACATGAGCCGGACCCGTGACCCCTCCGCCATGACCGCGCCGGACAGTCTGGCGACACGCCACCGCCCCGTCGGACGCCCCGCGGGCCTGCAACCGGCGCTGCACGCCAGCATGGCCCGCGCCGTCATCTTCGCCATCTCGGCCTTCCTCGGGCTCTTCCTGGTCTGGTCGTCCTTCGCGCCGGTGCACCAGGTCGTGTCGGGCCAGGGCGTCCTGAAATCGGCCGCCCCGCCCCACCGCGTGCAATATCGCCATGACGGGGTGGTGGCGCGGACCTTCGTCGCGCAGGGGGATCACGTGGCGGCGGGCGATCCCCTGCTCAGCTTCGAGACGGGAGATGCGAGGTCCGAGCGCGCGCGCCTCGCGGCACGGCTTGGCTACATCTCGGCCCGCGAGGCCCGGCTGCGGGACATCCTGGAGATCGATATCCTGACGCCCGAAGGCCGGCGCGCGACGCAGGATCGGCTATCGGGCGGCGCGCTCGACGCGGCGCTCGCGGACGAGATGCGGTTCCTTCTTGCGCAGAGCCAGGTGTGGACCGCGCGTCACGCCACGGCGCTGTCCGAACGCACCCGGCTGGCCGAGCGGGTCGCGACGCTCAGGGAAAACCGCGCCATCCTGCAGGGCCAGGTGGACCGGGTGGCGATCACGGTCGAGCGCGGCCTTTCGGCCCGTCCCGTTCTCGAGGATCTTCAGCGCGAGGCGTTGCAACTCGACGCAGACATCCAGAGACTGGCGGGAGAGATGTCGCGCGAGGCACAGGCGGCCGAGCAGGCGCTGCTCGAATTCACCGAACTGGCGATGGAGCACCGCCGGCAGACGCGCGCCGCGCTGGAGGAGATCGCCAGCGAACGCATCGACCTGACGGAACGGCTGGCCATCCTCGATGCGCGTCTCGAGGACGCGCTCGTCGTGGCGCCGATCGGCGGGACGATCAACGCCCTTGGCGCCGACACGACCGGCGCCGTGCTTGCCAGCGGCGCGCTGCTGGCCGAGATCGTTCCCGACGGCAGCGGGCTTTACGTGGAAATCCAGGTCCCGGCCGACCGGATCGGCGGGATTTCCGTGGGCCAGGGCGCCAGCGTCAAGGTTCTGACCTTCGACTTCACCCGCTTCGGGGATCTGGCCATGACCGTCGACCGGATCGCCCCGTCGAGCACGCCGGACGAGACCGGGCAGCCGGTCTTCTGGGTGCGCCTCGCCTTCGCGACCGGCGCCCTGGAGCGCTCCGAACTGTCGCGGCATATCTCGCCGGGCATGACGGTCTCGGCCGATATCGTGACCGACACGCGCACCGTCCTGTCCTTCCTTCTCAAACCGCTCCGTCTGATCCAGGACCGGGCGATGACCGAGGCCTGAGCCGATCCGGGCGCCGGTCGCGCAGGGCGCCGAACCGGCCCGGCGCATGCGCCCCGACCCCGCCAAGCCGACGGGTGCGAGGCGCATCGCGGCGCCTGTGACCCTTGCAGGGCAAGCCGGCCCATCGCGGCGGCCGTTGCGCTTGGCCGGGGTCCGGTAGCGCCGGGCGACGGGGCCTCGGACACCGATGCGCCGGGGTGCCGCGCACTCGGATCCGGAGCTCATCCGCGGTCCCCGCACCGGCGTGAGGGCAGTCCGGCGATGAGAGGTCCGGTGCGCGACCGTCCGCAGCCATGAAGAGCAAGGCGAAATCTTGGGGCTGGCCACGCATGGGGGCGCGGATGGGGGCGCGCGCGGGGGCGCGTCAGATCGGCAGCCACCGGCGCAGGGGCTGCACCCGCGCCGGCATGCAAGCGCCACACCCCTGGGCGCCGAGAACGGAATGCCGCATCACCCCCGTGGCGACGGCATGCCCGGCCCCGGCGCCGCCTGACAAGGCATCCCGGCAATCGCGCGAGGTCGCCCGGACCTTTGCCGGCACCCGCCAGTTTCTCCCACGATGTGACCGGCCCAAGCCGGGAGCGCCGCGGCCGGAGGCCGTTGGCCCGGCCCCGGCCTGGCCGCCGGACGGGGCGCAAAAGCGGGCGGCCATGCGGCGGGTCACGGAAGAAAGGCGGAACCGCGGCCTGCCGCGCGCAGACCGCCGCGCACAACGGGCGCCCGTCGCGGCCAGTCCGCCGCTTGACGCCCGCGGCCCGGCGCACGATCTCCCCAAGGGAAGGGCGTGCGACCGTTGCAAGGGCCGCGCGGCCGAGACCCTTCCGCGAACCGCAAGACCCAACCGGTGGAAAGACATCTGACCCGTCTGTCGATCACAAGCTGGAACATCCATCGCGGACGCGGTGAGGACGGCATGATCGATCCGGCGCGCACGGGCGACGTGCTATGCGAAGACGTGCTCACGCAGCCCGTCGATCTCGTGGTGCTGCAGGAGGCCGACGAGGAACGCCCGCCCCATCACGGCATCCTCGACCTCGGCGGGATCGTGGCGCGCACGGGCCTCGTCCATGTGCACCGGGACCGCGCGGCGCGCTGGGGCGCGGGCAGTCACGGGTTTCTCGGGGTCATCCTGCTGGCCGCGCGCGGGATCGAAGTGGAAGACCTGACGCTTCTCGACCTGCCGGGCCATTGCCATCGCGGCGCGGTCATCGCCGATATCCGCAAGGACGGCTGTCCGCTCAGGATCGTCGGCATGCATCTGTCGCTGACGCAGGTGCTGCGCGTGGTGCAGATGCGCACGCTCGGGCAGCACCTGTTCCGGCGGGAGCCGAGGCCGACGGTGCTGTGCGGCGACCTAAACGAATGGCGCCCCTGGGGCGGCCTGGCCTTTTCGCGGGCGGTCCTGGGCGCTCGTTTCGCGGGCCCCGCGCCGCCGACCTTTCCGGTGCGCCGCCCGATCCTTCCGCTCGACCGGGTGCTGGCGGGCGGCGGCGCGCATGTGCGCGGGGCGCGGGTGCTGGACGGCGCGCGCATCCGCATCGCCTCGGACCATCGCCCGGTCCTGGCCGAGGTCGAGGTCGGGCCGCCCTAGACGCCGCCGTCGCGCGCCCGGGTCCAGCGGTGCAACCAGACAGGCGCCGGCCCCGGCGCGTCCGTGTCGCCCAGCACCACGCGGAGATCGGCGACATCCGGGGTGCCCGGCATCAGCAGGAAGGTCAGACGCGTGCCGCTCCCGTCCGGCAGCGCGAAGAAGCTTGTCCCGGCGATCTCGACCTCGGCGGGCCCCGTGATCTCGGGGCGGAAGCCCTCGGGCGGGCCCGAGACGTCGATGACGTAGCGGCGCGCGCCCGGACGGTCGTGCTCGCGGCCGCTGCGGCTCTGGATGACAGTGCGGCGACCGTCCGGGGCGGGCGCGTCGCGGGTCCAGGTGATGGAATAGGCGAAGCGATGCTCGCTGCCTGCGGCCAGCGGCGCCTCGGGTCGCCAGAAGGCGACGATGTTGTCCATGAACTCGTCGCCGGTGGGGATCTCGACCAGCATCACCGCGCCGCGCCCCCAGTCGCCCGCGGGCCGCACGATGGCGGACGGCCGGTCGTGGTAGCGCGCCTCGCTGTCCTCGAAATCGGCGAAGGCACGCGGCGTCTGGAACAGACCGAAGCTTGCCGGACCGTCGTCGAGAAAGGCCGAGGTCTCGAGGCCCGCGGGGTTCGAGATGGGCCGCCAGAGCCGTTCGCCCGCGCCGTTCTCGATCAGCAGCAGGTCGCTGTCATGCACCCGCGGCCGGAAATCGTCGCTGACCGAGGCGCGCAGCGGGCCCTTGAGATACATCGACGTGAGCGGCGCCACGCCGATATCGGCGATCTCGCGCCGGGGCAGCAGCGTCACGACGAGGTCGGTCACCGTGTCCCGGCCGGGCCGCAGCACCATCTCGAGATGCCCGGCGAGCGAGGGGCTGTCGATCACCGCCTCGAGCCGGACGGCGCCGGCCTCGGCCGGGTGCAGGCGCAGATGGGTGAAGCGCGGAAACTCCTCGGGCCCGGGGCCGCCGGTGCCCAGCGCCACGGTGCGGGCGGAAAGGCCGTAGACCATGGCCTGCCCGATGGCGCGGAAGTAGCTGGCGCCCTGGAGGACCAGCACCTCGTCCATCACGTCGGGCGCGTTCAGCGGATGGCGCAGCCGCAGGCCCGAGAAACCCGCGCCGGGCGCGGTGGCCGGGATCTCGTCGAAATACCGGTCGTCGAACGAGAAGAGATCGGGCGCGAAGGCGATGCGCTCGGGGCCGTTTCCGGTGTCCCGGTCGATGCGTACCGGATCGGGGAAGAACAGGCCCGGCGGCAGGAGATCGACCGCGAAACCGGGCGCGTGGGGCAGCATGGCGGAGCGGCCGGGGATCGGACGGATGGCGCGATAGGCGTCGTAGCTCAGGCCCGCGAAGGGGGGCGGCAGAGGCGGCGAGACCGCGTCGAAGGGGCGCGCGGCCAGGCCACGGGCCTCGTCGAGAAGCGTCGGCAGGGGCGTGGCACTGCCGGGCCAGGGACGCAGGAGCGCGGCCGCGCCGAGGGCGCCCATGAAGCTTCGCCGCCGCATCAGGCCGGCCGCGCCATGGCGGACATGACAAGCGGCGCGCAGCAGAGCGGCAGCGCCACGGGCGCGAGCCAGATCGCCGCCGGCCCGGAGACCGCGAGCGCGATCGCCACCAGCGCCCAGCCCGACGCCGCCTCGACGCCGCCCGACGGCAGGGCGGGGCCGCGGCGCCGCGCGCTCTTCCAGCCGCAGTCCCGGCCGAGGCAGATGGCAGCCACCGCGCCCGCCTGCCGCAGCATCACCAGCGGCGCGATGACGCTCGAGACGACAAGCTCTCCGACCGAGGCGCGCAGAAGCACCGCGCGCCGCCGCGCCGTTCGCGCCGCCCGCCACCCGTCGATCAGCGCGCAGATCTTGGGCAGGAGAAGCACCGCCGCCACCAGCGTCACTGGCAGCACGCCGGCGACCGGCACGATGCCGAAGGCGATCAGCGCCACAAGGATCAGCCAGACCGGCGCGACGAGATAGCTGAGGATGCCCATGGCAAGATGCAGGCGGCTTACCGGGTCCAGCCCCGGCTCGGCGATCAGGCGCAGGTGCTGCAGGTTGCCCTGGCACCAGCGGCGGTCGCGGGCGTGGAATTCCTGCAAGGTCTGGGGCGCCTCTTCGGCGCTGCCCGCCGTCGCGGGGTCGAGCGCCACGGCCCAGCCCGCGCGCCGGATCCAGGCCGCTTCCACGAAATCGTGACTGAGAAGCATCCCGCCCCAGGGCGCGCGGCCCGGCAGGTCCGGCAGGCGGCGCGCCTCGCGGAAGGCTGCGACCCGGATCAGCGCGTTGTGGCCCCAGTAGTTGCCGCTATCCCCGCTCCAGGCCGCGAATCCGCGCCCGAAGCCCCGAGACAGAAGCCGCGACGCGACGCGCTGGTGGCGGCCGAATCGCGTGCGGCCCGGCAAAAGCGCGATCCCCGCCTGGAGAAGGCCCAGTTCCGGGCGGCGGTCCATCTGCCAGATCATCCGGCGGATGCGCGCGGGCGTCATGCGACTGTCGGCGTCGAGAACCAGCATGTGGTCGTGGTCCGCCCCGTGGCTGTCGAGCCAGTCGCCGATATTGCCCGGCTTGCGGCCCGTGTTCTCCGCGCGCCGCCGGTAGCGCAGCACGCCCGAGGCTGCCAGGGGCTGCATCGCGCGCTCCTCGCGCGCGATCTCCGCCGCACCGCCCGTGTCCGACAGCACGAAGATCTCCGTGGCCTGGCCGAGGCCTGCGCGGACCAGTCCTGTGCGCAGCGCCGCGAGATGCCGGGCAAGCGGCGCGGGGTCTTCCTTGCAGAGCAGGACGAGGATCGCCGTGCGGCTGGCCGGGCGCCAGCCTTCGGGCGCGTCCCCCGTGCGCGGTGCCGGCACGAAGAGGCCCAGAACCGCGGTGGCCGCCCCGCCGGAAATCCACAACGCGCCCAGCGTGACCAGCGTCAGCGCGGCGACGCCGGCCGGCGTCCAGGCGGCGACGCTTGCCGAGAAGGCCGCGACGATGGCCGCCGTAAGCCCCAAAGCGAGCCCCGCCGCGGCGATGCGCGGGCCATGCCACGCGGGTCGCGCGACATCGGCAGCCAGACGGGGTTCTACAAGCGACATGCGGGACAGGGCCTTCCTGAAACGGGTTGGAGCGTGGGTCGGACGCAACGCGACACGCCGCGCGTGGCACAGCTATCCCGCGCCGGCGGCCAAACAAGGGGTGTCAGCCGCCCCGCCCCTCCTGCGGCGGCCACATGCGCGAAAATACGCCGTCACGCCGGACGATGCCGTGATAGGCGGCGGCGGAAACATGCACAGCGATCAGAAGCGCGAGCGTGATCCCGCTCAGGTAGTGGATGGTCTGCGCGACCTCGGCCAGCGCATCGGAGCGCGGCACCAGCGACGGCGCACCAAGCGCGTCGAGCGCCTCGATGGGAAAGCCGCCGGCCCTGACGCGGACATACCCGGCGACGGGCACGATCACCAGAAGCGCGTAAAGCGCGCCGTGGGACAGCCCCGCGATCCGGTGCTGCCAGCCCGGCACATCCGCCGGCAGCGGCGCGGGCGGATTGCGCCAACGGTAGAAGAGCCGCACCACCACGAGCAGGCCCAGCAGAACGCCCGTGTTCTTGTGAAACACGAAGAGCGTGTTCTGCAGCGACCGGTCGATATCGGGCTGCACCATGGCGATCCCGGCCGGGAGCATCAGCAGCACCAGAAGCGCCATGCCCCAGTGCAGAAGGCGGGCCGGTCTCCGGTAGGATGTGGAAGATCTGGACATGGCGTTCTCCTGTCGGCGGTGAGCTAGCCTCCGCGCAGGGCGCTTCAAGTCGGGCATGTTCGGCTTGAAACTTCGTGGAACCGTCCAATGTCACACGCATGACATATGCTCGCACCTCACGACCGAAACGCCCGTCGCACGCGGTTCAGGCCCTTGTCGGCACGCCGCTCGGCGAATTCGCGATCGTCGCGGTCGCGCTCGCGGCCGGGGTCGCGACGCTCGCCGCCGCGGCGCTCGGGGCCGGGGCGGGGCCGACGCTGGCGGCGCTGGCGGGGTTTGGCGCCGCGGCCGCGCTTGCGGGCCGGTCGCTTCGGCTGGGGTATCCGCACGACCATATCGGTCTGTGCAATGCGATCACGCTGACGCGGCTTGCGCTGACGATGGCGCTTGTCGCGCCGATCCTGTCGGGCGCGCCGCTGTCCTGGGCGCTGTTCGCCATTGCGGTGATCGCGCTGGCGCTCGACGGGGTCGACGGCTGGTTCGCCCGACGTCAGGGCCACGTGTCGGACTTCGGGGCGCGGTTCGACATGGAGGTCGACAGCGTCCTGGCGCTGGTGCTGGCGCTGAACGCGGCGGTGGCGGGCGGTCTGGGGCCGCTGGCCGTGCTGCTCGGCCTGCCGCGCTACGCGTTCGCCGCCGCGGCGCAGGTCTTGCCATGGATGCGCCGCGACCTGCCGGAGCGTTTCAGCCGCAAGGTGGTCTGCGTGCTCCAGCTGGGCGTTCTGATCGCGCTGCAGGCACCGATCCTGCCGGACGCGCTGGCGGCGGCGCTGGTCGTCGCGGCGACGGGCGCGCTGGCCTGGTCCTTCGCGGTCGACCTCGCCTGGCTCTGGCGGCGCCGGGCATGAGCGAGGCGCCCGCGCCCTCGCCGGGGATCGCCGGCACGCTGGGGCGGCTGGCGCTGGCCGCGCTGATCCTGCACCTGGTGCTGATCCAGCCGAACCACCCGGCGGCGATGACATGGGGCGCGCTTGCGGTCTTTCCGCTGGAACTTCCGGTCATCCTGCTGGGGTTGGTCGCGCTGCCGGCCGGGGCTCTCTCGCGGCTGCTGCGCGGGGTGCTGGTCGCGGCGCTGGCGCTGATCGCAAGCCTCAAGGCCGCCGATTTCGCCATGTTCACCGCGCTCGGGCGCGGCTTCAACCCGGTTGCGGACCTGGCGCTGATCGAGGCCGGCCTGCGCCTTGCCACGGGGGCCATCGGACCTGTCCTGACGGGGGCCGCGGTGCTTGCTGCGCTGGTCGCGGCGGCCGGCGCGGTCTGGGCGATCTGGTGGGCGACCGGGGTCTGGGCCGGGCTTGCCGCGCCGGCGCGGATCGCACGCGGGGTGGCCGTGGCCTGTGTCCTGTGCGCCGGGGTCGCCGTGGCCGAGATCGGCGACACCATGGGCCGCTGGGATCTGCCGGTGGATCCGCCGGGCGCGGCCTTCACCGCGCGGGTCGGGCTCGAGCGGGTCGAGATGGCGCGGGAGACCGTCGCGGACCTGCGCGCCTTCGAGGCCGCCGCGCGCGACGATCCTTTCGCCGGCCGCGCCGGACTTCTGCATGGGATCGACACCGACGTGATCGTGGTCTTCATCGAAAGCTACGGCCGCACCAGCCTCGACACGCCGCTTTACGCCGAGACCCACCGCCCCACGCTGATAGCGGCGCAGGAACGGCTCGCGCAGCTGGGCCTGTCCATGCGGTCGGGCTTTCTCACCGCGCCAACCCGCGGCGGGCAAAGCTGGCTGAGCCACGCGACCTTCGCGAACGGGCTCTGGGTCGCCGATCAGACCAGCTATGGCGCGGCGCTGGCCAGCGGGCGGCGGACGCTCTTTCACATCGCCTCCGACGCGGGGTTCCGGACTGCGGCGGTGATGCCGCAGATCACGCTCGACTGGCCCGAGGCGGATCTCATGGGCTTCGAGACGGTGCTGGCCGCGGCCGATCTGGGCTATCGCGGCCTGCCGTTCAACTGGGTGACGATGCCCGATCAGTTCACCTTCGCCGCACTCGACCGGCTGCTGCGAACGGGCGAGGACGACCGGAACCTCTTCGTGCAGGTGGCCACGGGCTCCTCCCACGCGCCCTGGGTGCCGGTGCCCGAGATGGTGGACTGGGACGCCATCGGCGACGGGCGCATCTTCGACGAAATGGCGCTGGCCGGCGATCCGCCCGATGTGGTCTGGCGCGACCGGGACCGGGTGCGCGACCAGTACCGGCAGGCGGTGGACTACGCGCTGCGGGTCGTCTTCGACTACGCCGCCCGCCAGGCGGAGGATCCGCCCCTGATGCTCGTGGTGGGCGACCACCAGGCGGCGGGCTTCGTCGCGCTCGACGAGCGCCCGGACGTGCCGATGCATGTGATCGGCCCCGAGCACCTGGTGGCCGCCGCCGAGGCCTGGGGCTGGAGCGAGGGGCTGGTGCCGGAGGCGGATATCGCGCCCCGCTCCATGGCGG
>CAZGHJ010000026.1:0-19556 GCA_964525355.1 uncultured Roseicyclus sp.
CGCGATCCTTTTGGGTGGGCAAACACATGATCAAGGAATTCCGGGACTTCATCGCCCGTGGCAATGTCATGGACATGGCCGTGGGCATCATCATCGGCGCGGCCTTCACGGCCATCGTGACGTCGCTCGTGGGCGATCTGATCAATCCGATCATCGCGATCTTCACGGGCGGGATCGACTTCTCGGGTTGGTTCTATCCCCTGGATGGCGAGAGCTATGCGTCCCTCGCCGTGGCGCAGGAGGCCGGTGCGCCCGTCTTCGCCATCGGAAATTTCATCATGGCCCTCATCAATTTCCTGATCGTGGCCTTCGTGGTGTTCATGCTCGTGAAGATGGTGAACCGCATCAAGGAAGCGACCGAGACGCCGGCGGACGCGGCCGAGGCGGCGCCGGCCGGGCCGTCCGAACTGGAGGTCCTGCTGGAAATCCGCGACGCGCTGCGGCGGGACTGACCGGCCGGTTGTCTAAGACCGGGCGCTAGAGAAGCGCGCCGAGGCCGAGAAAACAGGCGATGCCTGCGATGATGCCCCAGATGGGGCTCTTGCTGAGGAAGCCCACGGCGAGCGTCGCCGCCGCCGCAGTGAGCCGCACCGGGTCGGTCTCTCCGCCTGTTGCGGACGGCCACAGGACTAGCGGCGTCACCAGCGCCGGCAGGATCGCCACGGCCGTGTAGCGCAGATGCCGCAGGAGCCAGCCGGGCAGCGGCCGGTCCCCGATCAGCCCCAGGAAGGAAAAGCGGATCGCGAAGGTGCCAAGTCCCAGCAGGACGATGATCCACCAGATTTCCGCGTCGCTGACTGTCATTGCGCCGCCTGCCGCTCGGCCCGGAGCGTCATCTGGCGTTCGATCTCGGCGCCGACCGCCATGCCGGACAGGCCCGCAACCAGAAGGCCGAGGTTCCACGGCAGGCCCGCCAGGAGCAGCATGGCCGTGACCGAGGCCAGCGCCGCCCCCACATGCGCCAGCGTGCGAAGCGCGGGCGCGACGAGGGCGAGGAAGGTGACGGGAACCACGAAATCCAGCCCCCATTCCGGCGGCACGGCCGATCCGACCAGAACGCCCACAAGCGTCGCGATGCACCAGAGCGGGACGATGGGCGTGGCCGTGCCGAAGAAGAAGGCGACCTTGGCCGAGACGGAGAGCGGCGGCGCCGCCTCGTAGCGCTGCACGGCAAGCGCATAGGTCTGGTCCACGTTCATGTAGGCGATGAGCGCCCGCTGCCAGAGCGGGGCCGGCCCCAGATGCGGGGCGAGCGCGGCGGAATACATCGCCATGCGCAGGTTCACCGCCAGCGCCGAGGCGATGACGATCAGGGTCGGCGCGTTCTCGGTCATCAGTTGCAGGGCGGCGAATTGCGAGGCGCCGGCGATCACGACGATGGAAAAGCCCATGACCTGCGCGAGGTTCAGCCCCGCCTCGGTGCCGACGACGCCGAAGAGCAGGCCGAAGGGCGCGACCACGATGGTGAAGGGCAGCGCACCGCGACAGCCGGCGACATAGGCATCTTTCGGATAGGGGGAGGGGCGCATCTGAACCTGTTCTTTCGCCATGCCATCGCATCGGTTAGACGGGGTGGCGCCGGGATGCAAATGGCATCCGCTGATCCGGGGTATCACGTCTGGTGAAGCCCTGCATGGCGCGCACCGGGCGGAGACGTTTGGAGACATGACCGAGGCAAGGGCCGATCTGCCACCCGCCGTGGTGCTCGCCGGCGGCGCGGGGCGCCGGATCGGCGGGGCCAAGCCCTTCGTCATGCTGGCCGGACGGCCCCTCGTGGCGCATGCGCTGGAACGGCTGGAGGCGCAATGCGGACCGCGCGCGATCAACGCGCCGCGCGAGGAGGGGTTCGCGATCTACGGCTGTCCGGTTCTTTCCGATGCACGGCCCGGCCTCGGCCCCATGAGCGGCATCCTGACCGCCCTGCGCTGGGCGCATGGCCTCGGCGCGCCAAAGGTGCTGACCGTGGCCGTGGACACGCCCTTCCTGCCGCGCGACACGCTGGAGCGTCTTCGGGCCGCCCATGCGCGCGCCGCCTTCGCGGTGACGGCGGACGGGCCCCATGCCACGACGGGTCTTTGGTCCGTCGACCTGGCCGGTCCTCTGGGTGACGCGCTCGACCGGGGCCTGCGCAAGCTGCGCGACTGGACCACGGAGATCGGCGCCGTTCCGGTGCAATTCGACGACCCCGCCGCGTTTTTCAACGTGAACACGCCCGAAGACCTGCGGCAGGCCGAGGCGCATCTGGCGCCATGAGCGGCTTCGATACGGTGATCGTCGTGGACTGGTCGGCAAGAAGCGCGCCGTCGCCGGCAAAACCCTCGAAGGACGCGATCTTCCTGGGCGTCAGTCGCGATGGCCTGGTCGCGACGTTCTACCGGCGGACGCGCGCGCAGGCGATGCGGAGCCTTCAGGGGCTGATCGACGCAGAGTTGCGCGCGGGGCGACGGGTGCTGGCCGCGTTCGACTTTCCCTTCGCCTACCCGACCGGGTTCGCAGCGGACATCGTGGGCGCGGACGATCCGCTGGCTTTCTGGTCCCACCTCGCCGCAGGGATCGAGGACGACGATCGCAATCGCAGCAACCGCTTCGACGTGGCGGCCCGGCTGAACGCGGGGTTCGAGGCACCCGGCCCCTTCTGGGGCCACCCGGTCGGCGCGGACATCCCCGGCCTGCCGTTCCGCAAGCCCGCGTATACGGGTTTTCCCTTCTCCGAACGTCGCCGCATCGAACGGCTGGTCCCGAAGGCGAAATCCTGTTTCCAGCTGATGGGCGCGGGCTCCGTCGGGTCGCAGGCGCTTCTGGGCATCGCGCGGCTCGAGGCGCTCCGTCAGCGCTATGGCGAGGCGGTCGCGGTGGCGCCGTTCCAGGCGCCGGACCGGCCCCTTGTGCTGGCCGAGTGCTACCCCGGCCTCATCGCGCAGGCCATCGCCCGGCACGCGCGGCCGGCAGAGATCCCGGACCGCGCCCAGGTGCGCCTGATGGCCCGTGCGCTGGCGCGGCTGCCCTCCGGTCGGCTTGGGGCCTTGCTGTCCGAGGGCGACCGGACGGAGGGCTGGATCCTGGGCCATGGCGCGGAGGCGGAGCTTGCCGCCGCGCTCCCCCCCTGATCACTGGAGATCGGCAAAGGCCTCCTGCATCCGGCGGACGGCCTCCAGAACGACGGCGCGCGGCATGGCGATGTTGAACCGTGCAAAGCTCTCGCCGCCGGTGCCGAAGGTCGCGCCCACGGCCGTGGCGATTTTCGCGGTCTTGTGGATACGCTCTTTCACTTCGTCCGGCGTCATGCCCGTGCCCGAGAAGTCGACCCAGGGCAGATAGGTCGATTGAAGCGGCATGGACCAGACACCGGGAATGGCGTTGATGCCCGCGTCGAAGATCCGCCGGCTCTCGTCGAGATAGGCCATCTGAGCGTCGACCCATTCCGCCCCCTCGGGCGAATAGGCCGCCGTCGCCATGCGCAGCCCGAGGCTGGCCGGCATGTAGTCGAGCTTGCGCATCCGTTCGGCCAGCGCCGCACGCATCACGGGGTCCGGCACGATCATGTTGCCCGTCTTCATGCCGGCGAGGTTGAAGGTCTTGGAAGTCGAATTCATCGTGATCGTCCGGCCCCGCATCCGGGGCGCGGCCACGTCCATCGGCACATGGGCCTGTCCTGGATAGACCAGGTCGCAATGCACCTCGTCGGAGATCAGGATCAGGTCGTGGCGTTCGGCGAACTCGGCCACGGCGGCCATCTCGGCGCGCGTCCAGATGCGCCCCGATGGGTTCTGCGGCGCACAGAAGAGCAGGATGCGCGTGTCCGGCGTGATCCGCGCGGCGGCATCCTCGAGGTCGAGCGCATAGCTGTCGCCGTCCCGCACCATGGGCAGTTCCAGCGGCACGCGGCCCGCCCGTTCGGTCTTGTTGCGGAACTCGTGATAGACCGGCGTGAAATAGGCCACCCGCTCGCCCGGTGCGCTGAATTCCTGGATGCAGAGCTGGATGGCGTTCCCGAGGCCCTGGCAGGTCAGGATCCAGTCGCGGTCGATCTGCCAGCCGTGGCGGTTGGCCATCCACCACTCGATCGCGCCGAGATAGGCGTCGTCGAAATAGGTGTAGCCGAAGATGCCGTGATCGGCCGCCTCGTGCAGCGCGCGGATCACGCAGGGCGCCGTGGGATAGTCGCTGTCGGCGGTCCACATGGCGATGCCGTCCGCCGATGGCGTGCCGTAGCGCGCCTCCATCGTGTCCCACTTGGTGCTCGACGTCCCGCGCCGCTCGATGATCGTGTCGAAGTCCATGTTCGTCCTCGTTCTGTCGCCGACGCACCCTAGTCACGGCGCCGGGACGTGCAAGAGCGTCGGCCCTGCCCGCCCCGTTGCGGCGCGATGCGCGATCGCCTATCTCAAGGCCCATGAAGATGCCCATCCTGATCCATCCCGATCCGCGCCTGAAAAAACTGGCGGAGCCCGTGCCCGATATCTCCGACGAGCTGCGGGTGCTGGCCGACGACATGCTCCAGACCATGTACGAGGCGCCCGGCATCGGGCTGGCCGCGCCGCAGGTCGGGGTCTCGACCCGGCTGATCGTGATGGATTGCGTGAAGGAGGAGGGGGCCGCGCCGCGCCCGCTGGCCATGTTCAACCCCGAGATCGTGGCCTCTTCGGACCAGACTTCGGTCTACGAGGAGGGGTGCCTGTCGATCCCCGAGGTCTATGCCGACGTCACGCGCCCCGCCGAGGTCACGGTGCGCTGGATGGATCGCGACGGGAACCCCGCGGAAGAGACCTTCGACGGGCTCTGGGCCACCTGCGTGCAGCACGAGATCGACCACCTGAACGGCAAGCTTTTCATCGATTATCTCACGGGGCTGAAGCGGCAGCTCATCACCCGCAAGATGGTGAAGCTGAAGCGCGAGCAGGCGCGCGAGAAAGACAGCGCGTGAGCGGGCGGGCGCGCCTTGGCGGTTAGACCCTTCGTGATGTGGCCCGACAGGCGCCTGCGGACCGCCGCGGCGCCGGTAGGCGAGATCACGGACGAGATCCGCACGATCTGGGATGACATGATCGACACGATGGAGGCGATGCCGGGCGTGGGCCTTGCCGCGACGCAGATCGGCGTGATGCTGCGCCTCGCCGTGGTCGATTGCAGCGCCGAGCGCGGGCAGGCTGTCCGCATGGCCGATCCCCAGATCGTCTCCTCCGGACCCGGCACCTTCACCTGGGAGGAGGGCAGCCCCAACCTGCCCGGCGTCAGTGCCGGGATCACCCGGCCGACGCCCGTGACCGTCGCCTTCACCGACCAGGACGGGGCGCGGGTCCAGCAGACCTTCGAGGAGCTTTGGGGCACCTCCGTGCAGCACCAGGTCGACCACCTGGAGGGACGGATGTATTTTCATCGCCTGTCCAAGACGAAGCGCGACATCCTGTTGCGCAAAGCGCGGAGGCGGGCCTGATGCGGGTGGTGTTCATGGGCACGCCGGACTTCTCGGTGCCGGTGCTCGACGCGCTGGTCGAGGCCGGGCACGACATCGCCTGCGTCTACTGCCAGCCACCCCGCCCCGCCGGTCGCGGCAAGAAGGCGCGCCCGACCCCTGTCCAGGCCCGCGCCGAGGCGCTGGGTCTGCCCGTCCGCCACCCGGTCAGCCTGAAGCCGTCCGAGGCCCAGGCCGACTTCGCCGCGCTCGATGCGGACGTGGCCGTGGTCGTGGCCTACGGGCTGATCCTGCCGCAGGCGGTTCTGGATGCGCCGCGCCATGGCTGTCTGAACATCCACGCCAGCCTCCTGCCGCGCTGGCGGGGGGCGGCGCCGATCCATCGCGCCATCATGGCAGGCGACGCCGAAACGGGGGTCTGCATCATGCAGATGGAGGCGGGCCTCGACACGGGACCGGTGCTGCTTCGCAAGACGACCGCGATCGGCGCCGAGGAGACGACCGGCGAATTGCACGACCGTCTGTCGGCGCTGGGTGCCGCGGCCATCGTCGAGGCGCTGGACCGGATCGGGACGCTGTCGTCCCGGCCGCAGCCCGAGGCGGGGGTGACCTATGCCGCCAAGATCGACAAGACCGAGGCGCGCGTGGACTGGACCGGGGACGCGGTGGAGGTCGATCGGATGATCCGTGGCCTGTCCCCGTTCCCGGGGGCCTGGACGCTGGTTGATGGCCGTCGGCTGAAGCTCCTGAAATCGCGTCTTGGCACGGGGGAGGGACAACCCGGCACCGTGGTGGACGGCGCCACCGTCGCCTGCGGCCAGGGTGCGGTCGAGCTGATCCGCGTGCAACCCGAGGGCAAGGCGCCGATGTCCGCCCAAGACTGGCTGCGCGGCGCGCGGATCTCGCCCGGCAGAACGCTGGGAGACGCACCGTGATCCTGTTCTCGTTCTTCGGCTCGCTGTTTCTGGCCGGGGTCGTGGCCGTCCTTTTCGAGCGTTGGGGCTGGTCCCATAACGGGATCGTGGCCTCCGTGCTGATCACCTTCGGCGCGGTCCTGGTGCTCTATTTCCTGCGGGCGCTTTTCGGGCTCAGCTTCGGCTCTCCGGGTGTCGATGCGATCATCGGCTCTGCGGCGGCGCTCATCCTCGTGCCGACCGAAATCGCCTACCGCCGGAAGAAAAGGCGCAGGCGCTGAGGCGCGGCGTTTCGTGCCATGCCGCGATGCGGCGCTTGCTTATGCGGGCGCAGCAATCTATCGCAACGGCAAGATGTTTCGATATATCCTTTCGCCATTCTTGCCACGGGGGACCCCTAACCCATGAGCTTCCGCATCCAGCCCCAGCCCGTCGCACGCCCCAATCGCTGCCAGCTTTTCGGCCCGGGCTCGCGCCCCGCGATCTTCGAGAAGATGGCCGCCTCCGACGCCGACGTGATCAACCTCGACCTCGAGGATTCCGTCGCCCCCGACGACAAGCCCGGTGCCCGCGCGAGCGTGATCGAGGCGATCTCGGGCGTGGATTGGGGCCGCAAGACGCTCAGCGTGCGGATCAACGGCCTCGATTCGCCCTACTGGTACCGTGACGTTGTCGATCTCCTGGAACAGGGCGGCGAGCGTCTCGACCAGATCATGATCCCCAAGGTCGGCAACGCGGCTGACATCTATGCCGTCGATGCGCTCGTCACTTCGATCGAGGCGGCGATGGGCCGCCGCAAAAGGATCGCCTTCGAGGTCATCATCGAAAGTGCCGCCGGCATCGCCCATGTGGAGGAGATCGCCGCCGCCAGCCCGCGCCTGCAGGCCATGAGCCTCGGCGCGGCCGATTTCGCGGCCTCGATGGGGATGCAGACCACGGGCATCGGCGGCACGCAGGAGAACTATTACATGCACCACGAGGGCGCGCGGCACTATTCCGACCCCTGGCACTGGGCGCAGGCGGCCATCGTCGCGGCCTGCCGCACCCACGGTGTGCTGCCCGTCGACGGGCCCTTCGGCGATTTCTCCGACGACGAGGGCTTTCGCGCGCAGGCGCGGCGGTCCGCGACGTTGGGCATGGTCGGGAAATGGGCGATCCACCCCAAGCAGGTCGCGCTGGCCAACGAGGTGTTCACCCCGTCCGAGGCCGCGGTCGCCGAGGCGCGGGAGATCCTCGCCGCCATGGAGGAGGCCAAGGCAAGCGGGGCCGGCGCGACCGTCTACAAGGGCCGGCTTGTCGATATCGCGTCGATCAAGCAGGCCGAGGTCATCGTCCGGCAGGCCGAGATGATCGCGGCGGATGCTTCGTGATGAAAGCGTTCAGCACTCCTTAGGAGTGTCCCTCCAACCTCGCGGTCACTGATGACATTGCGAGGCCGACACGATCATGCCATTCTACTTCGACGCGGCGGCAGATTTCGCGACGTCGCTTGTCGTCCTTACAACGCTTGCCTGGTGGTACGGCGCGTTCGGCCGATGGCCGTTCAACGGGGCTGCCGGAGGGCTTTTCATGGGGGCTGCCTTCGGTCTTGTTGCGGTCCTGCAGATGCAGGCCCCGATCGAACCCGTGCCGGGAATGATCGTGGACCTGCGGGTGGTGCCGATCGCGCTGGCCGGGGCCTATCTCGGCGCGACCGGGCTTCTGGCCTGCCTGGCGCTGGCCATCGGCGCCCGCATTGCCATCGGCGGCGTGGGGATGGAAGCCGGGATCGCCTCCATCGTCATCGCGGGGCTCGCCGGTTTCGCCTGGAGCGCCCTGACCGCCCATCTGTCGCGGCGGAAATGGGGTCATTTCCTCGCGCTCGGCGGTCTTGCGTCGCTAAGCCTGTCGGGCGGCTTTCTGTTGCCGTCGCATCTGTCCGGCTGGATTTTCCTGAACGTCGCGCCCGCCATCGGCGTCGCATATCTCCTCGTGATCCCGCTGGTTGCGCATCTGCTGGAACGGGCGCGGACCAGCATGGTCATCGACCGCGAGCAGACCAGGAGCGGCGATGTCGATCTGCCCTCGGGTCTGTCCACGAAAAACGCCTTCGCACGGCAACTGGCCGCCCTGAATTCCGCGTCCCCGCTGCCGCAGGTCGCGTCTGTCCTGGCGCTGCGCATCCGGCATCGTGGCATGTTGCAGACCTTTTGGGGCAGCAAGGGGATCGACCAGATCTTTTCCGCGCTCCGTGTCCGGCTGGGACCGCTGGTGCATGGCAACGCGCTTCTGGGCCGCTCACGGCACGGCGAGGTTCTGATCGGTCTCAGCGAAGACGAGACGACGGACGTGATCGCGTTGCAAAAAAGGATGGCACGTGCCGTCTCGGACGATGCCGTGACGCTTCCGGGCGGCAGCTCCGTTCGCGTCGGGGTGGACGTCCGGTTCATCGCCCTGTCCGATCCTGCGTCACACGAGGCGATCCTGTCCGATCTTGCGCCGCGCCCCGTCGCGCCGCGGCCGTTTCGCCTTGAGGCGGGGATCGGTGGACCCCGTCCCGCAGACCCGCATGCCTGGACGGACCCGGATTGCGATCGCCTGTTCTTGCGCCTGGACCGTCGGATGATCCCGGACGACCGGACCTGAGGACATTGCCGCGCCCTGCGCCCCCTGCGCGTGCAGCCCGGGCGCGGTCCGTCGCATCGGCCGACCGTCGATGCGCCGCGGTTGCATCGCACCGCGCGCGCCGTCATATGTCATCCGCTGTCAGCGCGGAGACACCGGATGACGAATTACCTCGACTTCGAAAAGCCGCTTGCCGAGATCGAAGGCAAGGCGGAGGAGTTGCGCGCACTGGCGCGGCGCAACTCCGAAATGGACGTCGAGCAGGAGGCCGCGGCCCTGGACCGCAAGGCCGAGGCCATGCTTCGGGATCTCTACAAGACCCTGACACCATGGCGGAAATGCCAGATCGCGCGGCATCCCGACAGGCCCCATTGCAAGGACTATGTCGAGGCGCTGTTCACCGATTACACGCCGCTCGCCGGCGACAGGAACTTCTCCGACGACCAGGCGGTCATGGGCGGTCTTGCGCGGTTCGACGACATGCCGGTCGTGGTTATCGGGCATGAAAAGGGTCACGACACCGCCACACGCATCCAGCGCAACTTCGGCATGGCGCGCCCGGAGGGCTATCGCAAGGCGGTGCGCCTGATGGAACTGGCCGACCGGTTCGGCCTTCCCGTCATCACGCTCGTGGACACGCCCGGCGCCTATCCGGGCAAGGGCGCGGAGGAGCGCGGCCAGTCCGAGGCGATCGCCCGGTCGACCGATGCCTGCCTCAGGATCAGCGTGCCGCTCATTTCCGTCATCATCGGCGAGGGCGGGTCCGGCGGTGCCGTCGCGCTGGCCACGGCGGACCGGCTCGCGATGCTGGAGCATTCGGTCTATTCGGTGATTTCGCCGGAGGGCTGCGCCTCGATTCTCTGGAAGGACTCCGACAAGATGCGCGAGGCGGCCGAGGCGCTGCGCCTGACGGCGCAGGATCTGCACAAGCTGGGCGTCTGCGACCTCGTCATCAAGGAACCGCTGGGCGGCGCGCAACGGGACCGGGGCGGCACGATTTCCGAAGTCGGCAAGGCCATCCGTTCGATGCTGGCGCAACTCAAGGACAGCGCCGGCCCCGATTTGCGTGCCGCGCGACGGCGCAAATATCTCGACATGGGGACGAAGGGCCTCGCGGCCTGACCGGGTCAGTCGAGGCGCCTGCGCCGTCTTGTCGATCGCAGGAATGCGGCGGGGCCGGCGCCGTCGTCGAACACGCGGTCTCGACCTGACATTCGGGTCACACCGCGTCGCGGCCCGCGCAAAAAGGATGGTTGTCCGGAAAGACCTGTCCCCGAGGCCCTCCGGACGATCATGATGAGCAGGCCGTTCACCGTCCGGCTTCCGCCACGGGCCTGCCATTCTGCCCCCGGCCTTGCCATGGGATGCGCCTCCGGGCTGACTGTGTGGGCCGGGTTGCGGGGGAGATCCCGCTCCTGTCGACGAGGGTGGCGTAAAGGTGGCGGCCGGACAGGGCCCCGGCCAGGACACTCACCACATCTTCGGTCCGCCATCGGCGCCGTAACCCGCGTCGTAGCTGTCGGCGTCGAAACCTTCGTCGAATTCGCGTATGAAAGCGCCGGCTGACGGGACAGGAGCGGCCTCCGTCCCGGACCAGAGGCCGGCCCGCATGATCGCCTTGGCGCATTGGAAGTAGATTTCTTCTACATGAATGACGATCACGGTCTTCGGGTGCTTGCCGCCGCGCTCGAAGCTTCCGATCAGCGCGGCCTCCGCGCTGACAAGGGCACGCCCGTTGACGCGCACCACGTTGTGGCTGCCCGGCACCATGAACATCAGCGACACACGCCCGTCCCGGACGATGTTCTTCAACGCGTCGAGCCGGTTGTTCCCGCGCCAGTCCGGTAGCCAGAGCGTCCCGTCATCCACGATGCGCACAACCGGCCCGTCATCCCCGCGCGGCGTTGCATCGGTGCCCTCGGGGCCCACGGTGCACAGGACGCAGAAGCGGGACGCGTCGATCCAGCGGCGATAGAGCGGTGTGACGGCGTGCGCGACCTTCGCCAGCGCCATGGCGCTCGGGGGTCCGTACAGCGCCTCGAGCGTCTCGATATCCTCAATGATCGGCATGAAAGCCCGCCTCGCCCATGAGCCTGTCGGAGGCCGTTTCGACCTCCCGCTCGAGCCGGTCCATGAAGGCGCGTTGCCCGAGGCCGGGTTCGATCCGGGGCAGGAACTCGACGACGGCGAGGCCCGGCTTGCGATAGATGCCCGTCCGCGGCCAGAAGACGCCGACATTCGTGGCGGCCGGCACGCAGGGCTGCCCCGTCTCCTCGTAAAGGATTGCCGTCCCGATCTTGTAGCTTTTCTGCACCCCTGGCGCGACCCGCGTTCCCTGCGGATAGATGATCAGCTGGCCCGGTTCCTGCGTGCCGGCCTTCACGCCGGCGACCATCTGGCGGATCGCCTCGGCGCGCTTGCCGCGATCCACCGGCACGCAGCCGATCCGCAGCGCGTACCAGCCCAGGATGGGGGCCCATTTCAGGCTTTGTTTCATGATGAATTTCGGCCGAGGGACCACGGACACGATCATGATGATGTCGAGAAAACTCTGGTGCTTCGCCGCGATCAGGACCTCGTCACGGGGCACGGGGCCGCGAACCTCCGTCCTGAGTCCAACCATCCAGGCCGCCGTCCAGCGCACCCATCTTGTATAAGTATGCACGCCGGCGAAGGCGCCGCGCCGGTCGAAGATCGCCCAGGGTGTGAAGAAGATCGCGAAGATCAGCATCATCGCGTACATCTGGCCGACGAAAAGAAGCGACCGCAGCCACTGGATCATGGCAGAGACCTCAGGGTTCTGTAGGCGGCATGCCGTGTCGCGACGAAAGCGACGGCGGCTGCCAGGGGTGGGATGGCGAGCGGCCAGAGCCAGTTCCGGCCCGAAAAGCCGAGGCCTTCGAGAAGCGCGGAGGAGGCATCGGCGCCGGGCAGGGCCGCGATGCCCAGAACACCGGCGGCCGTGCCAAGCGCCGCGCCGGCCAGCGCGCGCAGGGTGAAGCGGCGGATGAAGGCGCGCGCGATATGGGCGTCGCGCGCGCCCACCAGCCGCAGGACGCGGATGACCTGGCCGTTCGCGGCCAGCGCCGACTGCGCGGCGAGCGTGATCATGGCGCCCGTGGCCGCCACGATCAGCAGCATCGATGTCCAGCCCAGAAGGCGCATGCGCCCCGCCGCCTCGGCAAGCGGGCGGCGCCACCTGGTGTGATCGTCCAGCACCGCGCCCGGCGCTTCGGCGATCAGGCGCTGGCGCAGGCCGTCCGCATCGTAGCCTTCGGCGGTTTCCTCGATCTCGATCAGGCGCGGGATGGGCAGGTCCTCGACGGGCAGGTCGGGCCCGAACCACGGCGCGAGCAGGGCGCGCTGTTCCGCGTCCGGCAGGGCGCGCGCCGCCGCGATCCCGGGGGTCTGGTCGAGGATCGCCAGGACCGCGGCCACCTGAGCGTCGGTTTCGCCCGCGGGCGCCGAGATGCGGATCGTCGAGGATTGCGCCAGCGCCGAGGCCCAGCGGTCCGCGAGCCGCCCCGACGCGAGCGACAACGCCAGCGCGAAGACCGCCAGAAACGCCATCGCGCCCGACGTCAGAACCGAAAGCCGCGCCGACTGGCCGCTGCGCGGCACCACCCGGTCGGCCTGCGCGTCGCCATTCAAAAGCACCCATGCATCCGCGACCAGGCTCACAGATCGGCCCCCGCCGCGGTCACCTTGCCGTCGCGGATCCGCAGGACGCGGGCCTGCACCTGGCTTTTGGCGGCGCGGATCAGGCCAAGATCATGGGTTGCGATCAGAACCGTCTTTCCCATCCGGTTCAGTTCGATCAGCAGCTGCAAAAGCCGCAGCGACATGTCCCAGTCCACGTTGCCCGTCGGCTCGTCGGCAAGGATGATCTCGGGGTCCATGATGATCGCGCGCGCCAGCGCCGCCCGTTGCCGCTCACCCCCCGACAGCTCCTGCGGCAGCGCATGGGCGCGGGGCGTCAGCCCCACCCAGCCGATCAGTTCGGCCAGGTCGGTCTCGGCCCCGGCGCGTGCCCGGCCCGTCGCGGTCAGGGGCAAGGCGATGTTGTCCGCGGTGGGCAGGTGATCGAGAAACTGGCAATCCTGATGGACCACGCCGATCCGGGTGCGCAGATCGGCGATGGCGTCCCGCGAGATGTCCCCGATCTTGCGCCCCATCAGAACCACCTCGCCGCCCGTGGGCAGAAGCTCGGCATAGCAGAGCTTCAGGAAGGTCGTCTTGCCGGCGCCCGAGGGGCCCGTGAGAAAGTGGAAGGATCCCGCCGGCAGCTCGAGCGTCAGCCGCGACAGAAGCGGCTCCGACCCGTAGCCATAGGCGGCATCCTGCATCGAAATCACGTCCGCCGCTCCCTGACCCGGTTGCATCGACCCATGCGGTGGGTCGCCGTTGCCTGTGGATTGCCGCGCGCCCGTCCCGCGCATGCCCGCCAACCTCTTGCACGGTCTCGTTCCGGGTTGCAATCGCGCGGCGCGGGACCGTCGGGACCGAAGCGGGACGCTTGGAAAGGAATCACGCAGTTGCTAGGGTTTCGCGGAACGGAGTACATCACGGGCCGGGCGCAGCCCCGCCGGGATAGGGTGTGAATGCGGCTGACTTGTCCGAATTGTGGCGCCCAGTACGAGGTGCAGGACGCCATGATCCCGCCCGCGGGGCGCGACGTGCAGTGTTCCGCCTGTTCCGCGACATGGTTCCAGCCGGGGCGACCCCCGCCCGAGCCTGTGCGGTCACGGCCGGGCGAGAGCGCCACGGCTCCGGCGGCCGATAGCGCGCCCTCCCCCGACAGGGCGGAAGAGGCCGCGGCCGAGCCGGCCTGGCGCGAAAGCGGCGCCGTGGCCGAAGTGTGGGTGCCGGGCCAGGGTCGCCTGGACGAGATGGAAACGGTCACCCGGGTCGTGGAGGACAACGCCCCCGGAGACGACGATCCGGCCGATGACCGCGCCGATGGAGAGGGAGCCGGGGCGGGCGGATCGGGCCGGGGATTGGCGCCCAGCGTCCGCGACATCCTGAAGTCCGAGGCGGAACGCGAGGCGCGATTGCGGCGGGCCGAGGCGAGCCCGGTCGAGACCCAGGCCGAGATGTCTCTCGATGTCGGCCCCGAGGTGTCCGGGCGTGTCCGCCGGCTTCCGGTCATGCAAGATGACGCGGATTCGCCCGACACCGAGGTTTCCGGCGCCGCGACCATGTCGCGCCGCGATCTGCTGCCCAATATCGAGGAAATCAATTCCACCCTGCGTGCGCGGCCACCCTATGGTCCGACCACGGACGATGCCGAGCCTGCCGCGCCCTCGTCCGAGGTCCTGCGGCGGCGCGGGGTCCGGATCGGATTTTTCGGCACGCTTGCGGTCGTGGCGCTAGTGGTGGGGATCTACGTCAATGCGCCCGTCATCGCCGATCGGCTGCCTCAGGCTGCGCCGGCTCTCGCGCGGCTGACCGGGAATATCGACGTCGCGCGGCTATGGCTCGACGATCTTGCACGCGGCCTCGCGGAGGACGGCCAGACGCCGTGAGCCGCCGCGGTCCCGCGCAAGATTGGCCCCTGCCGGTTTCGTATCAGAACTGATCCAGCAGGCGGCGCAGGTAGTCGAGTTCCACCTCCGGCCGGTCCTGTTCGGCAGAGCGGCGCCGCAACTCGTCCAGCAGTTCGCGGGCCCGGCGGAAGGCCTCCTCGCGGGCTTCCATGTCCTCGTCCGATCCGAAGGCGCCGGAATTCCCCGCCTGCCGGCCAAGCGGATCCTGCAATGGCCGGTCGGATGGCATGGCACCTTCGGCCTGGCCCTGGCCGGGGTCACGGCCCTCTTCCTCGGCCAGCGCGCGGCCCAGTGCGGTCATGCCCTCACGCATGGATTCCATCGCGTCCGACTGGCGGTCGAGCGCTCCGGCGATGTCACCGCGTTCCAGCGCCTCGGCGGCATCGTCCATGGCGCGGCCGGCGTCGTCGAGCTGCCGCAGCGCCTCGTCGCCCTCCTCGGTGCCCGAGCCCGGAAGCCGCCCGGCCTGGTCCTCGAGTTGCCGGCGCAGCGCCTCCTGCCGCTCGGCCAGCGACATCGTGCCGTTCTCGCCGCCCTCGCCCTGGCCCTGCTGCGTGCCGGGCGGGCCGGGCTGCTGCCCGTCGCCCTGGCCCTCGCCCTGTGCCTGGCCCTGCGGCTGCTGACCGGTCTGGCCCTGGTCGTTCCCGGGCTGGCCCTGTTGCGGGGGGCCGGGTTGTCCGCCGAACTGCTCCTGCAGGTCGCGGAAGGCGTCGTCGCTCAACTCCTGCTGATTGCGCAGCGTGTCCTGCAGACCCTCCATGGCCTCCTGCCCGGGCGTGCGCGGCCCGTCGCCGCCTTCGCCCTGGGTGATTTCCATGTTCTCCAGCATCTGTTGCAGCGCGTTGAGCATTTCCTGCGCCTCGGCCATCCGGCCCTGCTGCATCAGTTCCTCGATCCGGCGCAGCATCTCGTCGAGATCGGCCATGGACATCTCGGTGCGCTCGCCCGGATCGGGCTGGTCGGTCTGATCGCCGGGCTCGGCGTTCTCGGCAAGCTGGCGCATGTAGTCGTTCATCGCATCGCGCAGCTCCTGCATGAGCTGGGCGATTTCTTCGTCGCTGGCGCCCTGGCGCATGGCTTCGCTCAGGCGTTCCTGTGCGCGGCGCAGGCGCTCCAGCGCGTCGTCGAGATCACCTTCCTCCAGTTCCAGCGCCGCGTTCCACAGGATCTCGGCCACCTGGTCGCGGGTCTCGACCGAAATCCCGTCGATACCCGATTCAAGCCGCCGGATGGCGGTGCGCAGTTGCAGGTAGACACCCTCCGCCAGCCCGTCTTCGGGGCGGGCAGTGAGGGCGCGCAGAAGATCCGCCGAGCGCTCGGCGTTCTCGCGAGACCAGAGGATGTCGCGGCGCAGTTCGACGACGGCGGAGGCCAGCGGGTCGAAGAAGCGCCGGCCGGGCAGGCGCGGGATGTCGTAGCTGACGGTGCCGATTTGCCCTGCGTCATCCGTGACGGTCAGCGTGAGGGAGACCGGGAGGTTCGCAAGCGGATGCTCCGACAGATCCTCGACCATGACTTCGGTGAAATCCGTGCGGCTGCCGCGGAAGGGCAGCGGCAGGTCGAGGTTCAGCGCCTCCTGCAACTCGGGCTCGACCGCGAGGCCGTAGCGCCGGTCGGCGGCGTCCGCGTCGAGCCGGAAGGTCGCGCTGCCCGACGCCACACCGTAGTCGTCCGTGGCCGTGAAGGTCATCTGCATCTGACCGGGCGGCTCGCCCTCCAGCGTGCCATCGAGCGCGACGGTGGGCGCCGTGTCGGGCATGACGGAGATGTCCCAGCTTCGCGCCCCGGACGGCGCGAAGACCGTCAGCGGCCCCGACCGGTCCACGACCAGCGTGCGCGTGGGGCCGTCCGTGGCACCCGGCGCCTGTTCGCCCAGATCGCTGTCGACGGTGATATCGGCCGGATCGCCGTAGAAGCGGAGGCTGATGCGGCTGCCCTGCGGGGTCTCGAACCCCTCGGCCTGGATATCGTTGAGGTAGAGCGAGGGCAGCCCGGTATAGATCGGCGGCTCGACCCACCCCTCCCAGGACGGTCCGGAGGCCGATGCCGCGCCGGGTCCGAGGCTGACCGCATCGCCTACATCGGCCACGCGTCCGAGCGTTCCGAAAAGCAGCGCCATGGCCAGCGCCGTGGCGGCCATGTAGCGCAGGGCAAACGGATCGCGCGTCGACAGGCGCAGGTCCGGCTCGGGCGCGCGGGCCGTCGCCGCGCGCGCCGCCATGCGGGCCACATGCGCCTCCCAGACGGATCGGGTGGCCGGATCGGTGCCGCCGACGGCCACGGTGTCCAGGAGCGTGCTGATCGGGCGGCCCGGCATGGTTCGGTCCAACCGCTCCAGCGCGTCGACGCGGCTCGGCATGGCGAAATTCCGGAACCCGTGGACGATGGCCCAGATCAGCGCCACCGCGAAAAGGCCGGCAAGCGCCCAGAACGCCGTGAGCGGCAGAGCCGTCGCGGCCCCGAAGGCAACCGCCGCGATACCGAGGAAAATCACCGACCAGACCGGCCAGAATGCGCGTGTCGCCCGTTCGGCGAACAGGCCCAGACGGGTGAGGCGCAGGGGCCAGATCAGACGGTCGAGCGCCTGTGATGCGGCAGGGCGGTCTTCGGTCATGCTGCCTTTCGGGGCGTGCGCCAGCCGGCATCGCCCATGGCCTGAGGGATCATACCCACCGGGGAACAGTATCGCGGTTTATGATCTCGTCAAACGTTGGCCGCGCCCGAATGACGGCGAATTGATCGGCATTGACCATGACCTCCGGGATCAGGGGGCGGGTGTTGTACTCGCTCGCCATCACTGCGCCATAGGCGCCGGCGGAGCGGAAGGCGACCAGATCGTCGGCCACGACGGGCGGCATTTCGCGTTGCCGCGCAAAGGTGTCGCCGGTTTCGCAGACGGGCCCGACGATGTCGAACGGGCGCTGTTCGGCCCCTGCTTCGGGCTCCGTTACAGGGACGATGTCGTGCCACGCGCCATACATGGCGGGGCGGATCAGGTCGTTCATGGCCGCATCTAGGATCAGGAAATCGCGCCCGTCGCCTTCCTTGACGTAGATCACGCTGCTGACCAGGAGGCCCGCGTTGCCCGAGATCAGGCGGCCCGGCTCGATCTCGACCTCGACGCCCAGATCGCCCACCGTGCGCTTGATCAGGGCGCCGTAGTCCGTGGGCAGGGGCGGCGCGGTGTTCGACCGCTCATAGGGGATGCCGAGGCCCCCGCCGAGGTCCAGCCTGCGGATGTCGTGCCCGTCGGCGCGCAGGGCGCGGGTCAGGTCCGCCACCTTGGTATAGGCGATCTCGAAGGGCTCGAGCTCGGTCAGCTGGCTGCCGATATGCACGTCGATGCCGATCACCTCGATGCCCGGCAGTGCGGCGGCCCGCGCGTAGACCTCGCGCGCATGGGCGATGGGGATGCCGAACTTGTTCTCGGATTTGCCGGTGGCGATCTTCTCGTGGGTGCGGGCGTCGACGTCCGGGTTCACCCGGATCGTGACCGGCGCGCGCTTGCCCAGCGCATGCGCGACCCCCGACAGCATCTCCAGTTCCGGCACGCTTTCGACGTTGAACTGGCGAATCCCGCCCTCGAGCGCCATCCGCATCTCCTCGGCGGTCTTGCCCACGCCGGAGAAGACGATGCGCTCCCCCGGCACGCCGGCGGCCTTGGCGCGGCGGTATTCCCCGCCCGAGACCACGTCCATCCCCGCGCCGAGGCCGGCCAGATGCGCCAGCACCGCCTGGTTGGAATTGGACTTCACCGCGAAACACACGAGGTGGTCGAGACCCGAGAGCGCCTCCTCGAACAGCTGATAGTGCCGGGTCAGCGTGGCGCAGGAATAGACGTAGAAGGGCGTGCCGACCGCCGCGGCGATCTCGGGCACCGGCACGTCCTCGGCATGGAGAATGCCGTCACGATAGAGAAAATGGTCCATGTCCGTCCCGATGCCATCGCCTTGCGCGCAGGTAGCATCCCGGCACTGGCTTTCAAAGGGGCTGGACGCGGGCCCGCGGGTCGCTAGGCTCCGCGCGAAAGCTGGACGGGAGGACACCATGGCGAAAACGGCGATCATCGAGGCGGCGGGCGGCCCGGAGGAGTTCCGCATCGTCGACCGGGAGGTGGGCGAACCGGGCCCCGGCCAGATCCGCATCCGGCACCACGCCTGCGGGCTCAACTTCATCGACGTCTACCAGCGCTCGGGGCTTTACCCGCTGGAATTGCCGCACGCGCTGGGCATGGAGGCCGCGGGCGTCGTCGAGGCGGTGGGCGAGGGCGTCACGCATCTCAAGCCCGGTGACCGTGCCGCCTATGCCGCCGCCCCGCCCGGCGCCTACACCGAGGCGCGCGTCATGAACGCCGCGCAGGTCTGCCCGCTGCCCGACGGGATCTCCTTCGAGGAAGGGGCGGCGATGATGCTGAAAGGGCTGACGACGCAATACCTGTTCCACCGCACCACGCCGCTGAAGAAGGGCGACACGGTCCTGTTCCATGCCGCGGCGGGTGGTGTCGGCCTGATCGCCTGCCAATGGGCGAAGTCCGAAGGCATTCGCCTCATCGGTACCGCCGGCACGGACGAGAAGTGCCGGCTGGCGCTGGAACACGGCGCGGATGCCTGCATCAATTACCGCACCGAGGACTGGGCCGCGAAGGTGCAGGAACTGACGGGCGGCAAGGGCGTCGACGTGGTCATGGACGCGGTGGGCGCGGACACGTTCGAGGGTTCGCTCAATTCGCTGAAACCGCTGGGCATGATGATCTCCTTCGGCAATGCCTCGGGGCCGGTGCCGCCCTTCAACATCGGTATCCTCGGTCCGAAGGGCTCGCTCAAGATCACGCGGCCGACGCTCTTCACGCATATCGCGGACGGGCCCACCTGCCAGGAGATGGCGCGGCATCTCTTCGACAAGGTGACCTCGGGCGCGGTGAGGATCCGCATCGACCAGCGTTTCCCGCTCGAGGACGTGGCCGAGGCGCACCGCGCGCTCGAGGCGCGGAAGACCACCGGCCAGACGATCCTGACGCTCTAGCCCGCGCGCTTGCGGGTCAGCAGCAGGAGCGCAAGCGGAAGCCCTGCGCTGACCCCG
>CAZGHJ010000027.1:0-19378 GCA_964525355.1 uncultured Roseicyclus sp.
GAGGCCATCGCCTATATCGACGACGACGAACTGGTGGAGGTCACGCCGAACGCGATCCGGCTGCGCAAGCGTTTCCTTGACCCCCATGAACGCAAGCGACAGGCTCGGGCGGCAGGCTGACGTGACGGAATGGCCTGCCCCGAGATGGACAGGCCATTGAATCGAGGACAGATCCGCAAACTCGCGACCGCCGTCGCCCTGTCACCGCTTCTTGCGATGCCAGCGGGCGCCGAGCCGGTCGCCCGCCCCGACGGACGGGTCTTGACGGAAGATGCGGGCGAACATGCGGATCTGGTCTGTCGTCTCGCGTCCCGCGTCACGGAGAAGCTTGCCACCCGCTCCCTCACGGTGCCCGCCCCGGTGGCCATCGCCTTCGCCCCCGAACTCCGGAACCAGCGCCTCGGCCTCTATCATTGCGTACAGGGCCGGGTCGAGATCCTCGCTCCCGGCGCCTACGCGGCCTTGCGGGCGGACGGGCAGGCGCCGGCCTTTGCGCCCGTCTCGGACGACGCCTTCTTCGAAAGCGTCATTCGCCACGAGCTTGTCCATGCCGCGCTCGATGACATGCCCTGCCCGTTCGATGCCTGCCCCATCGGGCTGGACTACATCGCCTACATTATGCAGGTTCGCTGTCTGCCCGAGGCCGACCGCATCGCCTTCGAGGAGGCGACGGATCACGGGGGCCCGGTCTCGCGCGACATGCTGAGCGGGATCATGCTGATGATGGCGCCGGATCTTTTCGCCCACCGCGCCTGGCTGCACCTGTTACCGCGCGACGATCCTTGCGGTTTCATCGGCCAGATCGCGAGGGGCGAAGTCCTGCTCGACCACGAGCACCCCTGAACAAACGAAAACGGCGCCCGAAGGCGCCGTTTCGTCGGATGACGATCGGAAAGCGTCAGGTTTCTCTCGCCGCCGTGCCCGCGTTGGGCAGAAGGTGATCCATGCTCATCGAGGGCTGGTCGCAACCCGCCTCGCCCACGATCCGCGCCGGTACGCCCGCGACCGTCTTGCAGGGCGGAACGTCCTCGAGCACCACAGACCCTGCGGCGATCCTGCTGCAATGGCCCACGCGAATGTTGCCGAGCACCTTCGCGCCCGCCCCGATCAGGACACCGTCGCCGATCTTGGGATGGCGATCCTCGGTCTCCTTGCCGGTGCCGCCCAGAGTGACCGAATGCAGCATCGAGACGTTGTCGCCCACAACCGCCGTTTCACCGATCACGATGGAATGGGCGTGGTCGATCATGATCCCCCTGCCGATCCGGGCCGCGGGGTGGATGTCGATGCCAAAGACCTCCGAGACCCGCATCTGGATGAAATAGGACAGATCGAAGCGCCCCTCCCCCCACAGCCAGTGGCCGACGCGGTAGGCCTGCACCGCCTGGAAACCCTTGAAATACATGAGCGGCTGAAGCAGGCGGTGGCAGGCAGGATCACGGTCATAGACGGCGACGATATCGGCCCGCGCCGCCGTGCCGAGGTCCGGTTCCGACGCATAGGCCTCGTCGGCGATCTCGCGCAGGATCTGCTCGGACATCTCGCCCGAGGACAGTTTCTGTGCCAGCCGATAGGCCAGTGCGCTTTCGAGATCGGCGTGGTGCAGCACACAGGAATGCAGCATGCCGCCCAGAAGCGGTTCGCCGGCCACCGCCTCGGTGGCCTCCTCGCTGATCCGCCGCCAGACGGGATCCAACTCGGTGATGCGCGATTGCGTGCGGGCCATGACGCGGACCTTGTTCGGTGTTTCGGTGCCATTGTACATAGCCCGACGCCGGCCCGAGGTCCATCCGACCGCCCATCACTTTCGTGCAAAACGCCCTCGCACTGCCGCTCCTGCCGTTCGCTCAGACCGCGTCGGGCAGCGACAGTTCTGCGTAATGGGCCACGAGCCGCACCGTTCCGCCCGCGAAGTCGCCGCCCTCTGCCGTGAGTACAAGCGGTGTCTCCGACCATGCGACCTGCGGCGCGCCCGGGCCGTTCACCCAGGAATTCAGCGCCAGTCCCAGCCCCGATCCATAGCGCGCGGTCTCGCCCGCAACGCCGAGCGACCACGCGCCTGCCGTCCCGGTGATCGCCTCGATCACGCGGCCCGTCACGCCGAAGGCAATCGCGCGCTCGGGGAAGGCGAGCGCAGCGATGACGCTCGTTCCGGCCGTCAGGCTCACATCCATCTCCAGCGCCCGCATCGCCAGCGACGCGCCCCCCGGGCTCAGCGTCATCGCGCCCGCGCGCCAGCCGGTCCCGTCGAAGACGCCCATCTGCCCGGAATCGAGCACCATCGCCCGCCAGCCGCGCCGCGCCGCCACAAAGACCCAGCCTCCGGCAAGGCGCACGGCCACGTGCCCCGCCCGGCCAGCCCATGCGTCGACCGCACCCTCCGGCACGCCGAAACTCGCGCCCTCGGTCGCAGCCAGGGGCGGTACGGTCAGGCTGACCGACTCGAGGCAGAGCTGCGTGAGCCCGTCGAGCCGCGCGAAGGCCTCGTTCACGGTGACATGTTTCTGCGCCTGCGCGGGGTCGACCAGCGGCAGGGCGAGGTTCGCGGTCTCAGTCATTGATCTCGATCCTTGCGTAGGGGCCCGGCCCGAACCGGTCGGAAAGCTGGGCGACTTCGATGGCAAATGGTGTCGCGGGCGCGTCGGCGGCCCGCATCGCGGCGGTATAGGTGAAGGCCGGCGCGCTCAGGGTCGCCTGGCGCTTCAGCCCGGCGGCATCGGCGATGCGCAGATGGTAAAGCTCCGCCGCCTCGCCAAGCGGCACATCCAGCCCCTCCCAGCTGTCGGCGTCGATCCGGCCGCGGCGGATCCAGCTCACCGACAGGTCCCCGCCGGCCGGCGCGGCGCGCAGATGCGCGGGCCGAAGCGGCCGCAACCCGATGCCCGGAAAGGCAAGGCTGCGTTCCACGTAGCTTGGGTCATCGAGCGACCGACGCGCCGGACCGATGCGCCAGTTGCGCAAAAGACCCCGCGCCGAGGCGGGAAGCGAAACCTGCCCAACCGCCCCGTCGAGCAGCACAAACAGGCTGCCCGCGGGCCATTCGGGCGGCATGTCGGCATCGCTGCCCGCCTGGCCGCGCAGCCTGAGCGAAATCTCCCAGACATCGGGCGCGACCAGCCGCGCCTCGCGGAACTGGATCACCTCCCAGCCCGCGCCGTCGCCTGCCCCGATGGCCGCCGCATTTGCGCCGTTCAGGACTGCGGCGCCCTCCGCCGAAGAGAGCGCGCCGCCGGCGATCTGCACCCGGAATGCAGGCCCGCGATCCCAAAGGCCCGGTGCGGCCGCCCGCAGCGGCGTCAGGAGCCTGCCGGCCACGGCCCCACGGTCGACGATCCGGTTGAGCGTATAGCCATCCGTGCCCGCGGCCGAATAGACCGCGACCGAGCCCGGCCACGGCGTTGCCGCAACCGCCAGATGCGGAGCGTGCTCGACCTCCGCCCCGGTCAGGAGCGGCAGGTCGAGGAAGATCGGTTCCACGGGCAGGGGCGGCAGGAAGCGCCGCACGGCCGGCGTCTCCACCGCGGCATCCGAGGGCTCGTCCGAACTCGGCTCGACGCGCACCGCCTCGATGTCGCGCGTGCCCCGGTCCGTCACCGTGTCGATGCGCCAGGTGGAGCCGTCCTCCAGCGCCACCATGTCGCCCGCGCCGAGCGCCCGTTGCGACGGTGGCAGGCTGAAGGCCAGCCGGTCGCGCGCCACCCTTGCCTCGGCCAGCCGCCGCTCGGCGATGGCCAGCGCCTCCGAGGAAATCAGACCAAGCGGCAGGTCAAGCTCCGAGACATTGGCCGAGGCGTCGCCGGGATGCACCGCCTCGGACACCCGCGCGTCGTAACTCGCCTCACCGTCGGAAAAGCCCACGCGAAGCCGCCCGATCGTCTCGGCACGCGCGGCGCGGCTGCAGGTCATGCCCGAGCCGCCATCCTCGTTCAGCGCGCAGAGCGGCTCGGTCACGGTGGTCACCGGGGTTTTCGGCAGCGGCAGGAAAACCAGCTTGCCCTCGCGCTCGACCGCGTGGAAGCCGTAGGCCAGCATCAGTGGCTGCAACGCGGCGCGCGCGCTTTCGGTCTGGCCCATCACGTGGCCGCGCACCAAACCATGAAGCCGCGAGACGTCGTAATACTTGAGGCCCGCGCGTTCGCAGATCTCCGCCACCAGCAGATCCAGCGGCACTCCGTCCATCCGCCCGGTCAGCCAGTGGCCGTAAAACCAGTTCGTGCCGTCACTCCAACGCTCGAGGTCATGGGGGAAAACCGGCCAGCTGCGCGCGTCCCAGGCCCAGGCGTGAGCCCGCGCCATGTCGAGCATCGGCCCGCCGTAGACGTTCGAGACCGGGTTCCGGCCAGGTGCCAGCCAGTAAGACAGCACCGCGCGCAGATATTGCGACTGGATCGCGTCGTCCCGCTGGCCGGTCGAAAAATAGGGCGCCGCGCTTTCGGAACTTTTGGGGTCGAGGAACTTGTTGGGCTGGTTCGTGCCCTTGTCGATGGAGGCGCAGCCGAACTCGGTGAAGCGGATGGGTTTGGACTGGGGCACCCAGGGGCTGGCCACGGGGCTGATCGTCCCGCCCTGCCGGTCGAAATGCGGGTTCGACCACCAGTCACGCAGGCCCTTGTAGCGATAGATCCAGGGCGTGCCGCCCGCGCCATCGGTGATTGGCGTGCGGATCTGCGCCGCGCGATCCTCTTCGCTGGCATAATACCAGTCCCAGCCCTCGCCGCCCTCGATATTGGCATGCAGGTAGGTCAGATCGTGTACCGCAGGCCAGGCCGCATCGGCGTGATCGGTGCCGTCGCGCCAGTCCGAGAGCGGCATGTAGTTGTCGATGCCGATGAAATCGATATTGCCATCGGCCCAGACGGGGTCGAGATGGAAGAACACGTCACCGGACCCGTCGGCAGGCTGGTAGCCGAAATATTCCGACCAGTCGGCGGCGTAGGTGAGGTCCGCGTCGGGCAGGAGGCTGCGCACCTGCGCCGCCAGCCAGACCAGCCGCTCGACGAAGGGAAAGCCCAGATCGTCGCGCATCTGCGTCAGCCCGCGCAGTTCCGAGCCGATGCAGAAGGCGTCGACCCCGCCTGCCGCGGCGCATAGCGCGGCCGAGTGCAGAATGTAGCGCGAATAGCTCCACTCGTCGGGGCCATTATAGGTGACCGCGCCCGGCGCAACGTTGAAATCGGCCGCGGTAACCGTGCCGAAGAATGTCTCGACCGCGGCGCGGTTGCTGGCGGTGCCGTCGGGGCTGCCGGGCCGGCCCGGCGCGATCTCGGCCGTGATGCGCCCGCGCCATGGAAAGGCAGCCTGCTCGGACCCGCCCCAGGGGTCTGGCTTGCCGTTGCCCGGCAGGATTTCCATCAGCTGAAGGGGATAGAACATCACCTCCTGGCCGCCAGCGCGGATCGCCTGGATCGCCTGGATCACGCTGATATCGCCCGGCGTGCCGCCATAGACGGGCCGACCCTCGGCGTTCTTCGCGATCTCGCGGGCCGCGCTGCGCGGCATCTGCGCGATGCGCCAGGGCTGGCCCACGCCATCGCGAGAGGCATCCTCGACCTTGGGCTCGCACTTGCATTGGCCCGCGCGCAGGTCATCGCCGAACCAGCAATAGATGATGGAGACGGAGGCAAGGCCCGGCAGCGTGTCGCGCAGGGTTTCCAACGATTGCGCGAAATCGGTCAGCCCGCCCTCGGCGCTCACATTGGCCGAGCCAGCCGAGCCGAGCGCCCCTGCGTAATGCACGGGCTCGGTCGCAAGCGCATATTCCCCGGTGCCGGGGATCAGCGCGACCGAGCGCAGCATCTGCGTGGGCGCCGGCAACAGGCCGCTGCCTGCCGGCGGGCGTGCGGGACGCACCACCTCGAACGAGAATTGCGGCACGCGGTTGCCGAACGGTGTCAGGTCGAGATCCTCGAACACGACATAGGCCGTGCCGCGATAGGCGGGCACCTGGCCCGCGCCCTCGACCGCCTCGATCAGCGGATCGGGCAATTGATCGCGTCGGCCCTTGTAAAGCCGCATGTTCACCGTCTGGCGGTCGATCTCGGTCCCATCGGCCCAGATCCGGCCGACACGGGAAATCTCGCCTTCACAAAGCGCGACGGCCAGGCTGACGGTGTAGGAGTATTCGCGCACCTCGGGCGAGGCCGGGCGAGGTGGCGCGCCCTTGCCGCCGCCGCTTTCGCCGCCCGAGACCGAAACGTTTTCCACGAAATTGGTGGACCAGATCACCTGGCCGCCCAGCCGCATGCGGCCATAAAGCTCGGCCACGGGGGCGCCATCGCCCGCGCCCGTGAAGCGGAACCGTTCGAGCCGGCCGTATTCCACCGGCTCCGAGCCCGAGCCCGCGGCTGCGCCCAGAATGCGCTGGTCGATCACGCGGCCGAGCGTGGCGCCGACCGCACGGCCGAGCACCATGCCCGAAAGGCCGAAGGCGGAAATCCCGGAAGCCGAGCCCAGCGCGGCGCCGGCCGCGGACAGAAGCAGTGTTGCCATGGGTCAGTATCCTTCAGGAAAAGCGAAACGCGCCACCACGCGCCGCGCCCAGGGGGACGTCAGGCGGCTTTCGACGACGCCGCGCCTGGAATAGGCATGGATGAAGCTGGCGTCCGGCCCGATCCCGGCCTGCACGCCGAGATGCTTGGCGACCGCGCCGCCGCGCATCCGGAACAGCAGGACATCGCCCGGCGCGGCATCGGCCAGGGGAACGGGCACGAGGTGCCGACGCGCCGCCTCCCAGAGCCGCTCCTGCCCCGAGGCCTCGGACCAGTCGGCGGTATAGGCGGGCGGCAGGTCGGGCAAGGGGCCGATGCAGTCCTCCCACACGCCGAGGATCAGCCCCAGACAGTCGCAGCCGGCACCGCGACAGCGCGCCTGATGCCGGTAGGGCGTGCCGAGCCAGGTCCGCGCCGCGGCGACGATTTCGGGGCGGGCGGGACGGCTCATCGACGGCTGCTCCCGTCGCGGATCGACATGCGGGTGGGGTGCGTCATCAGCCAGTCCTCGCCGGGAATGTCGGGAAACCCGGAATAATTCACGATGTTGGCGAACTTGCTCCGGCAGGTGTCCATGCGCTTGTCGCAGCCCGCCACGAGGCGAACCCGGTCGCCCGGGCCGACCGCACCGCGCAGGCGGTCCCAAAGCTCGACGCGCCGCAGACCCGTCTGCTGCGGCCGGTCGCGCTTGATCGCACCCGACAGTCCTGCGGCCGCGCCGTCGAGCACGGTCAGAACGCCCCGCTCGAACCAGCGGGCCTCGTAGCTTCCGGCGGTGTCGAGTTCGAAGACGCGCTGGTCTTCCATGTAGAGGATCGGCGCCTCCACCGAGAAAGCCGGCGCGGAAAGATCCACCCCGCAGACCGCGTCGCCAAGCTGCGCCGTGCAGCGCTTCTGATAGACCCGGCCTCGCGGCACGTTCAGCACCTCCGACAGCCCGCGCAACTCGGCGGTGAAGGCCCCGCCCGCGCGCGTCACCTCACCGATGCTGCCGCGGAACTGCAGGACACGGTTCTCGGGCGCCGACCACTGCACCAGCCAGGCCTCGACCTCCGCGCCGTCAAGACGGCCGGCGACGATGTCGCTCTCGCAGATGGCCGCGGCGGTCAGGGCGCCCGCGGCCTCGGTATTGTCGACCGCAAGACCCGTGGTCTGGCTGAGCGCCGCAGCACTCAGCCCGGTGCCCGCGCAGAACGTGACACCGTCGAAGACGAGATCCCGGTCGTGATCGGTGAAGCCCAGCACGACGCCATCGTTGCGCGTCAGCTTCCAGCAGCGCGCGACCTCGGTCGCGCCCGTGGCCAGATGCGCGTCGAGAGCCGCGGCGCTCATAGCCGAAGCTCCACGATCGGCACCGACGGGACCTCGCCGGCATGAAAGGCGGCGACCGAGACCTGGATCGTGTCGGTGTCGAAGCGCACCGGAACGTCGAATTCGAAGCCCGCGGTCACGGCTTCGCCCGGCGCGGGCGGCGTGGCGAAGGTGACACGTCCCGTTGCCAGGTCGACGTCGAACTCCGCGCCCGCGACCCGCTCGCCGCCGCCGGCCCCGGCCAGAACGGTGCCCGACACGGGCTTCACGATGGGGCGATCGTAGGCGTCCGCGCCCGAGGCATAGCGCTTGCTGAGCTGGAAGATCACCGTGGCGCCGTCGCCCGTACCGATCCGTTGGTCGTCGAAGGCGGGCGTGCCCGAGGGCGCGCAGCTTTTCCAATCGGCCCAGTCCTTCCAGCGGAAGCCGTGCAGCATGCCGCTCCTGGCCTCGAAGAAGGCCACCAGTTCCGCCACGTCGTCGAGCGAGCGCATGCCCGCGCCGGCATCATAGCGGTGGCGCGAATGGGCCCAGGGCGTGTTCCGCTCCTCGTAGCCGTTCGACAGCGTCACCACCTCGGTGCGCCGTTCGGGCCCGCCCACCGAGCCGAGGCTCAGATTGGCCGGGAACCGGACCTCGTGAAAGCTCATGGCTCCTGTTCTCCCTGATCTAGCGGTTGCGCTGTCCACGGGCCAGCGCGCGTCCCATTTCGGCGGCGATCTGGCTCTGGCTGCGGCGGAAGCCCTGCACGTCGGGCGTCGAGATGTTCATCGTCACGTTGACCGTGGACGCACCGCCACCGCCCGCGACCCCCAGGCGCCCGTCCGCCCCGCGCTGCAAGGGCAGGATCGCCTCCGGCCCCGCCTCGCCCATGAGCCCGGTGCCGCCCCGCATCGGGAAGGTCGTGGCACCGCGCACCACGCCGCCGCGCGCGAAGGGCGTGACGCGGCCCTGGCTGATGACACCGCCCTGCTGGAACGGAAGAAGCCCCGAAAGCATGGAGTTCACGCCGCCCATGATCGAGCTTCCGATGGCGTTCTGAACGGGGCGCATCGCGGTGTTGTAGGCGGTGTCCACCATGCTGCGCGCCACGTTCTTGAGGGCATCCGACAGGCGCATGCCGTCGAAGACGACCCCGTCGAAAGCCCGCCTCAGCCCGCTGCCGAGCGAGCGGCTCATGGAACTGACCTCGCGCCCGGTGTAAAGCATCGTGCCCTGCAGCGATTGCAGTTCCGCCTGGAACGTCGCGGTCATCTGCGAGGCGTTGGACAGCGCCGTCTCGAGATCGCCAAGCTCGCCGCCAAGGCGGTCGGCTTCCTGATCGTCGTCCCTCATGGGGCATCTCCCTTCGTCCTGTCATTGCCGTCGGGGAAGCGCGCGGCGAGCGCCTCGAAGGCGCTTCGGCCCATCGGCGCGGGGCCCGCACCGCCCAGAAGCATCAGAAACTCCGCCGGGCTCAGCCGCCAGAAAACCTCCGGCGCGAGGCCCAGCTCGCCGAGCCCGACGCGCATCAAGGCGGCCCAGTCGAAGCCAGGTCGCCCGCCGCCCGTGTTGCCGATCATCCCGGCACCCGGAACGCGCGTGCCAGCAGCAACGCGGCGACCCGCGCGGCCTCCAGTACGCCGCCCTCGATCTCGGCGGTCATCAGGTCGCGCACGGAACCCGTCCAGCCGCCGCCCCGCAACCCCGCGGCCACGAGCGCCAACACGTCCCTCGCCTTCAGTGCGTCGCTCTCGAAGCGCGCGACCAGATCGGCGAGGCTGCCCGCGCCCATCTGGTCCTCCAACTCGGCCAGGGCCCCCAGCGTCAGCTTCGCGACCCGCCGCTCCCCGTCGACGACCAGCGCCACCTCTCCTGCCCAGGGATTGGCCATGGCTCAGACCGCCGTGAAGCTGAGCGCGCCGGCCGAGGCCATCGACAGCTCGTAGGTCGCCTCGCCGTCATGCGAGCCCGAATATTCGATCGACGTGATCTGGAACGCGCCCTCGACGATGCCGAAATCGGGAATGACCACCTGGAAATTCGGCGTATCGCCGGCCCAGAAGATCGACCTGGCACGCGCGTCCGTCGCCTCGTCGCGAAAGATGCCCGAGCCCGAGATCGCCGCCGACTTGACCCCGGCACCGGCCAGAAGCTCGCGCCAGCCGCCGGTGGATTCCAGGGTCGTCACGTCGACCGGCTCGGCGTTGAATGACAGGCGCGTGGCGCGCAGGCCAGCCACCGTCTGAAACAGACCGGCGCCGTCCATATCGACCTTGATAAGAAGGTCCTTTCCGCTTTGGGCAGGCATCTTGGTTCTCCAGTTCTGGGAATATGTGAAGGACAGTCTTCAGACGGCACCGAGGTCGATGCGCGCCCGAAACCACAGGTCGATCTCGCGCGCCGCGCCCGCCCGCCGCGCGCTGGCGCGACGGAACCGCAGGCTGATCAGATGGCCGCGCGACAGATCGAGCGGCGCGGCATCCAGCGCGTCCGAGATGGCCACCGCCAGCGCCTTCGCCGCGCCGAAACCCGCTCCGTCCGAGATCACCCGAACCGCGAAGTCGTGCACGGCACCGTCGCCGCCCTTGTCGGCCTGATCGCGGGCGATTTCCGGCCCGAGGCTGACGTAAAGCCCGGGCACCGCGCCCGGCGGAATGGCATCGTAGATCGCGCCCCCCGAAAGCGCTGCCACGGTGGGGTCGTCCTGCAACGCGGCGTAGACGGCGGCCTGCAATGCGGCAGCGGATGCGTAGCTCATGCGCCCGTCTCCTCGCTGGCGAAACAGATCAGGTAACGCCCCGTGGCGTCCGCCTCGGTCACCGCCTCGATCCGGTAGAGCCGCGCGCCCTCGCGGAACCGCATGGCGGCCGTGGGGCGCGAGGGCGCACCATGGGGTGTGGCGCGCACCAGTATCTTCAGGTTCAGCCGGGAGGCCGCCGCGTCCACCTCGCGGCCCGCGCCGCGCGGCAACACCTCGGCCCAGACACGGCCGAGCGCTTGCCAGGTCTCGATGAACCCGCCCGCCCCGTCGGGCACCCGCTGCGGCGCCTCCAGCGTCAGTTGGCGATTGAGCGCCGGCGCGGTCATGCCCGCACCCCGCTCAGGCGCAGCGGTCGGTAAGGCTCGATAAGCGCGAGCACGGTGCGAGGCAGACCCCTGTCGGGATCGACGTTCTGCCCGAAGACGGCGGCGGCCATGACGATCACGGCCTGGCGCAGATCGGCGGGCAGACCTGCCCAGGTATCGGCGTAGCCCGCGACAAGCTCGATCACGGCATGTCCTGCGGTGCCAATCATTGGCAGGTACCCTGTCGCGCCGATGATCGCGGGGCGGTGGGCGTCGGCGACAAGCGCATAGGCGCCGTTCGCCAGAAGCCGCGGCTCGCCCGTGCGCGAGACGATGGTCACGCTTTCCACCGCGAAGACCGGAGCCAGCGGCAGAAGCTGGCAATCCTCGGTCGTCCACGCCGTGATCGTCACGGAAAACCGGCGCCGGAACAGCGCCTTGGCGGTTCGCGCCTCGATCGCCGAGGCGGCGGCGCGCAGGCAGCCTTCGAGCTCCGTATCGAGCGAGCCGTCATCCGCGAACCCGCGCGACAGCCGCAGATGGTCGGCCAGCTCGGCCACGGGCCAGGCCGCGGAGGGCACAGTCGTCAATTCTTGCAGCATGGGCGGATCTCCGGTCGTGCGGCCGCGGTCGCCCCGGGCCGTTGGCGGCACCGGGCGGGTCGGGAAAACGGGTCATGTGGGGAAGAAGGGAGACGACGACGGACCGCCTGCTCGGGCGGGAAACCGCGCAGCTGGATTGCGATCCGCCGCCGCCGCCCGCCCCGGCTCAAGCCGGGACGGGTTGGGCGCGGCGCCTCAGCTGACGCCGAATTTCAGCAACTTGATCGCCGCGAAGTCGGTGACATCTCCGCCCACGCGCTTGGTGGCGTAGAACAGGACGTGCGGCTTGGCTGAGAAGGGATCGCGCAGGACCCGCAGGTCGGGACGCTCCGCGATCGTGTAGCCCGCGCCGAAATCGCCAAAGGCGATGGCCATGGAATCCGCCCCGATGTCGGGCATGTCCTCGGCAATGAGCACCGGATAACCCATAAGCCGCGCCGGCTCGCCCTGCGACAGGCCGTCGAGCCAGAGGAACCGGCCATCGGCATCCTTCATCTTGCGGACCGCGCCTGCGGTCTTGGAGTTCATCACGAAGGTGGCGTTCGCACGGTAGCGGGCGCCCAGCGCATAGACGAGATCGACGATGGCATCGGCGGCATTGGTGGAGTCGAAATCGCCCGCCGTACCGGTGGCGACGTAACCGAGATTGCCCCAGCTCCAGGCGTCGTTGTCGACCTTGGAATGGCTCAGAAGACCCGACGGCCGGCCCGCGACATTGCCGTTGATGAAGGCATCGGCCTCGGCCCGGGCGAACTTGTCGGCGATCCGGCCGGCAAGCCAGCCCTCGATGTCGAAGGCCGCATCGTCCAGAAGCCGCTGCGACGCCTTGGGCATCGCCGACAGCTCGTGCAGCGGGATCGAGATACGCTCGATGGTCGGCGTATCGGTTTCCGACGTGTCGGTGACCTCGTCGGCCCAGCCCGCACCGACTTCGGTGCTGTCCACCAGCACATCGAAGGAAGTCGCGTCGACCGTGACCACGTTGGCGACCGCGCGCAGGCTCGAGGCCGACCGCAGCACCGACTGGATCGTCTCGGCCGTCTGCGGATCGACGAGGTAGCCCCCTTCGGCATTGATGGCGGTATTCATCGCCTTGCCTTCCAGTTCGATGCCGCGCAGCGCGTCGTCGTCGCCGCAGCGCAGGTAGCTCTCCATCGCCTTGCGATGGGGGGCGCCGGTCTCGACCTGGGCACTCAGCGCCGGGCGGGCATGGGTCATGGTCTTGGTCGTCAGCATGGCAATCCGCTCTTCCTGTTTGCGAAGCTTAAGGTTCATGTCGTCCTGGAGTTCGTTGAATTGACTGAGAAAGCCGTCGATCGCGGCTGTCACGTCGGTCATGGAACGGGCCGCCCGGCCCGTCTCGTCGGTTTCGGTCATCGCATCACCTCTGAGGTTCTGGTTGATCAGCGGGCGATACGCGCCGCCAGTTTGCGGCGGGCGTTCTCGAACACCGTCGCCAGGTCGCGCAGATCCTCGGCCTTGGCCGCATCGGCCCCCGCCCCGGACAGCCGCGCTTGAGGCAGCATCGGGAAGGTCACGAGCGACACTTCCCAGAGTTCCACCTCCGACAGGAGCCGCTGGCCCTTGTCGTTTTTCTGAGCCCGCACCGTGCGATAGCCGATGCTCAGCCCGTCGATTGCGCCTGCCTCGATCAGCGCCGCAGCCTCACGGGCGCGCATCACGCTGTCCAGCAGCCGGCCTTTCACGTAGAGGCCCTTCGTGTCCTCCTGCACCGCGTCCCAGATGCCGATTGGCTCACGCGGATCATGCTGCCACAGCATCTTGACGCGGCGGTCGGTCCCAAGGCTCCGGGAATAGGCACCGGGCTCGACGATGTCGCCGCCCTGGTCGGTCGTGCCGAAAAGCGAGGCGTAGCCCTCGATCCGGCAGCCGTCCGATAGCTTGGCCTCGGTGTCGAACCGACAGAACTTGGTCTCAAGCGTGGTCGTGAGGTTTTGCATTTTTTTCATTCCCCTAAAAGGCAGAGCTAATGTCCAGAAGCTGGGTGAATGCCTCTGCCAGAATGACGGCCAGAACACCGTAGACCGCCAGCCACAACCGCCGCTCCAGCCGCTCCAGCGCTGCCTCCATCGCGACAAGGCGGTAGTTCATCGCCTGCCATTTCTCTTCCAGCACCCGCTCGTTGGCCTCGATCCGAGCCGTCGCCGCGTCGAACGGCGCGTACAGGTAGCGAGAGCCTCCGATTGTCGATCGCGACGTCATGATCCCTCCAGATGCGCCGGCAGGCCGAGGAGGCTGCGTTTCTCGGCCTCGGTGAGGAAATCGGCCTGCGCGATCCGCTGCCATTGCGCGTCGCGTTCCGCGGCAAGCGCCGGAACCTGGTCGAGGTCGGGCTTCAGTTCCACCGGATCGGCGCCGAGCCCCGAAAGCCAGTGCGACATCGCCGCCAGCGCCTTCTGCGCCAGCGGCAGGACCGTCAGCCGGTAGAAGGCCCGGTTCGCCTCGGCGTAGTTGGCGTAGGTCGCGTCGCCGGGAATGCCCAGCAGCATCGGCGGCACCCCGAAAGCCAGCGCGATGTCGCGCGCCGCGGCCTCCTTGGTCTTCTGGAACTCCATGTCGGAGGGCGAGAAGCCCATCGGTTTCCAGTCGAGCCCGCCCTCGAGCAGCATCGGCCGGCCCGCGTTGCGCGCGCCCTGGTGGTGCGTCTCGAGTTCCGATTGCAGGCGCTCGAACTGGTCCGCGCTCATGGCGCCATCGCCGTCCATGCCGCGATAGACGATCGCGCCCGACGGCCGCGCGGCATTGTCCAGAAGGGCCTTCGACCAGCGCGCGGCGGCGTTGTGCACGTCGATCGCGGTAGCGGCGGCCTGCAGCGGCGCGAGACCGTAATGGTCGTCCTGTGGATGGACCGAGCGGATATGGCAGATCAACTCCGGCAGGAACCGGTGCTTGCGCGAGCTGACCGTATAGTCGTAGCCCACGGGCCAGCCATTGGCGCCGGGCACCACGCTCATCCTGTCGGACCGCAGCACGTGCAATTCCGTCGGCCAGCCAGGCTCCGGGCTGACCGCTTCGAAATACGCGTTTCCCGACAACAGAAGCTGGACATAGGCCGCCTCCATCAGGTCCGCCCGCCCCTGGCCGGCATTCGGCCGCGTGATGAGGCTCAGCGCCGGGTGGGTGTCGTAGCGCCGCGTCACGTCCTGGCAGATCACCGGCAATGCGGCGGCGGCCTCGGCAATCATGCGCACCGCGCGGTAACCGACCGGGTTGCCGAGAAAGCCGTTCCGCGTGAGCGAGGCGGTGTCCCGCGGACTCCAGGCGACGCGGCCCGATTGGCCCCAGACGGCCACACGCGCCGCGGCCGAGGCCTTGCGCTCCGGCGTCGCTCTCTGCGGCTTTCGCAAGAATTCCAATACCATGCGCCTCTCTCCTGAAGTCATGTCTCAAGAACCCGGTGCGATCCTCTCGCCCGGGGCACGGCGCCGTTGCGCCGCGTCCTCGTCGTCTTTCAGAGGGCCCGGATACCCGGGCTCAGCCGTCGCATCGCCGGCAGGAGCAGCCCGTCGGTCAGCGCCCAGACGAGCGCGTCCACCCGGTCCGGGCTGCCGCGCCCCTCGTAGCCGGCGCGCGTCATCAGGCACATCTCGTCCTCGAGTTCGGACAGCACGCCCAGATGCGCCACGCGCCCCTGCTCGTAGAGCGCGGCCACCGGTTCGGCCCGTGCCGTCTTGCCCCGCGAGGCATGCACCGGCCGAAAGTTCACCAGCGGGTCGATCGTCCGCATGATCGTTCCGACCATGTCGCCGCCCTGGTTGACCTCGGCCACCATCCGGTCGGCTCCGTGGCGGCGATAGGCCGCCACCGCCGCCCGCGCCCAGGCCATCGGGCTGGCCGCGGACACGCTGCAATCATCGATTACCACCGCGTGCCAGTCGCCGACCGGCCCATGGGTGACGACAGCCACCACGACGATGCCGCAGGCGTCCGAAGTCTTGCGGCCTGTCACCGGCGGGTCCACCGCCACGATGATGCGCGCATCGTCCGGAAACCGGCTGACCCGGCCGGCGTCGATGTCGCTGCGCCGCCAGAGCGCGTCCTCGGCTTCATGCAGAAGCTCGCCGTCGATCTCCTGACGGCCAAGGCGCGAGCCGCCGTAACGCGAGCGGATCTCCTCGATGAAGCCCTGGGCGAGAAAGGCTCGATTGGCCTCTGTCCTTGCGTGGGTATGCACGGTGCTGTCCCGGTCGAGAATATCGTGCAACACCTCCACGTTGCGCGGTGTCGTCGTCACCACCGCCCGCGGGCTCGGCCCGATCCGCAGCGCGAATTGGAGCATGTCCCAGGCCTCGCGGCCCGACGTCCATTTCGCCAGCTCGTCGGCCCAGGCACAGTCGAACTGCGGCCCCCTCAGCGCCTCGGGGTCATGGGCGGAAAAGACCCGCGCCTCCGCCCCGTTGGGCCAGCGCAGCAGCCGTTCCCCCGCGACCCAGCGCGGGCGCCGATCGGGCGGCGTGCAGGCGATGATGCCACTGTCACCCTTGACCATGACCGCCACCGCCTGGTCGTAGGTCTCGCCCACCAGAGCCACGCGGCGCATCCGGCCTTCATCCTGCGGGCCGGGGCCCTCGACCTGTGCGCGCACCCACTCGGCACCCGCGCGCGTCTTGCCGGCGCCGCGCCCACCCAGCACCACCCAGGTCCGCCACTCGCCCTCGGGCGGGCGTTGATGGGGAAGCGCCCAGAACTCGAAGAGCCACGCCAGAGCCGCCATCGCGTTTTCGGACAGCGTGTCGAGAAAGGCCGCTTCAGTCTCCGGCGTCGCGGAGGCGAGCCAGTCGCTCGCCGATTTCTTCCCGCGCCGCGGCGAGGTCGAGCCGACCGCCACTACCCGACCCTGTCCCTTTCCCGAAATGCCTGCTTCCTGCGACACGTGCCTTCTCCTGCATGTCCATGGCCTGCATCAGGGCGACATTCATCGCCTTGACATCCTTCATGACCTCGCGCTCGCCCGCCTCGGGCATGGACTTCAAGGCCTCGACCGCATCTTCCAGGGCTTCGACGGTCGTTTCGAAAACCCTCTGGGCCCGGGCGACGAGCATCTCGGCACGCTCCAGCGTGAGTTCGAGGTCCTCGGGGTCCCAGATCCGCGGCACGGGGTGCCCCCGCCATTGGCGGCCATCCCGAGTGCCCGTGTCGTGGGGACGCAAGGAACGATGTCCTGCGTCACCGGTGCCAGTATCGATCATTGATGGGTTCCACGTGTCCGGGTCACGTTTCCGGTCCGTGAGCAGCGCAAACAAAAAAGGCCCTCGGGGAACGTCCCCGGGGCCAATTCACCCACGTCATCCAGCTTGCCTTAATTGATGCCACGGACCGCGCGCAGGGTCAAGAAGTTTATTACTTTCAACAGGTTAACGGCGCCACATTTCAGTCACATTTCGTTAACCGTCACTCCGGCGTCAATTGCCGGAGGCCGCCCGCTCGGCCTCGATCTGCCGCCAGATCGCGACATTTCTGTTATGCTCTTCAAGGGTTTGCGAGAAAGCATGCCCACCTGTGCCGTCGGCCACGAAGAAGATGTAGTCGGTCGTGTCGGGGTCGAGCGCGGCCTCGATCGCGGCGCGGCCCGGATTTGCGATGGGCGTCGGCGGCAACCCATCGATCACATAGGTGTTCCACGGGTTGTCGTCACGCAGCTCCGACTGGCGAATCCCACGGCCCAGAACGCCCCGTCCGTTGGTCACGCCATAGATCACCGTGGGATCCGTCTGCAGCCGCATGCCCCGGTTCAGGCGGTTGACGAAGACGCTCGCGACCTGCCGCCGCTCATCGGGGACGGAGGTTTCCTTCTCGATGATCGAGGCGAGCGTCAGAGCCTCCTCCGGGCTCGACAGCGGCAGACCGTCGACCCGGTTCTCCCAGGCTTCGGCCAGAATGCGCTCCTGCGCCGCGCGCATCCTCGCCAGAAGCTCGGTCCGGTCGTCACCTCGACGCACCTCGTAAGTATCGGGCGCCAGCATGCCTTCCGCGGGAATGTCCGCCACCTCCCCCGACAGGAAATCCGCCTCGTTCAGCCCCTGCACGATCTGCCAGCTGGTCAGGCCCTCGGGCACCGCAACCCGGTAGACGGTGATCTGCTCTCGCGCCACGAGATCGGAATAGATCTCCGGCACCCCGTCCTCGTATTCGAACGTCGCCAGCTCCACGATCTCTCCGGTGCCCGGCATCCGCTCGCGCAGACGCAACTCGCCGCCGCCGTCGATCCGAAGCACGTAGGTCGCCGCGTAGCGGAAGCTGGACGGCCCGCCCGCCGTCACGATTTCCAGCACCGTCTGCATCGAGGCGCCCGCCGGGATCTCGTAGGAGCCAAAGCGCAGATCCCCGGCCGCGTCGGCGTATTCCGTGCCAAGCCGGAAGATCATCGCGGAGGAGACCGCGCCCGCGGCCTCGAGATCCTCCGAGACCGCCCTGAGCGTCGCGCCCCGCTCCACCTCGAAGAAGATCGCCTGGTCGAGCGGCCCGTCCGACACCCATTGCCGCTGACCCCAGCCGATGGCGCCTGCAAGCGCGATGGCAAGCAGGATCAAAAGGCTGAAACCGTTGGCTGCGATGTGCTTCCACATGGGCTCAGGCGCGCCCCATGATCAGGCAGGCATTGGTCCCGCCGAAGCCGAAGGAGTTCGACTGCACCACGTTGATCTCGCCTTTCTGCGCGGCATTGGCGCACAGGTTGATCGGCGTCTCCGCTGCGGGCGTGTCGAGGTTGATCGTCGGCGGCGCCACCTGGTCGCGCAGCGCGAGGATCGAGAAGATCGCCTCGATCGCGCCGGCCGCCCCCAGAAGGTGCCCGGTCATCGACTTGGTCGAGGACATCATCAGGTTCGCCGCATGGTTGCCCATGAGCCGCTCGACGGCGGCCAGTTCGATCGTGTCCGCCATGGTCGAGGTGCCGTGCGCGTTGACGTAATCGATCGCCGAAGGCTCCAGCCCCGCCCGCTTCAGCGCCGCGCGCATGGCCCGCTCGGCGCCCTCGTGATCGGGCGGCGGCGCGGTGATGTGATAGGCGTCCCCCGACAGTCCGTAGCCCAGGATCTCGGCGTAGATCGTCGCGCCGCGGGCCTTCGCGTGCTCGTATTCCTCCAGCACCACCATGCCCGCGCCCTCGCCCATCACGAAACCGTCGCTGTCCGAGTCCCACGGGCGCGAGGCCTTCTGGGGCTCATCCGCGCGTTTCGTCGACAGCGCCTTGCAGGCGTTGAACCCGGCGATGCCGATCTCGCAGATCGGGCTTTCCGCGCCCCCCGCGATCATGACGTCAGCATCGTCCAGCGCGATCAACCGTGCCGCGTCCCCGATCGCGTGCGCGCCGGTGGAGCAGGCGGTCACCACCGCGTGGTTCGGCCCCTTGAAGCCGTATCGGATCGAGACCTGCCCCGAAATCAGGTTGATCAGCGCGCCGGGCACGAAGAAGGGCGAGACCCGTCGCGCCCCCTTTTCCTTCAGCGTGATGGAGGTCTGCGCGATCGAGTTCAGCCCGCCGATCCCAGAGCCGATCAGACAGCCGGTGCGCTCGAGGCTTTCCGTGTCTGTGGGCGCCCAGCCCGCATCCTTGATTGCCTGGTCGGCCGCGGCCATGCCGTAAAGGATGAACTCGTCGACCTTGCGCGCCTCCTTGGGCTCCATCCAGTCGTCGGGGTTGAAGGTGCCGTTGGTCCCGTCGCCGCGCTTGACCTCGCAGGCGTAGGTCGTGGCAAGCCCGCTCGCATCGAAGCGCGTGATGGGGCCCGCACCCGACTGGCCGGCCAGAAGCCGGGTCCAGGTCTCCTCGACGCCGGTCGCCAGCGGCGTCACCAGCCCCAGCCCCGTCACAACCACTCTGCGCATGCTGCCGCCTCACCCGTGTTCCGTGTTTCGCATCGCCTGATATCCAAACTGCGCGACGCTGCCAAGTTTCCTTCGACCGCC
>CAZGHJ010000028.1:0-19294 GCA_964525355.1 uncultured Roseicyclus sp.
TCGGGCGGCCCCAGATGTTTTCGCCCATCCGGCGGTCGATCTTGTACTTGGCAGAGGTGCGTTTGGTCACCGTCTGATCTCCTTCATGTCGCTGGGCGCTTGCGCGAATATTCGTACGAATATTCGCACCAGTCCCCTGTGAAGGGCGTTGTCCTTTGCCATGCAAGGCGCCGTGCGGGGCGCCCTTCAGGCCGACAGGCATCCCCTTGCGGGGGCCACCAACACCAATGATGCCCAGCCATGTCGACCAGACGCGCGGGAAGTGTCACGAAGTCCGGATGCTGTCAACCGGCCTTGCCCGGTCCTGCAGGCGCGACTGGCACCGCCGACCGCGCACGGGAAAAATGCCGGGCAACGGGTGCGACAGGTGAGCGCCGGCGGATGCGGAAGAACGGGCGGGGCCGGGCAACGGGCGGCGCCTTTGTCAGGCGGCCGTCCCATGCCGCGGGCACGAGGCTTTCCGTGGTCTCCGGCTGGCGGTCGGACCGAGGGCGGCGCCAATGCGAGTTCGGGCAGAACCCGATCGGCCGTGCCTGCTCCCGCTCGTGCCTTCCGCCAGTTCTGGTTCTGATTTTGCCGGTGACCCTCAGATATCGAAGTCCGCCCATGGCTTCATGGACGCACCCCAAAGCCCGTGCCGTCTGCCCCGCCTCAAGGTGAAGTCCTTCGCCGTTACCCGACGTATGCGCACAGACTACCATGGGTGATTCGCTCTGTGAAGAGGCGAGTCGGCCGGGATCTTTCGCGCAAACGACCTGCATGCCGCGGGCTTTTCGCGCCCCCGGTCAGCCTGCGTCCCATCTGCCCACTCGAGGCGCCGCGCCGCGACCGCTCGACATCCATGCCGGGACTTCGGCGACATTTGGGCGGTCGCCGTTTGAACGATCTGCGCGACGGAACACCGGAGCGGCCGCTCACCCCATGCGTTCGCTTGCATAGCTTCCGGGGCTTGCCGGGAAGACCACCGTCTTCTGACCGTTGAGAAACGTGCGCTTGTGGATATGCGCATGGACCGCCCGGGCCAGCACCGCGCTTTCCACGTCGCGCCCGAGGCTGACATAGTCCTCGGCGCTCTGGGCATGGGTCACGCGGACCGTGTCCTGCTCGATGATGGGCCCCTCGTCGAGGTCGCTGGTGACGTAATGCGAGGTCGCACCGATCAGCTTCACCCCCCGCTCGAAGGCCTGCTTGTAGGGATTCGCGCCCTTGAAGCTGGGCAGGAAGGAATGGTGGATGTTGATGATCCGCCCCGACATGCGGCGGCACATCGCGTCGCTGAGGATCTGCATGTAGCGCGCCAGCACGATCAGTTCGGTGCCGGTTTCCTCGACGATCTCCATGATCTGCGCCTCGGCCTGCGGCTTGTTCTCCTTCGTGACGCGGATGCAATGGAAGGGAATGTCGTGGTTCACGACCAGCTTCTGGTAATCCATGTGGTTCGAGATCACCGCGACGATGTCGATGGGCAAGCCACCGATCCGCCAGCGATAGAGCAGATCATTCAGGCAATGCCCGAAGCGCGAGACCATGATGATAACCTTCGTGCGCGCCGCCTCGTCGTGGAAGTCGCACTGCATCCCGAAGCGCTCGGCCACCGGCGCGAACGCCGTTTCCAGATCGGCCAGGGCGGCGCCGGTTTCCGCGGTGAAACTCACCCGCATGAAGAAATTGCCGGTCTCGAGGTCGTCGAACTGCGCGCTGTCGGTGATGTTGCAGCCGTTGTCGGCGAGAAACCCCGCGACGGCGGCCACGAGGCCGCGGGTGGACTTGCACTTGATGGTCAATGCGAACTTGCTCACGGGTCGGGTGCTTTCTCTGGAATGATGTTCAGGGGTCCTATGCCGTCACGCGACGGGAACTTGTCCGGGACCGGCATGCCGCAGGCATATGCCGACCATTCGTCAGGACAGGCCACGCGCGACGGTCTCGAGCGCGTGCCACAACGACAGCGCCGAGGAGCGCGCGCCGAGCACGCGCCAGGCCATACCGGCCTCGTCGCAGATGATGAAGCAGCCCATGTGCTCGATACTGGTCCGCTCGGCGGTGCCGGCCTCCATCCGCGGCAGGTCGAGCCGGCAGAGCCGTTCGAGCACGCGGATCGCGCCCGCCCCGCGCAGGCCGAAACAGACCCAGCCATCGGTCTGCTCGGTGACCGACGCCGCCCCGGCGGCGCGCGCGGCCAGCGTCGCGGCGATCTCCTCATGCGTGGGAAACGGGGCGAGGACGAACCACTGGTCGGGTCCGGTCCACATCATCTGCACGCCGTCCGGCGCGCCGGCCACCTGCCGGGGTCCGGGCGGCGGCCCGCCGATCAGCCCCTGCGAAAGCGCCACCAGCGCCGCATCGCCGCCGGCGCGCTGCGCCAGCGAGGCGATGGCGAGATCCGGCATCTCGGCCAGCGTCACGTCGCCGTGCCGGGCGCTGCGCGGTTGCGGCCCGCCCGTGGCGCAGACGGGGTGAAGACGATGGTCAGCCACGCAGGCGCCCTCCTTCGGGATCGACGAAATGGGGAGAGACGACCCGCACCGGGATATCCAGCCCGTCCACCGGGCTGACGGCCCGCAGCGTGTCGCCCATCCGCTCGGGGCCATTGGCAAGAAACGCCAGCGCGATGGGGCTGCCCAGGGCGGGCGAGAAGGCCGCCGAGCTGATCCAGCCGCGCGCGTTCTCCGCCCTCTGCGCGGCGCCGTCGGCCAGCAGATGCGCGCCGCCTGGCAGCGCGGTGCGGCCGTCGAGCGGCACCAGCCCGACAAGGCGCCGGTCCTCCGCCTCCAGCGCCTCGCGGCGCGACAGGACCGCGCCGATGCTGTCCTTGGCCGTGGACACCATGCGCCCCAGCCCGAGCATGGCCGCCGTCGTCCGGCCGTTCAGCTCGTTGCCGGCGGCGTGCCCCTTCTCGATGCGCAGCACGCCCAGCGCCTCGGTGCCGTAGGGCGTGACCCCCAGATCGGCGCCCTGCTCCATCAGGTCGCGCATCAGCGCGTCGCCGTAGCGCGCGGGCACGGCGATCTCATAGGCCAGTTCGCCCGAAAAGCTGATCCGGAAGAGGCGCGCACGCAGCCCTCCGCAGACGGTGACCGCGCCGCAGGCCATGAAGGGGAACGCTTCGTTCGACAGGTCGTGCGCGTCGTCCACGATCCGCCGCAGAAGCGCGCGCGCGTTTGGCCCCGCCACGGCGATCTGCGCCCAGGCGTCGGTGGTCGAGATCAGCTGCACGTCCATCCCCGGCCACAGGCACTGGCGCGCGAATTCCATGTGCCGATAGACCGCGCCCGCATTGGCGGTGGTGGTGGTGACGACGAAATGATCCTCGGCCAGCCGGGCCGCCGTGCCGTCATCCATCGCGATCCCGTCCTCGCGCAGCATCAGCCCGTAGCGCACGCGGCCCACGGGCAGCTTGGCCATGCCGTTGCAGTAGATCCGGTTCAGGAAGGCGGCGGCATCGCGGCCCTGCACGTCGATCTTGCCCAGCGTGGTGCAATCGCAGATGCCCACGGCGGCGCGCACGGCCTTCGCCTCGCGATCGACGGTCTCGCGCCAATGGGTTTCGCCCGGCTGCGGGAAATACTGCGCCCGCAGCCATTGGCCGGCCTCGACGAACACGGCGCCCCGCTCCTCGGCCCAGCCATGGGTGGGCGTGCGGCGCGTGGGCCGGAACTCCGCGTCGCGGGCGCGCCCGGCGAAGGCGCCGATGGAGACCGGGGTATAGGGCGGGCGGAACATCGTGGTGCCCGTCTCGGCGATGCCCTGCCCGGTCAGCGCGGCCATCACGCCGATGGCGTTCACGTTCGCGGTGCGGCCCTGGTCCGTCGCCATGCCCAGCGTGGTGTAGCGCTTGACATGCTCGACCGAGTGGAAGCCCTCCTGCCGGGCCAGGGCCACGTCCTTCACCGTCACGTCATTCTGGAAATCGAGCCAGGCCCGCCCCTTCACGCCCGCGACATGCCAGAAGGCGCCGATCCGGGTGGGCGCGTCCTCGGCCCGCGGAAGGGCCGCCTCGGCGGGGGCCGCGATCCCCAGATCCGCCAGGGCGGCGCGCGCCGCCGCCGCGCCCTCTTCCAGCGCGCCATGGGTCGAGAACCGTCCCGCGGCGGCCCCGGCCAGCCGCTGCCCCGCCACCGCGCCGGGCGCCGGGCGAAAGGCGGCGATGGCCTCGTCCCAGACCGGGCGGGTGCGCTGCTGCGCGCTGAGATGCAGGTTGGGGTTCCAGCCGCCCGAGACGGCAAGCGCCCCGCAGGCGATCCGCCGCGTGCTGCCATCGGCAAGGCGCACGGTCAGCCCCGACAGCCTCAGCCGGCCGGATGTGCCGGTGACCACGGCGCCCTTCAGCGTCTCGGCGGCGGCGCAGTCCGGCGCATCGGCGCGCGTATCGATCACCGCCGCGACCGAGACGCCCCGCGCGGCAAGATCGTTCGCTGTCCGATGCCCGTCGTCGTTGTTCGTGAACACCGCGACGCACTGCGCCGGGGTGACGGCCCAGCGGTTGGCATAGGCGCGCGCAGCTCCCGCCAGAAGCACGCCGGGACGGTCGTTGTCGGGAAAGGCGATGGGCCGTTCCGTCGCGCCGGCGCAGACCACGCAGGCTTTCGTGTAAAGCCGCCAGAGCGTCTGCCGCGGCGCCTGCGCGGGCGCGTCCGGGGCGCTCGCCTCGACCGCACCGTAGATGCCGTGGTCGAACGCGCCGAAGACGGTGGTGCGCGCCATGACCCGGACATTGGGCATCGAGACGAGTTCGGCGCGCGCTTCGCCGGCCCAGTCGCCGGCCGGCGCGTCGTCGATGGCGAAGCTCTCCGCGTTCAGCCGCCCGCCCGCCAGGACGTCTTCGTCGGCCAGGATCACGCGCGCCCCGGCGCGGCCGGCGGTCAGCGCCGCCATCAGCCCTGCCGGGCCGGCGCCAACCACCAGCAGGTCGCAATGCAGGTATCCGCGGTCGTAGCTGTCCGGGTCGGGCAGCGTCGAAAGCCGGCCCAGCCCGGCCGCGCGGCGGATCGCCGGCTCGTAGAGCCTTTCCCAGAAGGCGCGCGGCCACATGAAGGTCTTGTAGTAGAAGCCCGCCGTCAGGAAGGGCGCGAGCCAATCGTTCACCGCCATCGCGTCGAAGCGCAGCGACGGCCAGGCGTTCTGGCTATGCGCGCTCAGCCCCTCGGTCAGGTCCACGACCGTGGCACGGGTATTGGGCGTGCGCGCCCCGCCCCGCTCCAGCGTGACCAGCGCGTTGGGCTCCTCGGAGCCCGCCGCGATCAGCCCGCGCGGCCGGTGATACTTGAAGCTGCGGCCCAGCAGCGCCACGTCGTTGGCCATCAGCGCCGAGGCCAGCGTGTCGCCCGGATGGCCGGTGTAGCGCCGCCCGTCGAAGCAGAAGGCGAGGGTCCGGGCGCGGTCGATCCGCCCGCCCGAAAGCCGGTTGGGCTGCCGCCCGCTCATGCCTGTCGCCCCCGCGCCCGCGCCACGTCGCGCGCCAGTTCCACCTTCGTGATCGCATGGGTCCGCGTGTCGCGCGTGACCACCAGCCAGGACCGGTCGCCCTGTTCGTGGAACCACAACTCGCGGTGCTGCCCGGCGGGATTGTCGCGCAGGTAGAGGTAGTCGTGAAAGGCCTCGGCCGCGCCATCCGCCATGCCGTCGGGCCGGTCGATCAGCGTGGCGTCGCCCAGATAGGTGAATTCCTGCGCGTCGCGCGGGCCGAGGATGGGATGGGGAATGATCATTCTCTCGCGTCTCGCTCAATGCAGGTTGGGCGTGGCGCCCATGCCCTTCTCGTCGATCGTCCGGCCGGTGCGGAACCGGTCCAGCCTGTAGGCCGCGGCGGTCTCGTGCGGCGCGTCGGTGGCCAGAAGATGCGCGAAGGCCAGCCCCGAGGCCGGGGTCGCCTTGAAGCCGCCGTAGCACCAGCCGCCGTTGAAATAGAGCCCGTCCACCGGGGTGCGGTCGATGATGGGCGAGCCGTCCATGCTCATGTCCATCACCCCGCCCCACATCCGCAGAAGCCGCGCCTGCCCGATCATCGGCATCAGGGACATGCCGCTTTCGCAGACATCCTCGACCGTGGGCAGGTTGCCGCGCTGGGCGAAGGAATTGTAGCCGTCGATATCGCCGCCGAAGACCAGCCCGCCCTTGTCGGACTGGCTGACGTAGAAATGCCCGGCGCCATAGGTGACGACCCCGTCGAGGACGGGCTTGAGCCCCTCGCTGACGAAGGCCTGCAAGACGTGGCTCTCGATGGGCAGGCGCAGGCCCGCCATCGCCATCAGCTGGCTCGAGTGCCCCGCGACCGCCACGCCGACCTTGCCCGCCCCGATGACGCCGCGCGTGGTCTCGACCCCCCGGACGGCGCCGTTCTCGATGCGCAGGCCGGTGACCTCGCAATTCTCGACGATGTCGACACCGCTTCGGTCGGCGGCGCGCGCGAAACCCCAGGCCACCGCGTCGTGGCGCACGGTGCCGCCGCGCCGCTGCAGGAGGCCGCCCCTGATCGGGAAGCGCGCGTTCTCGAAATTCAGGAACGGGTACATCGCACGCACCTGTGCGGCGTCCAGCAGCTCGGCATCGGCGCCATGGAGCCGCATCGCGTTGCCGCGCAGCCGGTAGGCGTCGCGCTGCGCGTCGCTGTGGCAGAGGTTCAGCACGCCCCGCTGGCTGACCATCGCGTTGTAGTTCAGATCCTGTTCCAGCCCCTCCCAGAGCTTCAGGGACAGCTCGTAGAAGGGCTCGTTCCCGTCCAGCAGGTAGTTCGAGCGGACGATGGTGGTGTTCCGGCCCACGTTGCCGCCGCCGATCCAGCCCTTTTCCAGCACCGCGACGCGGCGTGCGCCGTAGCGGCTGGCGAGGTAATGCGCCGTGGCAAGGCCGTGGCCGCCACCGCCGACGATGACGATGTCGTAATCCGGTTTCGGATCGGGTTTGCGCCAGACCGGACGCCAGCCCTTGTGGCCGGTGACCGCTTCCCGAAACACCCTGAATGCCGAATAGCGCATGTGCACCCTTTCCTGCCCGCACGCAGGGGAATGCCACGGCATGCGCCGCCGCGACGTTCCGAAAATGCCGGGATCTTGCCTTTTCGCGCCAAACCGGCGCAGTCTGCGCCAGGGGGGAGATGGCGATGCGCCAAAGGATCGGGTTCCTGCTTCTGGAGGGCTACGCGCTGATGTCCTGCGCCGCGGCGGTCGAGCCCTTGCGCGCCGCGAACCTGCTGGCGGGGCGCGCGCTTTACGACCTCGTGTTCCTGTCCGAGGCCGGGGGGCCCGCGCCGGCCTCGGTCGGAGGCGCGTTCGGCACCGTGGCGCTGGCCGAGGCGGGGACGCGGTTCGACGCGGTCTTCGTGGTCGCGGGCGGCGATCCAATGGGCCTGCATTGCCCGCGGGCCACCGCCTTCCTGCGCAGGCTCGACCGGCAGGGCGTTCCGCTGGGCGGGATCTCGGGCGGCGCGGTCGTGCTGGCGCGGGCCGGCCTGCTGACGGGGCGGCGCTTTACCGTGCATTGGCAGCATTTCGACGCCCTGCGGGAGGGGTCGCCGGACCACCTGATGGAGCGCCGGCTCTACGTGATCGACCGCGACCGCTTCACCTGCGCGGGCGGGTCCGCGCCGCTCGACATGATGCACGCGCTGATCACCGCCCATCACGGGATCGAGCTTGCCGGGCAGGTGGCGGACTGGTTCATCCACACGCGCATCCGGGATGCGGACGATCCGCAGAAAGCGGGACCGGCCGAGCGCCACGGCCTCCACGACCCGACGCTTCTGGCCGTGGTCGACCTGATGGAGAGCCACCTTGCGGACCCGCTCTCCGTCGCGCAGCTTGCCGTCCTGTCGGGCATGAGCCCGCGGCACCTGCAACGGCGCTTCGAGGCGCAGACGGGCGTGCCGCTGATGCGTTTCTACCGGGCCCTGCGGCTGGACAAGGCGCGCGAGCTTCTGGGGCAGACCGCGCTGCCGGTGCTGGACGTGGCGCTGGCGACGGGTTTCGGCAACGGTGCGCATTTCGCGCGCGCCTTCCGCCAGCGCTTCGGCGCGCCGCCCAGCGCCGCGCGCGCGCCGTCCTCGCCGAGAGGCCACCCGCGCGGCCCCTGACCGGCACGGGGGCGCAGGGGGCGGGGCCTCAGGCGCGCGCGCCGGCCAGTGCGGTCAGCGTCTCCCACATCTGCGCCGAGACCGGGACCGGATCGCGCAGCACCCGATTCGCGCCGGGGATGCGGACCTCGGGATCGTCGCCGAGCGCCTCGGTCACGCGCGCCACGGCCGCCGGCAGATCGCCGCCATGGGCCACTGGGTCGACCAGGATATAGGTCTGGCCCAGGTCGTGCGGCGGCCCCTCGGGCAGCTTCAGCCCCTTCACCTCGCGCGATCCGCGCGATCCGGTCAGGCCCGCGGCCATGAACTCCACCAGAAGCCCCAGCGCCCAGCCCTTGTAGCTTGCCGCGCTGACCAATGCGCCACCAAGCGCCGCCTCGGGGTCGGTCGTCGGGTTGCCCTCGCTGTCCACCGCCCAGCCCAGCGGGATCGTCTCGCCCGCGGCCTTGGCCATGGTGATCTTGCCCAGCGCCACGGCGGCGGTGGAGAAATCGGCATGCATGGCCGGGCCGTCCGCGCCCGGCAGGGTGAAGGCGATGGGATTCGTGCCCAGGACCGGGCTGCGCCCGCCGGGGCCCGCGACGATGGCCGAGGCATTGGTGAAGCCGATGCCGATCAGACCCTCCGCCGCGATCTGTTCGGTAAAGAAGCCCAGCGACGTGCAGGTATGCGAGCGGCAGACCGCCAGGGTCGCGATGCCGCAGGCACGCGCCGCCTCCACCGCCGGCGCAAGGCCGCGTGCGAAGGCGGGTTGCGCGAAGCCGTGGCACGCATCCACCGTGACGGTGCCCGGACGAGGCGTGGCGACCAGCGGCTCGACGCGCCCGTCCACGCGGCCCGATTGCAGCTGCCGGCAATAGCTTTCGAGATAGTAGAGCCCGCAGATCACGTTGCCCGTCTCTTCGGCGCGGGCGACGGCGCGGGCCACGCAGGCGGCCTGCCACGGGGCCGCGCCATGGGCGGTGAGGGCCTGGGCGCTGAGCGCCTCGATCCGGGCGAGGTCGATGTCCATGCTGTCGGTCCTGTCGCTGGTGCGCGGGGCGGATGCACCCTGCCCTGTCAGTCGTTGTCGCTGCTGCCCGCCCCGGCATCGGCGCGCGATTGCTCGGAGGGCGGGACGGTGGTCCTGAGCGCCATGGCGGCCAGCCGGTCGAGCGTGTCGCGGCTGCTGCCGACACGCCCGGCGAGCCGGGCGGCTTCCGGGGCGTCCTCCGGGGCGGAGGGCGCGGGGCGCAGGGTCAGGCGCGCGGTATCGAGCGCGGTCAGGTCACCCAGCGCGCCCTCGATGCCGCCCGAGGGCGCGACCGTGACCCGCCGGCCGGACCAGAGCATGTCCACGCCATGCCCCAGCCGCTGTGCCATCGCGGCCAGGAACGGCACCAGGATCACCGGGCGGCTGACGGGACCGACCACGAGGCCGCCTTCGTCCAGCGCGGCCTCGGGCAGGGTGCTGAAATCGCACAGCGTCGCGCCCAGTGCCACGGGGCAGAGCATGCCGCCGTCCCGGGCGGTCCATGCGCCGGGCGCCACCGTCGGGCAGATGTCCTGCCAGGACAGGCCCTGCGCCACCGACAGGTGATCGGCCAGCGCCTGCGGTCCGTCGATCCCGCGCACCGCCAGCCAGCCCGCGGCGAAACCCGCCTCCTCGGCCAGGCCCCAGGCCATGCCCGCCCCGCGCGCGGCCTTGGCGCAGAGCGCCTCGATCTCGCCCCGCGAGAGCGGCGGTTGCGCCGTGGCGGCAGATGCGGCGCCGCGTTGCGCCATCACGCGACCGGCTCCGCGGGGTCCAGCGGATAGGGCGCGCCCTGAAACAGGCTGATCCGCACCCACTTGTCGGATCGCGGGTCGAAATGGCTGGCCCCGAAAAAGGCCAGCTTGCAACGCATCAGGTCGATCGGCAGCATGTCGGCCGCGATCAGGTTGTCGCGCACTTCGGCGTAGGGGTAGCGCGCGGCCACCTGCACGCGGCGCAGGATGAACCGGTGCTCGGGCGCGCGCAGGAGGAACTCGGCCACGGTCTCGTCGTCGCGGCACGTTGCGAGATCGGCATGCAACGCGCTGGCCAGCCGCGCGATGCAGAGCGGCTGCTCGCGCTCGACCCCGTCATCGCTCAGGCGGTCGCCCAGCCGGGGCTCCAGCTTTTCCTCGGAGACGTACCAGAACCGCGCCGCAGCCTCGGGCCGGCCGAAGTCGATGGACAGCGCCCAGTCGTAATGCCGCTCGAGGATGCCGCGCAGCTCGCCGCAGCGCATGCCCCCGTCCAGCCGGAACGCAATGGCCTCATTGGCGCCCATGCAATGCGAGAGGCCATCGACCAGGGCGCCGTGCGGCTCGAGCATCAGGGCCAGGAGCTGTTCCTGCCCCTCGAGCGTCAGCGTCGCCTCGCCCCAGCGCCAGAGCGCGTCCCAGGGCAGGCCGGCGGTCCCCGGCATGGCCGCGATCCGCTCTCCGATCCGGGCCAGGTCGGCGCGCAGGTCGCGCAGCCGCGCCACCTGAAGCGGATGCTCGGACCGCCAGAGCGCGGCGTTGTCACAGGCGGCCGCCCATGCGGCACGCAGATCGGCGAGCGCCTCGGGCGTCGCCTCGGGCAGCGAGCGCACCCGCGCCAGCGCCTCTTCGCGCGCCATGATCCAGTTGTTCAGCAGCACGGGGTGCCGCACGATGAACGGCGCCATGCCGAGGCCGGTGGAATTGCCGACGCCGAGCCGACGCTTGATCCGTGGCGAGAGGCGCGCCGCGCCCGCCCCACCGCGGGCGGCGGCCATGTGCTCGGCCATGTCGACGGTGAACTGCCGGATGAGCCAGACCGACAGCATCTCGGCCTGGAAGGGCGCGGCAAGCTCGGGGCGGTCGGCGATATCGTCGCGATCGGCGGCGCCGAACTTGCCCGAGCCGTAGACCGCGGTGGTGCGCATAAGGTAGCCCACCGCGTCGATTTCCGCCATGTCGGGCTGGCGCCCCTGCGCGAGCCGGTCCACCACATGCTCCCACAGGCGGACCGAGCGGTTGGCCCGGCTGAGCGACAATTCGCTCGAGCGCAGGCGCCCGGCCTCCTGCAGGGGGACGTTCGCGGCGAGGCGGTCGAGATCGGCGCGCGCGGGCGTGCCGTCGAACAGGGCGAAGGTGGCGTCCCAGGCCGTGGCGATGACCCGGTCCGAGCGCATGTGCGCGGGCAGGTCATGGGCGAAGGCGACGAGGCTGTAGGTCCGGTCTGGGCCTTGCGCGCGATAGACGGCGCGTCCCACGCCCCACCCGTCGATCTCCCAGACCGGCCGGTCGAAGCGCCAGCCCTCGGCCCGCACCCGGCGCAGCAGGATGCGCAGGAAGGACAGGCGGGTGGGGTGGGCCGATCCCATGCGGGACAGGCGCATGACCTCTTGCGGAGACCGGCGAGGGACGGCCGTCTGGTGGCGATCCGGGGCCTCGGTCCTGTGCATGGCATCGCTCCGCGTGAGGGTGTGGGGGTCAGGCGCGGGCGGGGTGTGGCCGCCCGTGCCGGTGATTTCAGGCCGCGCTCAGCCCTTGCCGAGCTTCAGCGTGATCCGCAGCGCGTCCCACAGCGATGGCAGCAGCACGAGGGACACGGGCACCGCGGTGACGACGATGAAGCTCTGGAGCTTGCCGATTCCCCCTGCTCCGGTCGAGATCAGGATGAGCGCCATGACCGCCATGGCAACCCCCCAGAACGCCCGCAACAGCACCGAGGGCGTGTCGTTCGACATCGCCGTGGCGATCACGAAGCTCATAGAGTCGCTGGTGGTGGCCACGAAGATCATCGTCAGGACCAGGAAGAAGAAGGACAGGATCAGCCCCATCGGCATGGCCTGGGTGATCGCAAGCAGCCCGGCCGGCAGGTTCAACCCCTCGAACGGCCCCGAGATCACGCCCGGCGTCGCCTGCTCGAAGGCGATGCCCGACCCGCCGATGATCGTGAACCAGAAATTGGTGATGATCGGCGCGGCGATGGACAGCATGATGATGATCGAGCGGATGGACCGGCCCCGGCTGACGCGGGCGATGAAGATCGCCATGAGCGGACCGTAGCCCAGGAACCAGCCCCAGAAGAACACCGTCCACCAGCCCAGCCAGCCCGGCGCCCCGAAGATGCCGGCATCGCCGCGATAGAGCGCGAGGTCGAAGAAGTTGCCCAGATAGGTCCCCATGCCGTCGACGAAGCCGCCGAGGATGAAGCCGGTCGGCCCGGCCACCAGCATGAAGGCCAGCAGGATGCCCGCCAGGATCACGTTGGCCCGCGACAGGACCTGGATGCCCTTGGACAGACCGGTGATCGCCGAGATCGTGTAGATGCCCGCCAGCGCGAGGATCATCACCGCCTGGGTCGTGAAACTGTCCGGAATGCCGAAGAGCGCGTTGAGCCCGTAGGACATCTGGAGGCCGAGAAACCCGATGGGGCCGACCGTTCCGGCGACGACCGCGATGATGCAGGACGCATCCGCGATCAGGCCGATGGGGCCGTTGATCGCGCGCTCGCCGAACAGCGGGTAGAGCAGCGTGCGCGGGGCCAGCGGCAGACCCTTGTCATAGTGGTAATGCATCAGCATCACAGTGGTCAGCGAGCCCAGGATGGCCCAGGCCAGAAAGCCCCAGTGCAGGTAGGATTGCGCCAGCGCCGCCGCCGCCTGTGCCTGCGGATCGGCCGAGAGATCCCCGAACAGCGGCGGGGTGTCGAGGTAATGCGCGATGGGCTCGCCCGCCGCCCAGAAGACGCCACCGCCGGCCAGCAGCGTGCACATGATCATCGCCCCCCACTGGAAGGTCGGGAACTCGGGCGCGGACAGGCCGCCCATCACCGTCCGCGCGCCGGGAAGGGCGCAGACCACGAGCCCGATCAGGAAGGTGCCCAGAAGCAGAAGCTGCCAGTAGAGACCGAAATACGTCGCGGCAAAGCCGAAGCCCCAGTCGACCATCGCCGAGAGCGTGTCGATGCTGACCAGCGCAACGGCGCAGAACAGCAGGATGAAACCGCCGGTAATCGCGAGCAGCGGCTTGTCCACCGAACCGGGCGTGGAGGTCGTGCGGTCAAGGTCCTTCGATAGTTCCGTCATGGTCACCGTCCTGTTTTCATTCTGATGCGTTGGGGTTTCCGTCTCTCATTCCGCGGCCTCGTTCCGGGGGCCCACCGTGCCGTCGGCACGGGCCGGCGCCCCGAAACTGTCCCTGAAGAAGCGCAGCCAGTTGCCGCCCATGATCGCGGTGACCTCGTCCGCCGCGAAGCCGGCGGCGGCGAGGCCCTCCGCGATCGTTCCGAAATCGCGGTTGTCGGCGAACCAGCCCGGCATCGGCGGAAAGCCCGGCGCAGCCGCGCTGCCCTCGCCGTAATCGACATCCTTGGTCCAGCGCCCGGCGCGCATCCAGTCGACCACGCTGTCGGGCTGGTCCTGGCAAAGGTCGGTCCCGATCCCCAGCCGCTCGACCCCCATGAGATCGGCGGTCCGCGCGACCATCTCGCAGAAGTCCTGAAGGCCGCAGGCGCTGCCGCCCCGCAGGTGATGGGGATAGACCGAGAACCCCAGCATCCCGCCGCTTTCGCCCAGCGCGCGCAGCACGGTCCTGGACTTGTTGCGCCGCGCGGGATGCCAGTCGGCCGGGTTGGCATGGGTGATCGCGATCGGGCGCGCGGAATGCGCGATCGCCTCCAGCGTCGAACGTTCCCCGGAATGGCTCATGTCCACCACGAGGCCGACTCGGTTCATCTCGGCCACCACGGCGCGGCCCATCCGGGTCAGGCCGGTATCGTCGTCCTCGTAGCAGCCCGAGGCCAGAAGCGACTGGTTGTTGTAGGTCAGCTGCATGAAGCGCAGACCCAGCCGGTGCAGCACCTCGACCAGGCCGATATCGTCCTCGATGCAGGACGGGTTCTGCGCGCCGAAGAAGATCGCCGTGCGCCCGGTCTCGCGCGCCCGCGCCACGTCCTCGGCGGTGAAGCCCTGGAAGATCAGGTGCGGGAACTGCTCGAACCAGCGGTTCCAGCGCTCGATGTTGAGGACGGTTTCGCGGAAGGTCTCGTGATAGGTGATGGTGACATGGACGGCATCGACGCCGCCGTCCCGCATCTGCCGAAAGATCTTTTCCGACCAGTTGGCGTATTGCAGCCCGTCGATGCGCGGCGCGATCATTCCGGCACCCCCGCGGCGACATAGGCGGTCTTGACCGTGGTGTAGAATTCCGCGGCGTAGCGGCCCTGTTCGCGGGGCCCGTAGGACGACGCGCCCCGCCCGCCGAAGGGCACGTGGTAATCCGTGCCCGCCGTGGGCAGGTTCACCATCACGCAGCCCGCGCGCATGTGGGCACGGAAATGGCTGGCGCGCGCCAGCGAGCGGGTCATGATGCCCGCGGTCAGGCCGAAGGGCGTGTCGTTGGCGATCGAAAGCGCCTCGTCGTAGCTGCCGGCCCGGATGACGCAGGTGATCGGGGCGAACATCTCCTCGCGGTTGATGCGCATGGCGTTGGTGGTGCCGGCGAAGACGGCGGGCGCCATGTAATGGCCCTCGGTCGGCTGCGCGGGCCGGTCGCCGCCGCAGAGCAATTCGGCGCCCTCGGCCTTGCCGGTCTCGATATAATCGAGGTTCTGCGCAAGCTGCTCCTCCGACACGACCGGACCGATCTGCGTGCCCTCCTCCAGCGCGTGGCCCACGCGCAATGCCCTGGCCGCGGCCACCAGCTTCTCGACGAAGGCGTCGTGAATTGCCCCATGCACGATCAGGCGCGAGGCGGCGGTGCATTTCTGCCCCGTGCCGCCGAAGGCTGCGCCCGCCGCATGCGCCACGGCGAGGTCCAGATCGGCGTCGTCCATCACCAGCATCGGGTTCTTGGAGCCCATCTCCATCTGCATCCTGGTCATGTTGGCGATGGCCGCGGCGGCGATCCGGCGGCCCACGGGCACCGAGCCGGTGAAGCTGATCGCGTCGACCCGGTCGCTTTCGGCAAGCCGCTGCCCGATGCCGGCGCCCGCCCCCATCACAAGGTTGAACGTGCCCGCCGGCAGATCCTGCCGCGCGATGATCTCGGTCAGGGCCACGGCGCTGGCGGGCGTCTGGTTGGCGGGCTTCCAGACGACCGCGTTGCCGAAGGCCAGCGCGGGCGCGATCTTCCAGGCGGGGGTGGCGACGGGAAAGTTCCACGGGCTGATGATCGCCACGACACCCACCGGCTCGCGGCGCACGTCGATCTCGACGCCGGGACGGACGCTCTCGGCCAGATCGCCCTGGTTGCGCAGCGTTTCGGCGGCGAAATAGGTGAAGAACTGCCCGGCGCGATAGACCTCGCCACGCCCTTCGGCCAGCGGCTTTCCCTCCTCGCGCGACAGGAGACTGCCGATCTCGTCGGCGCGGGCCATCAGTTCGGTGCCTATGGCCATGAGCACGTCGTGCCGCTTCTGGATGCCGGCCGCCTGCCAGAGCGGCTGCGCCGCGCGCGCGGCGTCGAGCGCGGCGTCGAGCTGCGCGGCATCGGCCTGCGCATACTGCCCGATCAGGTCGGACAGGTCCGACGGGTTGCGGTTCTCGATTTCCGTCGCACCGGCGTGCCAGGCTCCGCCGATGAAAAGGCCGTTCGGTCGGGTCATCCAGACTGTCCTCTTTGCGTTGCCGCAAAGGATAGACAGACCGTCACATTTCAGACAATCTTGAATAAATGAATTGATATTCAGGTTTTCTGAAACATGTCGATCAAGCTCGAGATGCTCCGGGTGTTTCGCGTCGTGGCCGAGAGGGGATCGCTGGGCGAGGCGGCGAAGATCCTCAACCGCACGCCCTCCGCCCTGTCGATGATGCTGGCGCAGCTCGAGGACAATGTCGGCGCGCGCCTGTTCGAGAGCGACCGCAAGAATCGCCTCACGCGGCTGGGCGAGCTGATCCTGGCCGAGGCCGTACGCGCCACCGACGTCTTCGCCAGCAGCACCGAGGCGATCGCGCGGTTGGCCCGCTCCAGCGGGGGCACCGTCCGGGTCGCCGCCGTGCCGTCGGCCATCGTGACGCTGTTGCCGCCGGTCATCCAGAGGTTCCGCACCGCCCATCCCGAGGTGCGGCTGGAGATCAGCGACGTGGACAGCGCCGCCGTGCGACGGCGCATCCGTTTCGACGACGCCGATATCGGGATTCTCTCGGCCGATGGCGGCCCGCAGACCGAGGGCCTCGCGATCAAGCGCGACGCGCTGGGCATCGTCCACGATCCCGGCGGCGACATCGCGCGGCACCTGGCCGGCCACGACGCGCGCCCGTCCTGGAGCCTCCTGTCCCGCGAGCCGCTGATCCTGAACCCGCTCCTGGAGCTGATCGCCCACGCGGACGTGGTCCGACACGCGGCCACCTGCAACCTTCAGGCGGCGAACACGACCGCGCTTCTGTCCTTCGTCCGGCAGGGGCTGGGCGCTACCGTCCTGCCGGAAAGCGTCGTTCATGCGCTCGGACGGGATCTGGGCTTCTGCGTTCCCGCCGATCCGGTGACGCATCGAAGCCTGCACATGATCTCAAGTCCCGAGCGCAGGCTCAGCCCGGCGGCGGAGATCTTCTGGGAGGCCGTGGCCCGAAACGCCGATCTTCCGGAAGCGACCGCGCCCGCTTGAAGCCGCACCCGGCCGCGGCCAACCCGGACCGGGCGGTGCGCCTGCGCCGATCCGCCGAAACCGGGCGCGCCAAGGGCCCGGCCTGAGCCCGCGGTCAACGTTTGAGCGCCAGCCGCGGCGACAGCACGTCGATGCCAAGCGCCGCACCCACGGCATGATGGGTCAGATGCCCGGCATGCACGTTGAGGCCGGCCAGCAGGTTGGGATCGTCCTCCGCCGCCTTGCGCCAGCCCTTGTCCGCGATCTCCAGCATGTGAGGCATCGTCGCGTTGCCCAGCGCGATCGTCGAGGTGCGGGGCACCGCGCCGGGCATGTTGGCGACGCAGTAATGGATGATCCCGTCGACCTCGAAGACGGGATCGGCATGGGTCGTCGCGCGGGACGTCTCGAAACAGCCACCCTGGTCGATCGCCACATCGACGAGGACGGCACCGTCCTTCATCCGCCCCAGATGGTCGCGCGACAGGAGTTTGGGCGCCGCCGCGCCGGGGATCAGAACCGCGCCGATCACCAGATCGGCAACGGACACGAGCTCCTCGAGCGCGCCGCGCGAGGACATCCGCGTCTGGAACAGTCCGCCGAACGTGTCGTCGAGATACCGCATGCGCGCCAGCGACCGGTCGAGGACCGTCACCCGCGCGCCCATGCCCGCCGCGATGCGGGCGGCCTGGGTGCCCACGACGCCGCCGCCGATCACGACGACCTCGGCCGGTCCGACCCCCGGCACGCCGCCCATCAGGACGCCCCTGCCCCCGTTGGCCCGTTGCAGGGACGACGCGCCGACCTGCGGCGCGAGACGCCCGGCCACCTCCGACATCGGTGCGAGCAGCGGCAGGCCCCCGGCGTCGTCGGTGATGGTCTCGTAGGCGATCGCGGTGACGCCGGCGGCCATCAGGTCGCGGGTCTGCTCTGGGTCCGGCGCGAGATGAAGATAGGTGAACAGGATCTGCCCGTCGCGCAGCTGTGCCCGTTCCTCGGGCTGCGGCTCCTTCACCTTGATGATCATCTCCGCCGCCGAAAACACCTCCGCGGCGCTGCCGACGATTTGCGCGCCGGCGGCTTGGAAATCGGCATCCGGAAACCCGGAACCCAGGCCCGCGCCGGTCTCGATCAGCACCTCGTGCCCATGGGCCACCGCCTCCCGGACCGAGTTGGGCGTCATCCCGACCCGGAACTCCTGCGCCTTCGTTTCCTTCGGACATCCTATGCGCATCGCGATTCGTCTCCCGTCCTCTGCGCAATCACAATGCGCGGCGCGAGGGCAAAGCGAAACACCCTCCGACACGCAAGCGGCGGGCGAGATGGTGATTTCTTCGCCTTCGCCGTCAGCCGGCGGGTCGCCGCGGACAGCGCCGCACGGCTCCTGTGCAGGCGGGTCGGCCATGGATACTGTTCGCGACCACGCGCCTGTGGCAGGGTGAAGGCCTTGGAACCCGAGACCCACGCCAGCGAGGGGAGACCCGTCAAGATGTGCTCAACGACCGGCTCTGCCGTGCCGACCGTCATGATCGAGAATGACCGCGTCCGCGTCACGGAATGGCGATTCGGGAAGCGCGGCGACAATACCGGATGGCATCGGCACGCCTTCGATTATGTCGTCGTTCCGCAATTCGACGGCGTGCTCGAGATCGATCTGGGGAATGGCGAGAGGACACGCGCCGAGATGCGCAGCGGCGTGCCCTATTTCCGGCAACTCGGCGTCGAGCACGATGTGATCAACGGGAATGATTTCGAATGTGCCTTCGTCGAGATCGAATTGCTCGAACCTCCGCCGCAGTAAGGACACTCGCGTGTCGCGCGGGTTGCCCCACGCGACAGGACCCGGCCGCTCCGAGCCCTGCGTGGGCGTACGCTTTCGAGCCTCGGGCCAGACGTCGAGGCGCCGTTCCATCACAGCCGATGCGGTGACGGCCGCCGCGCAGGACAGGGGCCTCGGGGCCATCCCGCCTGCGAGGACGGCCAAGGCGCGCCGGCCGCTTCAGGCGGCGCGGTGGAGCTGGTCTATCCGCATTTGGAATGGCCACAATTGGCGCAGGTCAGGCACCCTTCCAGCATCCGCATCTCGTACTGGCCGCAAGCGGGACAGGCCGGCCCCGCCGGGCGGCCGAGATTGACGACCTCGGCGCGGGGGTCGGTCTTGAGCCCCATCCCCTCGCCGTCGATGAAACCGATGGAGATGAGATGCCGCTCGATCACGCCGCCGATGGCCGCGATGATGGAAGGCACGTATTTTCCGCCCATCCAGGCCCCGCCGCGCGGGTCGAAGACGGCCTTGAGTTCCTCGACCACGAAGGACACGTCGCCGCCGCGCCGGAACACGGCCGAGACCATCCGCGTGAGCGCGACGATCCAGGCGTAATGCTCCATGTTCTTGGAATTGATGAAGATCTCGAAGGGCCGGCGGTGGCCGTGGAGGATGATGTCGTTGATCGTGATGTAGAGCGCGTGGTCGCTGTCGGGCCACTTGAGCTTGTAGGTATGGCCCTCAAGCGATTGCGGCCGGTCGAGCGGCTCGGACATGTAGATGATGTCGGAGGATTTTTCCATTGACGGGGGCTCCGCCCCCGGCGCCTGCGGCGCCTCCCCCGCCGTATTTTGGACAAGAAGAAGGGCGGGGTCGGAAGGCTCGGGGCTTTCGCCGA
>CAZGHJ010000029.1:0-523 GCA_964525355.1 uncultured Roseicyclus sp.
GGCGTGCTGATCTCGCTCACGGTGCTGAGCGTGAACTACATGGGCGACGGGATGCGCGACGCGCTCGATCCGCGGATCCGGGGGCGGTAGCGAGGGGCCAGCCCCTCGCGCTCCCCGCCGTATTTGGAACAAGAAGAAGGGGCGGCGGGCACGGGGCTCAGAAGAGCGAACCCTGGTCGGGCGGCGGCGGCTTCGGCTTTCGCTTCGGAGCCGGGCCGCTTGCGGGGGTGACGTCGAGCCGTCCGTCGGCGAATTCGATCGACAGATGCGGGACGGTTTCGGCCGCGGACTTGCGGGTCAGGACGGCGTCCTCCTCCCCGTGGATCACGGCATAGCCACGCCGGAGCGTGGCCTCGTAGCCCAGCGTGGCGTGCAGCCGCGTGAGCGTGGCGAGCCGTTCGGCCCGGCGCCCGGCGGTGTCGCGCCACGCTCGGTCGAGGCGCCGCACCGCCTCGGCCAGCCGCTCGGCGCCCTGCGCTTGCGCCCGGCGGAGCGTCGCGGGCCTGAGCCCCGCCTCGGCCCG
>CAZGHJ010000029.1:533-19281 GCA_964525355.1 uncultured Roseicyclus sp.
CGCTGCCGCGACACCAGCCGTTCCAGCGCGGGCTCGAGCCGCGCCGAGACCCGCGCCAGGGCCTCGCGCCGGGACTGGGTCGCGTGCCGCAGCGCGGGCGCCAGTTGCAACGTGGCCCGGTCGAGCCGCTGGCGCGGGCCGTCCAGAAGCGCCTCGGGCCGCGGCAGGCCGCGCGACAGGTCGGCGAGCCGCTGGCGCCGCGCGGCGAGGGTCTGCATCACGGCGCGGCTCATGTAGCCGTCCTGCTGGCGCACCCAGTTCAGAAGATCGAGACGCACCGGCACGGCCATCTCGGCGGCCGCGGTCGGCGTCGGCGCGCGCCGGTCCGAGGCGAAATCGATCAGCGTCGTGTCCGTCTCGTGGCCCACGGCGGAGATCAGCGGGATGACGCTTTCGGCGGCGGCGCGCACCACGGCCTCGTCGTTGAAACCCCAGAGATCCTCGAGGCTGCCGCCGCCGCGGGCCACGATCAGGATGTCTGGCCGCGGCACCCGGCCGTCCTCGGGCAGCGCGTTGAAGCCGCGGATCGCGCGGGCGACCTCGGGCGCGCAGGCCTCGCCCTGCACGGCGACGGGCCAGATCACGACGCGGCGCGGGAAGCGATCCCTGAGACGGTGCAGGATATCGCGGATCACGGCGCCGGAGGGCGAGGTGACGACGCCGATCACCTCGGGCAGGAAGGGCAGCGGTGTCTTGCGGGCCTCGTCAAAGAGACCCTCGGCCGCCAGCGCCTTGCGCCGTTTCTCCAGCATCGCCATGAGCGCACCGGCGCCCGCGGGCACGAGGTCGTCGATGACGAGCTGGTATTTCGATTGGCCCGGGAAGGTGGTGAGCCGGCCCGTCGCGACCACCTCCATTCCCTCCTCCGGCGGGTGCGAAAGCCGCCCCGCGACCCCCTTCCAGATCACCGAGGCCAGCACGCTGCGGTCGTCCTTGAGGTCGAGATAGACATGCCCCGATCGCGGCCGCGACAGCCGCCCGATCTCGCCGCGCACGCGCACGCGGGAGAAGCCGCTTTCGATGGCGCGCTTGACCGCGCCCGAGATTTCCGAGACCGAGAATTCGGGCGTGTTGCCGGGCGTCGCGCCGTCCGGTCCGTCGTCGATAAGGTCGTCCATGCGCGGCAACTTAGCCGCCCGGAGCCATGGCCGAAAGGGCCGCTCGTCGCCTCCGACACCAAAAGCCACCTTGTTCGCACCGCGGCCCTCGGGTAGGCGAAGATGTCCTTTCCGGAGCCCGCGATGAACATCCTCATTCTCGGCGGCGGCGGCCGCGAACACGCCCTCGCCTGGGCCATTCAGCAGAACCCGAAATGCGACCGGCTTGTCGTGGCGCCGGGGAATGGCGGGATCGAGAAAATCGCGGAATGTTCGAATATTGATATTCTTGACCCACAGGAAGTCATCGGATTCTGCACGGATAACAGCATAGATTTCGTGGTCATAGGCCCTGAAGCTCCACTGGCTGAGGGCATTGTGGATATGTTGACTGAATCGGGATTTCTGGTTGTGGGCCCCAGCCAGGAAGCCGCGCGGCTCGAAAGCTCGAAGACCTTCACCAAGGCCGTGTGCGACGCGGCAGGCGTCCCCACGGCGGCCTGGGCACAGTTCACCGACGCGGCGTCCGCCAAGGCCCATGTGGCCGAGCGCGGCGCCCCCATCGTCGTCAAGGCAGACGGGCTGGCGGCCGGGAAAGGCGTCACCGTGGCGCCCGACATCGAGACGGCGAACGCGGCCATCGACGACATCTTCTCGGGCGCTTTCGGGGCCGCCGGCGCGTCTCTCGTCGTCGAGGAGTTCATGGCCGGCGAGGAGGCCAGCCTGTTCGTCCTCTGCGACGGCGAAACCGCGCTGCCAATCGGCACGGCGCAGGACCACAAGCGTGCAGGCGAGGGCGACACCGGCCCCAACACCGGGGGCATGGGCGCCTATTCGCCGGCACCCGTGATGACGGAGACCGTCCTTGCCCGGGCCATGGACCGGATCGTGCGCCCGACGCTCGCGGAGATGGCCAGCCGCGGCACGCCCTTCACGGGCATCCTCTATGCAGGCCTGATGATCCAGAACGGCGAGCCACGCCTTGTGGAATACAATGTCCGCTTCGGTGACCCGGAGGCACAGGTCCTGATGATGCGCCTCGGCGGCCAGGTGCTCGACCTGCTGCTCGCCTGCGCCGAGGGTCGGCTTTCGGAGATGTCGGTCGCATGGGCCGACGACCATGCCCTGACCGTCGTCCTCGCCGCCGAGGGCTATCCCGGCGCCTACGCCAAGGGCGAGCCGATCGGCGGCCTCGACAGGTTGCCGGAGGACGCCGCGCACATGATGTTCCACGCCGGCACCGCGATGATCAATGGACGCATCGTCTCGAACGGCGGCCGCGTCCTGAACGCCACCGGGCGCGGCGCGACCCTGGCCGAGGCCCGCGACCGCGCCTACGCGCTGGCCGACGCGGTCGACTGGCCCGGCGGCTTCTACCGGCGCGACATCGGCTGGCGGGCGCTCAATCCCTGAGCCACGCCGCGTAGTCGGACACCAGAAGATGCGTGGGCGCCACATCCTCCTCGATCTCGGCAAAGCGCCCGATGGGCTCGCGAAACCAGTTGTCGGTCTCGTCGTCGTTGACCGTCGAGACCTCGCCGATCAGCACGTCACCGCCCTCGCCCCAGAAGGCATGCCAGTCGCCCGGCATCAGGGTCACGCTCTCGCCGGGCCCGAGGCGCAACACCTCGCCGGGGCCGAACTCCCGCGCGATCCCGTCGCAAACCACGCGACCGCCCACCGTCTCGTCGAAGCTGCCATCCGCAGCCGAGCCATAAAGCTCGATCGCCAGCGTCGCGCCGCCGCGATTGATGATATCCTCGGCCTTCAGGTAGTGGCGATGCATCGGGCTCAGCTGATCCTGCCGTGATATCAGGAGCTTCTCGGCATAACACATGCCCCTTCCTCGCCTCAGATCGGCCAGCCGACCGTTCCTCAGCGTGAACAGGAACAGCCCCAGCCGGTCGAAATTCCCCTGCCCGTAATCCGTGATGTCCCAGCCCATGCGGCCCGAGACGATCGCGCCGATCTCGGCCCGGCGCGCGCGCATCTCCTCGGGGCTCCAAGAGGCGAATGGCGGCAGGACGAAGCCGGAGGACCGGATGAACGCATCCGCCTCGGCCATGATCTCGTTGATCTCGGACCGTTTCATGCGGCACCTCCCGCCGCCACCTAGCTTCAGGCCGACGGCCCGCACAACCCCGCCCTTCTTCTTGTTTCAAATACGGCCACCGGAGGTGGCCGCGACGGGGGCTCGATGCCCCTGTCGCGGCGATCTCCGCTCAACGCGCGGGCATCTCGCCATAATCGCCTTGCGCCATCTCCTCCGCCTCGATCGATTCGAAGAGCGCCTTGAAATTCCCCTCGCCGAAGCCGTCATCGCCCTTGCGCTGGATGAACTCGAAGAAGATCGGCCCGATCACGGTCTTGGAAAAGATCTGCAACAGGATCCGCGTCTCGCCCCCGTCAACCACGCCCTCGCCGTCGATCAGGATCCCGTGACGCTTCATCCGTTCCAGCGGCTCCTCGTGGCCCGGCACCCGTTCGAAGCTCTGCCGGTAATACGTCTCGGGCGGGCCAGGCATGAACTGCACCCCGCGCGCGGCGATCGCGTCGACCGCGTCGTAGATGTCCCGCGCGCCCACCGCGATGTGCTGGATGCCTTCGCCCTTGTATTTCCTGAGGTAATTCACGATCTGCCCGGTCTCGCCCCGGTCTTCGTTGATCGGGATCCGGATGCGCCCGCAGGGCGAGGTCAGCGCCCGGCTGAAAAGCCCGGTATACCTGCCCTCGATGTCGAAGAACCGGATCTCGCGAAAATTGAACAGGTCCCCGTAGAAGCGGAACCAGGTATCCATGTTCCCCCTGAAGACGTTGTGGGTGAGGTGGTCGAGATAATGGAACCCCACGCCCGGCGGGTTGGCGTCGGCCACCCAGTCGAATTCCTCGTTATAGGGCGATGTGTCCCAATACTTGTCGGTGAAATAGATCAGCGAGCCTCCGATCCCCTTGATCGCGGGCCAGTCCACGGTCTTGTCCGCGCCCTCGTAGGGCTCGGCGCCCTTCGCGACGGCATGGGCGAAGGCGTGTTCGGCATCCACCACGCGCCAGGCCATGGAGGGCGCGCAAGGTCCGTGTTCCTCCGCGAAGCGGGCGGCGAAACTGCCCGGCTCGGCGTTCAGCACGTAGGTGATGTCGCCCTGCTGCCACAGTTCCACGGCCTTGGTCTTGTGGGTGGCCACGTGGCTGTAGCCCATCCGCGCGAAGAGATCGCGCAAGACCTGGCGGTCGGGATGGGCGAACTCGACGAACTCGAACCCGTCGGTGCCGGCGGGATTGTCAGGCGTGATCGTCGCGCGCGGCGCGTCGTGGGGGAAGGGGCCCATTTCGGTCGTCTCCTCGGTGTCGATGTGTCCGCTGAAGCGAAAACTAGCGCAGCCTCGCCGCGAAGTCCGCGCAATTCACTGTCCCTGGAGGGTCATACGTGCAACGATCCCGCACCATGGAAGAGCATCACGCGCAAACCCCGCATCTCGACGATCTCGACCTGCGACTCCTCGCGGCCCTGCAAGAGGACGCCACGCAGACCGCGCAGGCCTTGGGCGAGCGGCTGAACCTCTCGCCCAGCCAGGCCGCGCGGCGGCGCCAACGGCTGGAGGCGCAGGGCTATATCCGCGCCATCCGCGCCGTGCTCGACCCCGCGCGGCTGGGCCTCGGGGTGCAGGCCTTCATCCAGGTCGTCATGGCCACCCATACCCAGGCCAATGCCCGCGATTTCGCCCGGCTCGCCCGCAGCCAGCCCGAGATCGTGGGCGCCTGGACCCTGACGGGCGAGGCCGATTACCTGCTGCGGGTCTATTGCACCGATCTTTCCGAACTCAACCGTCTGGTGCAGGCCGTGCTCCTGCCCCACCCCGCCGTCAGCCGGGTGCAGAGCCGGATCGTCATGGACCGGATCAAACCCGACGCACCCCTGCCGCTGTGACATGGCGCGGGCGCCCCGAAGGCCCGTGGACTTTGCACGCGCCACGCGACTAACCTGACGCGGCGCACAACTGACGGACATTTCATGGAAGGCGCTCTCCTCCAGGCCACGATCTACCTGACCGCCATGGTCATCGCCGTGCCGCTTTCGGTGCGGCTGGGGCTCGGCTCGGTGCTGGGTTACCTGATCGCGGGCATCGCCATCGGCCCGATCCTCGGCCTCGTCGGGGACGAGACGCAGAATCTGCAGCACTATGCGGAGTTCGGCGTGGTGCTGATGCTGTTTCTCATCGGGCTGGAACTGGACCCCAGGACGCTGTGGGACATGCGCCGCAAGCTCCTGGGCGTGGGCGGCGCGCAGATCGCGGTCTCCACCGTTGCCATCGCGGGGGCCGCGATCCTCATGGGGCTGCCTTGGCCCACGGCGCTGGCCGTGGGCATCACGCTCGCGCTGTCCTCGACGGCGATCGTGCTGACGACGCTCACCGAAAAGGGGTTGATGCGGACCGAGGGCGGGCGCTCCGCCTTCTCGGTGCTTCTGACGCAGGACATCGCCGTGATCCCGGCGCTGGCGCTGCTGCCGCTTCTGGCGATTGGGGCCCGGATCACCGCCAGGGACGACGGCTCGCTCCAGCGCGGCGCGGGGGAGGATCAGGCTCATCATACCATGTCTCTGGTGGATGGGCTGCCGGCCTGGGGCGTGACGCTCGTGACCCTCGGCGCGGTGATCGCGGTGATCCTCGCCGGGCGATACCTTTCGCCGATCCTGTTTCGCTACATCCATCTCAGCCGTCTGCGCGAGATGTACACGGCCGTCGCACTCGTCATCGTGGTAGGCGTCGCCTTCCTGATGGTCCTCGTGGGCCTGTCGCCGGCCCTGGGTGCTTTCGTGGCGGGCGTGGTGCTTGCCAATTCCGAATTCCGGCACGAGCTCGAGGCCGATATCGAACCCTTCAAGGGCCTGCTTCTGGGCCTGTTCTTCATCACCGTGGGGGCGGGCATCAATTTCGCCACGCTTTTCGGTGGTCTCTGGGTAATCCTGGGTCTGACGCTGGGCCTCATGTTGCTCAAGGGGCTGATCCTTCTGGGGATCGCGCTGGTCTTCCGGCTCAGGGGGCAGGACCGGTGGCTGTTCACGCTCTCGCTCGCGCAGGCGGGGGAATTCGGCTTCGTCCTCGTGGCCTTCGGGCTGCAGCAATCGGTCTTTCCGGCCCGGATCGGGGAAATCCTGCTGCTGGTCATCGCGCTGTCGATGCTGCTGACGCCGCTGGCCTTCATCGCGTCGGACTGGATCGCGCGGCGCCTCGCGCCCCGTGCCCCGGACGCAGAGGCCGCTGCCGACGAGATCGAGGAAAAAGCCACCATCGTGATCGCCGGCATCGGGCGCTTCGGGCAGGTCGTCAACCGCATGGTGCAGGCCTCGGGCTTTCGAACGACGGTGCTCGACAACAACCTGGCCACGATCCAGCTGATGCGCCGCTTCGGCTTCAAGGGCTATTTCGGCGATCCGACGCGGCCCGAGCTTCTAAAGGCGGCGGGGCTGGAAAGCGCGAAGGTTCTGGTGGTCGCGGTCGACGACCGGACGGCCGCCGTCGATCTGGTGCGCTACGCCCGCCGGCTTCGGCCCGACATCGCGATCACCGCGCGCGCCCATGACAGGCTGCATGTCTACGAGCTCTACGATGCGGGCGCCGACCACATCGTGCGCGAGATGTTCGACTCGAGCCTGCGCGCCGCGCGCTATGTGCTCGAGGACATGGGGCTGACCGATTACGAGGCCCACGAGATGGAAACGGCCTTCTACCGTCACGACCGCCAGAACCTGCGCGAACTGGCAAAACTGTGGCGACCTGGCGTGCCGATCTCCGAGAACGAGGCCTATGTGGCGAAGTCGCGCGAACTGAACAACAATCTCGAGACCGCGCTTCTCGACCAGCTCGACGCTTTGCCCGAGGAACCGCGCGAGCCGGGCTGGCGCCCGCGTGGCGATGCCAGTGCGCTGGAGGGGCTTGCACGCAGCACGCCACGCCGGCGCGACGGCAGTGGCCCGCCCGGCCTGAAGCCGTAGACCGCATGGAAGGTGGCAGCGGCGCCCTGGGGGCCTGCCGGTGCCACCGTGGCGGCTCCACTCGCTGGCGATGTCGGAGGTGCGTCGTCTCAGGCCCGGACCGGAGGCGTTCCCGGCGTGGCGCGGCAGCCCGCGGTAAACACCCCGGCCCGCCGCGTGCGTCGTGGTCGTGTCTGCTTAGCAGGGTCCGGTGCGATAGACCGGCTGACCGCTGGCGTTGCGGCCCGCGTAATACGCGCATTCCCCGGTCGAGGTGTTGCGCGCGACTTGCTGACCGATGGCGGCGCCGCCGAGACCCGCGGCGACCGACCAGGCCGGGTTGGCGTCGAACGCGTCCGCCAGCAGAAGCCCCGCCCCGGCGCCGAGCACGGTGCCGGTAAGCTCGCTGCGTTCCTGCTGGGTCATGGCCTGACACCCCGCAAGGGTCAGCACGGCGGCGACGCCGAAGAGGATGGCACGAAATGGTCGCATGATGAAGGTCTCCCTGTTGAACCTGAGATGAACGCGCGACGCCCCGATCCGGTTCCCGGCCCGGCCGCCGCGCGGGCGCATCCGGCCCTTCGCACGGACCGACCACACCCCGATGTCCATACGATAGCACAAAAAACCCCCGCCACGAGCACGTGTGCGGGGGGTTTCTGCGTGTCAGGCTGTCTTCCGCCGATCGCGGCGGGCCAGGCGTCAGGCGGCGCGCGCCATCAGAACTTCGTCGACCTGCTTCTGGGCGCCGGCCTCGTCCATGCCCTTGACCGCGGCCAGTTCGCGGGTCAGCCGCTCCAGCGCGGCCTCGTAGAGCTGACGCTCGGAATAGGACTGCTCGCGCTGGTCGTCGGCGCGGTGGAGGTCGCGCACCACTTCGGCGATGGCGATGAGGTCGCCGGAATTGATCTTCTGCTCGTATTCCTGCGCGCGCCGGGACCACATGGCGCGCTTCACCCGGGCCTTGCCCTTGAGCGTGTCCATGGCCTTCGACACGACATCCGGCGACGACAGCGAGCGCATGCCCACTTCGGCCGCCTTCGCAGTGGGGACCCGCAGTGTCATCTTGTCCTTTTCGAAGGAGATCACGAACAATTCCAGCTTGAGGCCGGCGATCTCCTGTTCCTCGATGGACACGATCTGCCCCACGCCATGCGCCGGGTAGACGACATGATCATTGGGGCTGAACTCCTGCGACTTCCGCGCTTTCGTCATCTGCGTTTCCTTTTTTGGTCCGGAGCCCGCGCCGCATGTGTCACGCGAAAAAAAGACCTGCGGAGAACCGGAGTTTTCCACGGGCATCCTGATCTCGCGTTGAACGGAAAACGGGCCCAAGGACCCGAACGACGCTTCGGACAGTCAACTATGTGACACTTACATAGCACATCCGTGCGCGATTTTCAAAGATTCGCGGTGCGGGCGAAATCCCATCGCCCGAGCCCCGGGGCCAAGCGCCCGGGTCGGCCTGAAAACGCGCGCCGGGCGCCGGCCGCGCCGCGGCGCGTCCATGGCGCCTCCGTCCGTCAGCCGCCTTCGCCGGCGGCCTCGGAAAACAGCTCCATCTTGCCCGGCTTGCCGTCATTGTCGTCGGCCTCGGGCAGAGGATCCTTCTTGGTCACGATCACCGGCCAGGCTTCGGAGTACTTGCGGTTGAACTCCACCCATTTCTCCATGTCGGGCTCGGTATCGGGGCGAATCGCATCGGCCGGGCATTCGGGCTCGCAGACGCCGCAATCAATGCACTCGTCAGGGTGGATCACCAGCATGTTCTCGCCCTCGTAGAAGCAGTCCACCGGACAGACTTCCACGCAATCCGTGTATTTGCAGGCGATGCAGTTCTCGGTCACGACATAGGTCATGCTCAGGGCCTTCGGTGTTCGGTCGTTTTTCCCGTGCTACGGCAGGGGTCTGCCGGGCGCAAGACGCTCGGGCGGGACGTCCCGACGCAGCACGGCGCAGTCTGTAATGCAACTGTAAACTTTAGTTGACAGCTTGCAACCCCAACCGTGTCGTTTCATCCGAAAAACGTCATGTCATGTCGTCGGGATCGCGAAATCCGTCCAGCCGGCGGCGATCCTTCTTGGTCGGACGCGGCCCGACGCGGGCAGGTGCGGGATCGCGCGCGCCGGGCGGGTCGAGATCATCGTAGAGCGCCTGCGCCTCCGTGGCCGGTCCGCGGCGCTGGCCGACACAAGCGATGCGCACCACGCGGATGCGCGCGCCTTGCGCGAAGGTCAGCACGTCGCCGGGTCCGACCGACGCTGCGGCCTTCGACACGCGCGTCCCGTTCACACGGATGGCGCCGTCCACAACCATGCGCGCGGCGAGGCTGCGGGTCTTGAAGAACCGCGCGTGCCACAGCCAGCGGTCGAGCCGGTCGGTCTGCCGGTCGCTGTCGGGCCCGCCCGCCAGACCGGCCTCAGGACTTGTCCTTGAGCGCCGCGAGCACGGCGAAGGGGCTGTCGGGATCGACCTTCTTTCCGGGCCGGTCGGGGCGCGCGCTATACGTGCGGGGCCCGTCCTTGCGTCCGCCTTCGGGCGGTTTGCCGCCCTTGCCCTTGCCCTTGCCGTGGGGCTTGCCGCCCGGCTTGCCCGGTCGTGCGGACTTGCTCCGTTCGGGGCGGCCGGCCTGGCCATCGCCCCGGCGGGGACCGCCACCGCCCCGGCGCTTCGGCGCCCAGGTGAAGGTGTAGAACACCTCCAGCTCGGGCTCCGCCTGGGTGGTCGATTCCTGCGGCGGGGCCTCGGGCGGCATGTCGCCCGGAACCTCCGACGGCGTCTCCGGCGGCGCCTCGGGCGGCACGTCCACGGGTGTCTCGGAAGGCGGTGCGGGCGGCGTCTCGGACGGGGCGTCGCCCGGCACCTCCTGCGGCGCGGGGTCCGGCGTGTCCGAGCCCTCCAGCCCGGTCGGCGTATCGGCAGGCAGTGCGCCGGCAAGGCTCTCGTCCATGGTCTCGGGCGCCCCGCTCGTCGCCGCGGGCTCGGCCCCGGCCGGCGCGGCCTTCACCTTGGGCCGCTCGCCCCGTTCGGCGCGATAGCCGAGGCCGCCCATCAGATCGGCGAACTGATCCAGGGTCAGGCCGGTGATCGACAGCATGTCGGGCGTCGCCTCGAAACCGCCGCGCGCATCCTGACCGCGCAGCATGTCGGCCAGCCGTTCGGCCATGTCGATGCGGATCGCGCGCGTCCCGGCGGGGCGGTAGCCGGACATCATGTAATAGCCCTCGGGCCGGTCGGCCTCGTGCGGGATGGTGACAAGGCCCGGCGGCGGGCTGTCCGGCACGGCGTCGAGCCCCTCTTGGAGCGCCCAGAGCACCAGCCGCAGCCGCGTCGGCGCGGGCTTCAACAGAAGCGGCAGGAAGATCGTGAACTGGCCGAAGCGCACGCCGTGCTTGCGCAGAAGCCCCCGCGCCTCCTGGTCGAGCGCCTTGATGTCCTCGGCGATCTCGGCGCGCGGCACGAGGCCGAAGCCCTCGACCAGCCGGAAGGCCACGCCGCGGGCAAGCCCGGTGATCGCCTCGTCCCGCGCCATGGCCAGCAGCGGCTCGAACAGGGCGGCGATCCGGCGGTCGACGAAATGCTGCAACCGACGCTGGACCTTGACGATGACCTCGGCGCCGGCGTCTTCCTCGACGAAGGCCTCGGCGGTGGGTTTCATCGGCTCGGGCCCGGCGACGAGCTTGCCGACAGCCTGGCCCGCCCAGCTCAGTCGCCCGGCCTCGTCCATCTCGAAGGCGGTGTCGGGGGCGTTGTACATCCGGTCCGCGCGCAGGTGGAACTCGGGCCTGAGCGCCGCCATCGCCGCCTGGCGCAGCGTCTTGGCCTCGTCCGGTCCCGCCGTCGCATCCTGGCGGAACACGAAGCCCTCGATATGCCCCAGGACCTCGCCCTCGACCGCCACCTCGCCCGTCTCTTTCACCTCGGCCACAAGGCTCTCCCTCTGCTTCAACCGGCGCAGCAGAACGCTGGTGCGCCGGTCGACAAATCGTTGCGTCAGCGCGCCGTGCAGCGCGTCCGACAGGCGGTCTTCTACGGCACGGGTCGCCTCGCGCCAATGGGTTTCGTCGTCGACCCAGCCCGAGCGTTGGGCGACGTAGGTCCAGGTCCGGATGTAGGCCAGACGTTTCGACAACGTGTCGATGTCGCCCTCGGTCCGGTCGATGCGCTTGACCTGCCGCGCGAGCCAGTCGTCCGGCACGCGGCCCGTCTCGTGCAGGAAACCGAAGATCCGGCCAAGCATGTCGGCATGTTCGGCGTGGCTGATGCCGCGGAAATCGGGGATGCGGCAGACGTCCCACAGAAGCCGCACGTCGCGCGCGTCGCGCAGGCGCCCGGCGGTCTCGTCGCGGTCGGCGAGCGCCTTGAGCGCCATGAGGTCGTCGGCCTCGCGCCCGCGGGTCAGCCATTCGTCGTCGGTCTGCGCCTCTAGCGAGGCGATGAGACGGTCGGCCGAGCCGAACTCGAGATCGGAATTCCGCCACCAGAGCCGTTTCACCGGTGCGAAGCGGTGGGACATGATCGCCTCGGCCACCCCCTCGTCGAGCGGCGGCGCCTCGCCCGTGACGCCGAAGCTGCCGGGGCTCGTGTGCCGGCCTGCGCGGCCGGCGATCTGCGCCAATTCATGAGGCATCAGGTCGCGCATGCGGCGGCCGTCGAACTTGCGCAAACCGCTGAAGGCCACGTGCTGGATATCGAGGTTGAGGCCCATCCCGATCGCGTCTGTGGCCACGAGCACGTCCACGTCGCCGTTCTGGTAAAGCTCCACCTGCGCGTTGCGCGTCCTTGGGGATAACGCGCCCATGACCACCGCCGCCCCGCCCTTCTGGCGACGCAGCAACTCGGCCATGGCATAAAGATTTTCGACCGAAAATCCCACGATGGCGCTGCGCGGCGGCATTCGGCTTATCTTTTTCGAACCTGTGTGGGTCAGCTCCGACATCCGCTCGCGGCGCATGAACTGGGCGCCGGGGACCAGCGCGGCGATGGCGCCGCGCATCGTGTCCGAGCCCAGGAACAGCGTCTCGTGCAGCCCCCGCGCGTGCAGCAACCGGTCGGTGAAGACATGGCCCCGCTCGGGATCGGCGCAGAGCTGGATCTCGTCCACGGCGAGGAAATCGGCGCCGTTGCCGAGCGGCATCGCCTCGACCGTGCAGACCCAGTACTGCGCGCGGGCGGGCACGATCCGCTCCTCGCCGGTGACGAGCGCCACGACCGACGGGCCGCGGATCGCGACGATCTTGTCGTAGACCTCCCGCGCCAGAAGGCGCAGCGGAAGGCCGATGACGCCGGTGCGGTGCGCCAGCATCCGTTCGATGGCGTAATGGGTCTTGCCGGTGTTCGTCGGCCCGAGGATTGCTGCGACGCGACCGCTCTGGCCGGTCATTCGGCCCGTCGACTGGCCGGGACTGAAGTCCCTCATGGGCTCATCCTTCCCGGAGGGCGTCCCGCCGCGTCAGAGCGTGCGACCCTCCAGCTGCTGCTCGATCCGGTCTATCGCCTCATTTATGTCGGCACGGTGCGGATGTATAGCTTGCGCTTCGCGATAGGCCGCCAGCGCGCTCTCCCATTCGGCCATTTCCTCGAGCATGATGCCAAGGCCCGTCAGCGCCGCGAAATGGCGCGGCTCGAGCGCGAGGACGCGCTGGATGTCCGCGATCGCCGCGCCATACGACCCGATCTGGAACAGCAGCGTGGCGCGCGCGTTCCAGCCCTCGGCAAAATCCGGCGCGTGATCGGTCAGCGCCGTGAAATGGTCGTAGGCGGCCGAGAGATCGTCGGCATCCATCGCCGCGCGGCCCCGGCGCAGGAGGTAATCGGCCGAATCGGAGCCCGAGCGCGACCAGGCCTGGTAGATCTGCTGCTCGATCACGTCCCAGTTGCGCAGGTCCGGCTGCGCCAGACGGTCGAGCAACTCGTCCGCGGACGGCTGCGCCGCGGCGGCCACCGGCAGCAGGCCGAGCAGTGCCGCAACGACAAGATTGAGAAGGGCGGTTCGAACAGGCATGGTGTCGAGTGTAGCATTCCTGCGCGGCCAATCCATATCGTTCCGCGCAGATGTGAACGCGCAGGTGGCCCGAAGCGGCGTCCTGCGCCGAGAAACGGACACCCGGGCAGGGCAAGACGGAAGGAATACCCGATGAGCAACGTGATCGACGCTGCGGTCAGCGCCATCTCAGAGAAGATGGGCGGCGGCTTCGACGGATCGGCGAAATTCGTGATCGAGGGCGAGGGCGCGGTCATCGTCGATGGCGGCGGCGTGCGCGCGGCGACGGATGACGACGCGGCAGACGTGACCATGACCGCCGACGTGGAGACGTTCCAGGACATCCTCTCGGGCGATCTGAACCCGACCAGCGCCTTCATGACCGGCCGGCTGAAGCTCGACGGGGACATGGGCACCGCGATGAAGCTCGGCTCGGCGCTCGGTTGATGGCCTGCCAGCCCGCGCCCGCGCCGTTCCTCGACGATGTCGCCGAGGGGCCAGGGGGTGGTGCGGCCTGGTGGGTGCACAGCGCGGACGGCACGCGGCTGCGCCTCGGGGCGTGGCCCGCACGGGGTGACGTCAGTCGGGGCACCGTGCTCCTGTTTCCGGGGCGGACCGAGTACGTGGAAAAATACGGCCGGGTGGCCGCGGACCTGACGGGCGACGGCTACGGGCTCGTGGCGTTCGACTGGCGCGGCCAGGGGCTCGCCGACCGGCCCCAGCACCGCCGGGACATGGGCCATGTGGTCAGTTTCGACGAGTATCGCGAAGACGTGGCCGCGTTCCGCGCGGCGGTCGAGATGCTGGATCTGCCGGGGCCGTTCTACCTGATCGCGCATTCCATGGGCGGCGCGATCGGGCTGCGCGCGCTTCATGACGGGCTGCCGGTGCGCGCGGCGGTGTTTTCGGCGCCGATGTGGGGCATCCAGATGACGCCCTTCATGAAGTCCATCGCGTCGATCGCGCTGGGCCTTGCCGGGCCGCTGGGCCTCGGCGACCGGTTCGCGCCCACGACCGGCCCGTGGGAGGCGATGGCCTTCGACGACAACCCGCTGACCACGGACCGCGACCAGTTCGACTACATGTCGGCCCAGGTCGAACGGCACCCGGAGCTTGCGTTGGGCGGACCGTCGGTCCTGTGGGTGAAGGCCGCGCTGGAGGAGACGCGGGCGCTGCTCGCGATGCCGCCGCCGAAGGTGCCGACGCTGACGCTCATGGGCAGCCGCGAGGGGATCGTGGAGGTTCCGGCGATCGAGGCCCGCATGGCCGACTGGCCGGGCGGCACGCTGCACGTGGTGCAGGGCGGCCTGCACGAGTTGCTGATGGAAAGCCCGCCACGCCGTGCCGAGACGCTTGCAGCCATCCGCGCGCATCTGACAGCCCACGGCACCGCATCCGGCTGAGGTGCCGCGTATCGCGGAGCGCGCGCCCATGCGATTATTCGTACGAATAATCGCACCGCCCGGGCCTCGGGTCAGCGCAGCCCAGTCGAAACGAAGGATGCAGGTCACGGGTTGCAGCCAACCCAAACGATTATTCGTACGAATAATCGCATCGCCCGCGTCTCAGGTCAGCACGCCGCGATCGAGGTGCACGATCCTGTCCATGCGCGCGGCCAGGCCCGGGTTGTGCGTGGCGATCAGCGCCGCCATGCCGGTGTCGCGCACAAGGCCCATCAGCAGGTCGAACACGCGGTCCGACGTGACCGGGTCGAGGTTGCCGGTCGGCTCGTCCGCCAGAAGCAGCGCCGGACCGTTCGCCAGAGCCCGGCAGAAGGCGACGCGCTGCTGCTCGCCGCCCGACAGTTCGGCCGGGCGATGATCCGCGCGCGCCTCGAGGCCCACGCGCGCCAGAAGTTCCGCCGCCCGCGCCACGGCCCCGGCCCTGTCGATGCCGTGGGCCAGTTGCGGCAGCATGACGTTCTCGGCGGCGCTGAACTCGGGCAGCAGATGGTGGAACTGGTAGACGAAGCCCAGCCGCCCGCGCCGCGTGGCGGTGCGCTCGGCCTCCGAGGCCTGCCCCATGTCGGACCCGGCGATGACCAGATCCCCGGCATCGGCCGTGTCCAGAAGCCCCGCAATGTGCAGAAGCGTCGACTTGCCCGCGCCCGACGGCGCGACGAGGCCCACGACCTCGCCCGCAGGGATCGTCAGGTCGACCCCCTGCAGCACCCGCACCTCGTTGGGCCGCCCGGCATTGTAGCCCTTCTCGATCCCGCGCATGCTGAGCGCCGGCGCCTTACTCATAGCGCAGCGCCTCGACCGGGTTCATCCGCGCCGCCCGCCGCGCGGGGAAGATCGTCACCAGGAAGGACAGGCCAAGCGAAAGCGCCATGGCCGAGACCACGTCCCAGGCCTCGAGCCGCGCGGGCAAGCTGGAGAGGAAGCGCACCGAGGGGTCCCAGACGCCGCCGCCCGCCATCCAGTTCACGACATCGAAGATCGGATCGATCCAGATCGCGAAGGCACAGCCCAGCGCCACGCCGGCAGCCGTGCCCGCCAGGCCGATCGCCGCGCCGCAGATGAAGAAGACGCGCATCACCGCCCCCTCGCTCAGGCCCATCGTGCGCAGGATGCCGATGTCGCGCGACTTGTTCTTCACCAGCATGATCAGGCCCGACACGATGTTCATCGTCGCGATCAGCACCAGGATCGACAGGATGATGAACATGATGTTGTCCTCCATCTGCAAGGCCTGGAGGAAGGCCCCGGAACTGTCCTGCCAGGTCCAGAGCGACACCGCGCCGCCCGCAGCCGTCAGGATCGGCACGACCATCGCGTCCACCTCCTCGGGGTCGGCCAGCATGACCTCGATCTCGTCGGCCACGCCGTCGCGGTTGAAATAGCTCTGCGCCTCGGCAAACGGCATGTAGACGCGCACCCGGTCGATGTCCCAGCGCCCGACCTGGAAGATGTAGACGACCTCGTAGGCCGAGACGCGCGGGGTGGTGCCGAAGGGCGTGCGCGCGCCGTCGGGCGAGATCAGCCGCACCCGGTCGCCCACGCCCACGCCCAGTTCCCGCGCGACGCCCGAACCGATGGCGATCCCCTCCCCAAGCCGGCCGATATCGCCCTGCGCCACCTCGGGCCCGGCCACGAGCGGGACCGCACGCAGATCCTCGGGCGTGATGCCGATCACCTCCACGCCCGCATTGCGGCCCTCGTGACTGGCCATCACCTGACCGCGAATGATGGCGGCGGCATGGACCACGCCCGGCACGCCACGCACCGCCTCGGCCACGGTCTCGTAATCCTCGAGGCTCCGGTCCAGACGGCCCGCGGCGTCGACCTCGGCCTGGTCGTAGACGCTGACATGGGCGTTCGCGCCGAGGATCGTGCCCACGAACTCGTAGCGAAAGCCCGAGCGCACCGCGAGCGTCGCGATCAGCGCCGCCACCGCCAGCGCGATGCCCAGAAAGCTGATCCAGGTCATCATCGAAACGCCGCCCTCGGCGCGGCGCGCGCGCAGGTAGCGCCAGGCGATGAAGAACTCGTAGGCCGCAAAGGCACGCGGGGCCGGAGGGGAACCCTCGTCCTGCTCAGACGCCATGGTGACAGGCTCCGTCGTTTGGATCGGTGCCGGCACCGTGGTCAGTTTCGCCCCCGTGTCAAGGCAGCGGACCGAGGCCGCCGCGCCCGCGCCGTCACGACCGCGCGAGGCCGCGGGCGCGGCCGTGGTCCACGGTCATCGGCCATTGGTCGGTTCGGGATCACGGCGTGCGCCGAAGCGCCAGCCAGAGGAACACGCCGCGAGACTGGCGCGACCCGCGCTCTGGCCGGTGACCGGGTCACCGGCGTCGCGCCGCTCGGGGCCCGGCTTCTGCACGAACGGTCTGGATCAGGGCGCAAGACCTGAACGGCCCGGAGCAGCCGCGATGGCCCCGCCCGCCGGGCCCCCTTCCCTTGACGGCCCGGCGGTTTCGGGCCCAAGTGGCCCCGCGACCGGGAGAGAGACATGCACCAGCCCGCCATCACCGGCCACGGCGTCTTCACGCCGCCCCAGACCATCACCAATGACGAGCTTGTCGCGGCCTTCAACGCCTATGCCGAGCGCTGGAACACCGATCACGCCGAGGCCATCGCCGCGGGCGAGACGGAGGCCATGGCGCCCTCCTCCTCCGAGTTCATCGTCGCGGCCTCGGGCATCGAGCGGCGGCACGTGCTGGACAAGTCCGGCATCCTCGATCCCGATGTCATGCATCCCTGGCTGCGCGAACGCACCGACGACGAGCCGGGCCAGATGGCCGAGATGGCGCTTTCGGCCTGCCGCGACGCGCTCGGCATGGCGAGGGTCGACGCTGCGGATATCGATCTGATCCTCTGCGCGGCCTCCAACCACGAACGCGCCTATCCCGCGATCGCCGTGGAAATCCAGGCGCTTCTGGGCGCGGGCGGCTTTGCCTTCGACATGAACGTGGCCTGTTCCTCGGCCACCTTCGGCATCCAGGCCGCCGCCGACATGATCCGCGCGGGCAGCGCCACACGCGCGCTTGTGGTCAGCCCCGAGATCTGTTCGGCGCATCTGGAATGGCGCGATCGCGACTGCCACTTCATCTTCGGCGATGTGGCGACCGCCGTCCTGATCGAGCGCGCCGACCTCGCGGCGGGCGCACATTTCCGCATCCGCTCCACCCGCTGCGCGACGCGGTTCTCGAACAACATCCGCAACAACGACGGTTTCCTGCGTCGCACGCGCAAGGGCCACATGGCAGACCGCCGCGACATGCAGTTCATGCAGAACGGCCGCAAGGTCTTCAAGGAGGTGCTGCCGCTGGTCTCGGACCACATCGCCGCGCACATGGCCGAGGACGGCATCGCCGCGACGGACCTCAGGCGCCTCTGGCTGCACCAGGCCAACAAGACGATGAACGACCATATCGGCCGCAAGGTGCTGGGCCGCGAGCCCGCCCCCGGCGAGCAGCCCAACATCCTGCAGGATTACGCCAACACCTCCTCGGCCGGCTCGATCATCGCGTTTTCGAAGCACTCGGACGACCTCGCCCCCGGCGATCTCGGCCTCATCTGCTCCTTCGGCGCGGGCTATTCCGTGGGATCGGTCCTCGTCGAACGGGCTTGAGCCCGGCCGACCCCTGCGGCAGAAGCGCGCCCATGGCCAAGCTCTACTTCCACTACTCCACGATGAACGCGGGCAAATCGACCCTGCTGCTGCAAGCCTCCTACAATTACAACGAGCGTGGCATGCAGACCTACCTCCTGACCGCGAATTTCGACGACCGCGCCGGCCAAAGCCGTATCGCCAGCCGCATCGGTATCGCGGCCGAGGCCGATACCTACGACCAGACCGACGACCTCTTCGCCAAGATCGAGACACGTCTTGCCCAGGGCCCCTGTGCCTGCGTGATGGTGGACGAGGCGCAATGGATGACCCGCGATCAGGTCTGGCAACTGGCGCGCGCCGTGGACGACCTGGGCGTTCCGGTCATGGCCTACGGACTCCGCGTCGATTTCCGGGGCGAGCTTTTCCCGGGCTCCGCGGCCCTTCTCGCGCTCGCCGACGAGATGCGCGAGGTGCGCACGATCTGCCATTGCGGCAAGAAGGCCACCATGGTCATCCGCGTGGACGAGACGGGCCGCGCGCTCACCGAAGGCGCCCAGATCGAGGTGGGCGGCAACGACCGCTACATCTCGCTCTGCCGCGTCCACTACCGCGAAGCCACGGGCGACCTGCCGGCCTGAC
>CAZGHJ010000030.1:0-9853 GCA_964525355.1 uncultured Roseicyclus sp.
CCCGTCTGGTTGTTGATCAGCGCAAGCCGCGCGTCATCGGCCACGAAGCCCGCCCAGACGAGCAGATCGTTGATCACGCCCTGCTGTTGCAGAAGCACCTTCCAGGCACTCGTGCGCACCAGGAGCGAGGTCCAGAACGGCAGGAGCACCAGGATCAGCAGCAGGTTCGACGTCCGCATGGGCAGGTTCGACAACAGGTAGGCGATCGGGTAGCCCAGCAGCACGCAGCTGACCGTGATGACGATCGACATGAACATCGTGCGCTCGAAGAGAAGCAGGTAGATGCGTTGCTCCTCGGGCTGCGCCTCGATGCCGTCGGGCGTCAGCTGCAGGTCGACGGCGGTCAGGAAATAGCCGGCCGTGTAGGGGTCGGAAAAGGCCTCGATCGTGGACCAGAGCGACATCTCGGCCCAGGCGTCGTCCATGTCGGCGAAGACGGCGCGCAGATCGACCGTCTCGAAGGCCGGGGCCTCGGCGGCGGCCGTGGTCAGCATTGCCGCGCGGGGGCCGGAATAGGACGAGACGTCCGCACCGGCGGCAAGGTCGCGGTAGAGCGCGAGGTAGACGGTGTTCCACGGCTCCTCCTCGAGCGGGCTGTCCTCGTCCTCGGACTGGATCGTGCGCGCAAACGAGCGGTAGGCATCCGCCGTCTCGGGCAGGAGCGTCGAAATGCCGGAGGCAAGGCGGAAGGCGGGCTCGGGTGCGTCCTCGTCACCCGAGGCGGCCCAGGCGGCCTGCGCGTCGATCCAGTCGGGCGCGGCCATGAGCGCGACCCAGGCGGCGGGATCCTCCCAGGCCGGGTTGAGGGCGATGAACTGGTCGGCATAGGTCTCGCCCACGTCGTCGATCCCGCGGCCGGTGCGGCGGAAGGCGGACGAAACCCCCGTGGTCTCGTAGTTCAGCCGGCTGCCCAGGCGCGTGTGGATGCGCCGCTCGGCGGCCTCCATGAAATCATAGGCGAGCATGGCGAAGGTGTCTTCGCCGGGAATATCCTCGGCATCCCAGTCTTCCAGCGCAACGACCGTGCGCGGCAGCGTCTCGGAGACGATCTGGTTCTCGACCGAGCGGAACAGCATGTCGAGGATCGGCGCCACGAAGGTGAGCAGGATGAACAGCAGGAGCGGCGCGATGAGCGCGAGCGCGCGCAGCTTCTGACGCCTCAGCGCGCGATTGAGGCTGACCTTCAGAGGGCGCCCGTCGGCGGCGAGCATGGGCCCCGTGGCCTCGGCATCCTCGCGGCGCGACCTGGCTGCGTCCTGGCTGACATTGCCTGCGGTGGCGTCGGTCATGCGTCACTCCTCGAAGGTGAAGGGGCCCGCGTCGCGCGGGGCCGGAAGGACGGCGGCCGCCGGATCGGCACCGGCCCGGAAGGCCGGAGAGAGGCTGCCGGGCGCAAGGCGGGACAAGTCCCGCCCTACGCGGTGGGAGTAGGGCGGGATTTGTCCCGCCGCTACCGTCCCGTTGGTCTGGATCACTGCGCCAGCCAGGCCTGGAAGCGTGCGTCCAGATCGTCGCGGTAATCGGCCCACCACAGGTAGTTGAACACGATGACCCGCTCGGAATTGGCCGGATTGGTCGGCATGTGCGGCGCCATCTCCACGCCGAGTTCGGCATGCGTGCTGACCAGCGGCGCCGAGGAATCGCGGGCCGGGCCGTAGGAGATGTAGGCCGCCTGGTCCGCCAGACGCTGCGTGTCCGTGGCGAAGTAGACGAAGTCGAGCACGCGGTTCAGGCGCTCCTCGGGCAGGTCCTCGGGGATGACCCAGCCGTCAAGGTCGAAGACCTGTGCGTCCCACAGCATCTCGATCGGCTGGTCCTGCTCCACGATGGCCGAGAACAGGCGGCCGTTGAACGACGAGCCGATCACCGCTTCGCCATCGGCGAGGAACTGGATCGCCTCGGCGGCCGAGCTCCACCACAGCGTGTCGTCCTTGATCGTGTCGAGCATGGCGAAGGCCCGATCGATCCCTTCCTCGGTCTCGAGCACGTCGTAGATGTCTTCCATCGCGACACCGTCGCACAGAAGCGCCCATTCGAGATTGTTGATCGGACGGCGCTCGAGCGTGCGCGTGCCGGGGAAGTTCTCCGTGTCGAAGATCGCGCAGACGCTGTCGGGCGTGCGGCCTTCCCATTCGGCGACATCGGTACGGTAGCCGTTGGTGGTGGAATAGACGATCTGCGGAATGAAGCAGTCCGACACGATCAGATCGCCGAAATCCTCGGTCGCGGGCGTTCCGTCCGGCGCGGGCGCCAGGATCTCGTCATGGTCGACCTCCATCGCCAGGCCCTCGTCGCACAGGCGGATGGCATCGGCGGCCACCACGTCGACCAGGTCCCAGGTCACGTTGCCCGCCTCGAACATGGCGCGCATGCGGGCCACGGCCTCGGGGGAGCTTTCGTCCCAGACGACCTGAACGTCGGGGTTCATCTCCTGGTAGGGGTTGGAATAGGCCTGCACCTGGCTGTTCTGGTAGGCGCCGCCCCAGCTGACGATGGTCATGCTGTCGACCATGTCCTGTGCCATCGCGCCGGGTGCGGCCAGCGCGGCACCCGTCGTCAGAAGCATCAAGCTCTTGAGTCGCATTTTCGTCTCTCCTTGTTGAATTCGGATCGTTCGATCCCGCGTTATTGCAGCGGGTTGTCTGGCGCGGCATGCCCGCGGTCGTGGCGTGCCGCCGCGCCGAACCTTGTCAGGCGTCGAGCGCCCGGCAATCCTGTGGCCGCCAGCCGATCTCGATCTTCTCGCCCGGCTTCAGCCGGCGCTGATCGGGGGCGTTGCGCGTCTTCATGATGAAGTCATCCCGCCCCGCGACCCGCAGCCGTGTGCGGTAGATATCGCCCATGTAGATGAATTCCAGCACTTCGGCATGGATCGTATGCGCACCGTCCGAGAGGCGCTCGCGGTTGTATTCGACCCGCTCGGGCCGGATCGAGACCTGCGTGCGCTCGCCCACCTCCGAGACGTTGACGGGCACGGCGTCGATCACTTCGCCGTCGTCCAGCGTCACCTCGCAGGTGTCGCCCTGGATCTTGCTGACGCGCCCCGTGAGCGTGTTGTTCTCGCCGATGAACTGGGCGACGAAGCTGTTCTGCGGCTGTTCGTAGAGCGTGTCGGGCGCGTCGAGCTGCTGGATGCGGCCATCGTCGAAAACCGCCACACGGTCCGACATGGTCAGCGCCTCGGTCTGGTCGTGGGTCACGTAGACCACGGTGATGCCGAGCTGGTGGGCGAGATTGGTGATCTCGAATTGCAGCGTTTCGCGCAGCTGCTTGTCCAGCGCGCCCAGCGGCTCGTCCATCAGGACCAGTTCCGGCTCGAACACGAGCGCGCGGGCCAGCGCGATACGCTGCTGCTGGCCGCCCGAAAGCTGCGCCGGACGGCGCCCGGCGAAATCGTTCATCTGAACCATGCCGAGCGCGCGGTTGATCTTCTCCTCGCGGTCGGACTTGCCCATGCCGCGCACCTCGAGCGGAAAGGCCAGGTTCTCGGCCACCGTCATGTGCGGGAACAGCGCGTAGTTCTGGAACACCATCCCGATGCCGCGCTTGTGCGGCGGAATGTTGTTGATCGGCCGCCCGTCGAGCGTGATGTCGCCATGGGTCGCCGTCTCGAACCCGGCCAGCATCATCAGGCAGGTCGTCTTGCCCGAACCCGACGGCCCCAGCATCGTCAGGAACTCACCCTTGCCGATGTGAAGGTTCAGATCCTTCACCACCAGGGTTTCGCCGTCATAGCTCTTCTGGACGCGATCAAACGCCACGAACGCATCGGTCGTGTCGATCCCCAAACCTCTTACCCCTGTCGTTACGCCGACGTCACCTGCGGCTTTGCGACAGTAAAGCAAGCATCGCCCGGGGATACAAACGCAATAAATCGTTTCATAGCATGTTCTTATCATAATGCCTGTTTTTTAGGCGGTCGCTTTTGGACCTCGGCGACGGCGTCGTGACGACCGGGCGCGCCGATGCGCGGGGGCCGATCGCGCGCCCATCCGCCCTCATCGGCCATGGCTCCGATCGTATCGGTTCAGCCCCGGCGGCGCCCAGTCCCCGAGCGCGCCCGGCGGCGGCGCGAGCACCTCGACACGCAGCGGGAAGCACGCCGCGACATCGCTGGAATGCTCCGCGCCGCAATCGCCCCCGGGACAGGCCGACAGGGCGCCCAGAAGATCGATCTCGGCGAAGAACGTGATCCGGTCGCCCGGCCGGACGGGGCTCGCCTTCATGAAATACTGCCCGGTGTCGCGCAGGAAGCCGGTGCACATGAAGACGTTGAGCACGTCGTGGACATGCGCCTCGGCCGCGTGCAGGTCGAGACCCGTGGTATCGGCCAGCGCGCGGGTCAGGTTGGAATGGCAGCAGTGGTGGTACTGCGTGCCCGACAGCAGGTTGCCGGTATAGGGGTCGCAGCGGGTGCCGATCACGTCATGCACCGCGCCGCCATGGGGGTCCATGCCGTACCAGGACAGGCTGTCCTCCACGATCGTCGCCATGGGCCGGAGCGCGGGGAAGGACGACCAGAGCCGGTCGCCCGTGCTCACATGGCTGCCATGCAGGGCGCGGGTCTTGCCCGAGTAGAACCGCTCGGACAGATCGCGGGCGTTCCACAGGTTCAGGTCGCCCACCTGCGGCCCCTCGACGCTGGTAATGCGGAAGAAGGCGCCCGCCGGCACCTCGAAGGCGACGGCGTCGCGCGGCGGCGCCACATGGGTCGCGGTCACGGAAGCGGCGTCGAGCGCGGAAAGGTAGCGCGGCAGATCGGGCTGCGGCAGCGCGTCGGTCGGGTAGCAGACGACCGGGGCCATGGCGCGCCGGGCCTCGGCATCTTCTGGCGGTCGGGACATCGGGCCTCCTTGCGTGTCGGTTTCGTCGGCGGTCGGGGCCGGGCCATGCGGGGGCCGACGGGCCGCAGGGTCCGGGCGCGAACGTCCCGCGAAGGCCGGCCCGCCGCAAGCCCCCCCCGCGCGCGGGTTTCGTCTCGTCGCGCCTCGCCGCGTCGCAGAACTGCCCGATAGGGTCGCACATGGCGCCGTTTCCGGTGTCCGACCGATCATACTCGGCCCGAGCATGAAGGGACCGCCATGGCACATTCCTCTCCCGCCTTCACCCGGTCCGAATACGATCGACGCCTGGCCGCGACCCGCGCCGCGATGGCCCAGACCGGGATCGACCTGCTGTTCGTCGAGGATCCCTCGAACATGGCGTGGCTCACGGGGTATGAGGGCTGGTCCTTCTACGTGCATCAGGGCGTGCTCATCCCGCACGAGGGCGAGCCCATCTGGTGGGGCCGCCGGCAGGACGCCAACGGGGCGAAACGGACCGTCTGGATGGAGGACGACCGGATCCGTTTCTACGTCGACACCTATGTGCAGAACCCCGATCAGCACCCGATGGAGGACCTGGCCGCGGTGATCTCGGATCTCGGGTTCGGCGCGGCGTGGATCGGGCTGGAGCTGGACAACTACTACTTTTCCGCGAAGGCCTATCTCACGCTTCAGGCCGCCCTGCCCCAGGCGACGCTGGTCGACGCCACGGGGCTGGTGAACTGGCAGCGGATCGTGAAGTCGGAGGAGGAAATCGCGCTGATGCGGCGCGCGGCGCGGGTCTCGGAGGCGGTGATCGACGGCGTCATCGCGCGCATCGAGCCGGGGCTGCGCAAGAACGACCTGGTGGCCGAGATCTACGGCGACCTGATCCGCGGCGCGGGCGAGGATTGGGGCGACTATCCCGCGATCGTGCCGCTTCTGCCCAGCGGCCCCGCCGCCGCCGCGCCGCATCTGACCTGGGACGGCGTGCCCTTCTGCAAGGGCGAGGCGACGTTCTTCGAACTGGCCGGCTGCGTGCGGCGCTACCACGTGCCCTTCTGCCGCAGCGTCTTCCTGGGCGAGCCGCCCGCCTTCATGCGCCGGGCCGAGGCGGCGCTGGTCGAGGGGCTGGAGGCCGGGCTTCAGGCCGCGCGGGCCGGCAATCTCGCCGGCGACGTGGCGCGCGCGCTGGCCGCGCCTCTGGAGCGCGAGGGCATCGAGCGCGGCGCGCGCTGCGGCTATTCCATCGGGCTGAGCTACCCGCCCGACTGGGGCGAGCGCACCGCCTCCTTCCGCGAGGCCGACGAGACCGTGCTGCAGGCGGGCATGACCTTCCATTTCATGCCGGGGCTCTGGATGGAGGACTGGGGCCTCGAGATCACCGAAAGCATCCTGATCACCGAGGACGGGCCGGCCGAATGTTTCTGCAACCGGCCCCGCGAACTCGTCGTGAAGCCGTGACATCCCGACTGGCGGCGATCGAGGCGACGCTGGCGCACCTGGTGGCCTTTCCCACGATCTCGTCCGAGCCGACGGCGGAGATGGCCGCCTGGCTCGCCGACCGGCTGGAGGGTGCGGGCGGGCGCGTGCGGCTGACCGGCGCGGCCGGGACCGGCAAGCTGAACCTCGTGGCCAGTTTCGGCCCCGACAGGCCCGGTGGCGTCCTGTTGTCCGGCCACATGGACGTGGTGCCGGTCGAGGGGCAGGACTGGACGCGCGACCCTTTCGTTCTGAGCGAATGCGACGATCTGCTCTTCGGGCGGGGCACCTGCGACATGAAAGGGTTCATCGCCGCCTGCGTGGACTTCGCCGAGAGCCTGGGGGAGCGGCGGCTCGGGCGCCCGCTCCATTTCGCCTTCACCCATGACGAGGAGGTGGGTTGCCTCGGCGCGCGGGCGCTGATCCCCGAGATGCGCGCGGCCGGGCCGGTGCCCGAGATCGTCATCGTGGGCGAGCCCACCGGCATGCAGGTGATTGAGGGCCACAAGGGCTGCCACGAATACTCCATCCGGATCACCGGGCTTGCGGGGCACGGCTCGGACCCGGAGCGCGGGGTGAACGCGGCGGAATACGCCGCGCTCTATGCCGCGCATCTTCTGGGCCTGCGCGAGGCGCTCGCGGCCCGGGCGCCCGCGGCCTCGCCGCACGATCCGCCGGGCACCACGCTCAACATCGGGCGCATCGCGGGCGGCATGGCCCATAACGTGATCGCGGACCATGCCGAGATCGACTGGGAAATGCGCCCCGTCCAGCCCGAGGACGCGGAGTTCGTGCTGGCGGAGATGGACCGCTTCGTCGCCGAGGAGCTTCTGCCGCGGATGCGGGCCACGGCGCCCGAGGCGGCCATCGCGCGCGACGTGGTCGGCGAGGTGGCGGGCCTGCAGCCCCGGCCGGACAACGCCGCGCGCGAGCTGATCTTCGCGCTGACCGGGCGGAATGCCTCGGGCCTCGTGCCCTTCGGCACCGAGGCGGGGCTGTTCCAGGGCCTCGGCGCCGATGTGGTGGTCTGCGGGCCCGGCGACATCGCGCAGGCCCACACGGCCGACGAATTCATCGCGCGCTCGGAGCTTGCGCGCTGCGCCGAGATGCTGGGCCGGCTGGGTGATCGGCTCATGGCCCCTTGATTTTCGCCGCCGGATTTGGTCCTTCCCTGCTCAGCAGGCCCGGCGATGGCGTCGCCGGCATCGCGCCCGTAGCGCGACCTGCCACACCCTCCTGAACGCCGGGAACCCCGATCCATGCCCGCCGCGCATGGCGCGGCCGGCGTTATCCAGGAGACCCGTCATGGACCGTCCCGACTTCTACCGTTTCCACCAGGGCGAGCGCGCCCTGCCCTTCGCGCCCGAGGAATACGACGCGCGCCTCGACCGCCTGCGCCAGGACATGGCGGCGCAGGGGATCGACGCCTGCATCTTCACCTCGATGCACAACGTCGCCTATCACTCGGGCTTTCTCTACTGCGCCTTCGGCCGGCCCTACGGCCTTGTGGTGACCGCTGCCGACAGCGTCGTGATCGGCGCGGGCATCGACGCGGCGCAGCCCTGGCGGCGCAGCCATGGCGACGCGATCACCTATACCGACTGGAGCCGGGACAATTACTGGCGCGCGGTGCGCTCCGTCACCGGGACCGGGCGCGTCATCGGCGTCGAGGCCGACCACCTGACGCTTCACCAGAAGGAGACGCTCGACGCCTTCCTCGCGCCCGCGCGCAGCGTCGACATCGCGCCGGCCACGATGCGCCGCCGGATGCACAAGTCGCCGGCCGAGATCGCGCTGATCCGCGCCGGCGCCGAGGTCGCGGATCTGGGCGGCTACGCCATCCGCGACGCGATCCGCGAGGGCGCGCGCGAGATCGACGTGGCGATGGCGGGGCGCGATGCGATGGAGCTGGAAATCGCGCGCCGTTTCCCGCAGGCCGAATATCGCGACACCTGGGTCTGGTTCCAGTCCGGGATCAACACCGACGGGGCGCACAACCCGGTCACGGGCCGCGTCCTGCGGCGCGGCGATATCCTCAGCCTCAACACCTTCCCGATGATCTCGGGCTACTACACCGCGCTCGAGCGCACGCTTTTTTTGGGCGAGGTGGACGCGGCCAGCCTCGCGATCTGGGAGGCCAATGTCGCCACGCATGAATACGGCATGAGCCTCCTGCGGCCCGGCGCCCGCTGCGCCGAGATCACCGAGGCGCTCAACGCCTTCCTGGCCGAGCGCGACCTGCTGCACTACCGCACCTTCGGCTACGGCCATTCCTTCGGCATCCTGTCCCATTACTACGGGCGCGAGGCCGGGCTGGAACTGCGCGAGGACATCGACACGGTGCTGGAGCCGGGCATGGTGGTCTCGATGGAGCCCATGCTGACCATCCCCGAGGGCCGGCCCGGCGCCGGCGGCTACCGGGAACACGACATCCTGGTGATCACCGAGGACGGGGCCGAAAACATCACCGGTTTCCCCTACGGCCCCGCGCAGAACGTGGTGCTCTGACGGGCCGACGCGCCGGCGGAGGCGGGCGCGATTTTTTCCCAAACGGGCGTGGCGTCCAAGACCTCGCCGGCACCGTCCCGACAGGCGGACGCCCGCCCCTGCGGTGCACACCGGGCGGGCCGGGACAGGGCCGGCCCGGTGTTGCGCCGAGCGCGACCGCGCGCCTCCGGAGATCCGGGATGCGCCACGCCCGGATCGCGCCGCATCAACACATCCCGCAACGGCACCGGCCGCCCCCACGGCCAGAGCCCTTCGGGAGACGGGGCGGTTCCCTGGAGCCCACGGTTCAACGCCAGAGCGCGCCGCCTTTTGTCCGGGCGCGCCTGAAAAGGTTGGAACTGCAAGTATTTTGAATACTTGAGCGAATCCCTGAAATGATTAACAAAAGGTTAATTATACGTACGAGTTGTGGAGTGTGAGATGCGAATTTCTGCCGTCCTCATTTGCCTCGGCCTTTCGATGCCAATTGCGTCACAGGCCAGCATGGTCGCTTTCGAAGAGCAATTTCACGTTCGGTTCGACAGTTTTCATGCATACCCTCACTACGGCAACATCTTCGATCATGTGACCGGAGAGGAGATTTCTGCCGCGACGCTTGTCGATCGCTACGGGATCGGCTGGTACACGGGCGGTTTCGACCTGGGCGATTACCGGACTGGGCGTCTGATCATCGAATCAGAGAACGGCACGCTCGCGGAAGACAAGATCACGCGCGTCAGCTTTTCGGTCGAAGGGTGCGGCAATTGTGGGGCCTATGTCGATCTTCGTTCATATGATGGGTTCTATGTGAGCGAAATGAGTGTCGGCCCAAATCACGAAGATGATGGCAGCGTCGTTTCCCTATCCGCCGCAGTGGACTCGATAGGGATGTCGTCGAACTTCAGTGTCTCCTGGTCGGAGTCCGGCAGCGGTGGCGCATCCGTCGAACAGGTTGACGATTACGCCGGTTCACTGATGCCCTATGACCCAGATACGGGCTACCTGTTCTCGTTTTCCCATTGGGATGCGCATCTCGGATTTTCCTTCCACGACAAGCTTCCCGAGGATCTGATCGTCACGCC
>CAZGHJ010000030.1:9953-16262 GCA_964525355.1 uncultured Roseicyclus sp.
GCCAGTTTTTGCGAATGCGTCGCAAGAACGTTGACTTTGCGACTGCTTCGCAATATCTCTCCTGCATGAAGCGGCGCCCGATGGGGCCCGGATCGAGCGCAACAGGGATATGGACAACCGGAACATGACCACGACCAAACGCACCTTTCTGGCCGCTGTCGCCGCCGCGGCCATGGCTCTGCCCGCCGGCTGGGCCGCCGCGCAGGAGCGGCTGTCCGTCGTCGCCACCACCGGCATGATCGCGGATGCGGCCGCGCAGGTGGGCGGCGATCTGGTGGAGGTCCGGGCGATCATGGGGCCGGGCGTCGACCCGCATTCCTTCCGCCAGACGCGGACCGACATCGTCGCGATGAACAACGCCGATCTGGTGCTGTGGAACGGCTGGTACCTCGAGGCGCAGATGGAGGATTTCCTGCTGCAACTCGGCGCGCAGAAGCCCGTCGTCGCCGTGGCCGAGGCGCTTCCCGAGAACCTGCTGATCGGCTCGGAGGAATATGAGGGCCGGTTCGATCCGCATATCTGGATGAACCCGAACCTCTGGGCGCAGGCCGTGATCGCCACCCGCGACGCGATGATCGACCTGCATCCGGGGGGTGCGGAGGTCTTCACCGCCAATGCCGACGCCTACCTCGCGCAGCTTCGCGACCTGGCGCGCTACACGACCGAGGTCCTGACGACCGTACCGGTGGAAAGCCGCGTGGTCCTGTCGTCGCACGATGCGTTCAACTATTTCGGCAATGCCTACGGCTACGAGGTGCTGGGCATCCAGGGCCTGTCGACCGAGAGCGAGGCGGGCCTGCAGCGCATCGGCGAGCTTGTCGACCTGCTGGTGGAGCGGGAGATCGGCGCCGTCTTCGTCGAGACGACCGTCGCCGACCGCAACATCCGCGCCCTGATCGAGGGTGCGGCGGCGCGCGGCCACGAGGTCATCGTCGGAGGCGAGCTGTTTTCGGACGCGATGGGCGAGCCCGGCACCTACGAGGGCACCTATATCGGCATGATCGACCACAACGCCACGACCATCGCCCGCGCGCTGGGCGGCGAGGCGCCCGAGGGCGGTATGCAGGCGATGCTCAACTGATGGGCCCGCGACCGACAGATCCCCCGCAGCCGACCGTGGTCGCCGAGGACGGACGGGCAAGATCGCCGTCCGTCGCCCCCGCGGACGCGGCGCTGGCCGTGCGCGGTCTGACCGTCTCCTACGGCGAGAAGCCGGCCGTCTTCTCGGTCGACGCCACCTTCCCGGCGGGCGCCATGTCGGCCATCGTCGGCCCGAACGGCGCGGGCAAGTCGACGCTGCTGAAGGCCGCGCTGGGGGTGATCCCGCGCCTCTCGGGCGAGGTCTTCGTCCACGGCCAGCCCATCGAGGCGGCGCGCGCGCGCATCGCCTACGTGCCGCAGCGCGCGAGCGTCGACTGGGATTTCCCGACCACCGTGATCGACGTGGTGCAGATGGGTCTTTACCGCGAGGTCGGGCTTCTGGGGCGCATCACCGGCCGGATCGCGGCGCGCGCCGAGGCCTGTCTCGACCGCGTGGGCATGGCCGATTTCGCCCATCGCCAGATCGGGCAGCTTTCGGGCGGGCAGCAGCAACGCGTCTTCCTCGCCCGCGCGCTGGCGCAGGATGCGGAGCTTTACCTGCTGGACGAGCCCTTCGCCGGGGTCGACGCCGCAACCGAGCGCGCGATCATCGACGTGCTGAAGCTTCTGAAGGCCGAGGGCAAGGCCGTGGTCGCCGTGCATCACGACCTGTCGACCGTGCGCGAGTATTTCGACCACGTGTTCCTGATCAACGTGCGCCGGATCGCCGAGGGGCCGGTCGGGACCGCCTTCACGCCGCAGACCCTGCAGGCGGCCTATGGCGGTCGCCTTGCCGCGACCCATCTCGACGAACTGGTGCTGGCCGAGGGGTCGTGATGTCGCCGCTGCTCGAGGCGCTGGTCCTGCAGGCGGGCTACAACGCCGCGCTGGTGGCGATCGGCGCGGCACTACTGGGCTTCGCGGCCGGCTCCTCGGGCACGTTCCTCTTCCTGCGCAAGCGCGCGCTCGTCTCCGACGCGGTGGCCCATGCCACCCTGCCCGGGGTGGGCCTGGCCTTCATCGTCATGGTCGCGCTCGGCGGCGACGGGCGCAGCCTTCCGGGCCTTCTGGCGGGCTCGGCGCTGACCGCGTGGCTGGGGCTTCTCTTGATCGAGTGGATCACGCGCCGCACGCGGCTGGCCGAGGACGCGGCCATCGGCGCGGTCCTGGGCGTCTTCTTCGGGCTTGGCATCGTGCTTCTGACGGTCGTGCAGAGCATGAGCTCGGGGCGGCAGGCGGGGCTCGAGGGGTTCCTCCTGGGCTCGACCGCCGGCATGCTTTTCGAGGATGCGGTGATCATTGCCGTGGGCGGGTCGCTTGCCATCCTCGCCACATGGCTCCTGCGCCGGCCGATGACGCTGGTGGCCTTCGACAGCGACTATGCCGCGGCGCTTGGCTACGACGTGCGGCGCATCGACCTGGCGATGATGGGGCTCGTCATGGCCGTGACGGTGATCGGGCTGAAGCTGGTGGGCCTGATCCTGATCGTGGCCATGCTGATCATCCCCGCCGTCACCGCCCGTTTCTGGAGCGAGCGCGCGCACCGCGTCGTCTGGATCGCGGGCGGGCTCGGCGCCGCCGCGGGCTATCTGGGCGCGGCCATCTCGGCCTCGGCCCCGGCGCTGCCGACGGGCCCGATCATCGTGCTGGTCGCCGCCGCGATCTTCGTCGCCTCGCTGCTGCTGGCGCCGGGGCGCGGGGTGCTGGCGGCCCTCCTGCGCCACCGAGGCTTCCAGGCGCGGGTCCACCGCCGTCAGGGCCTGCTCGCGCTGGCCGCGCAGCACCCGATCCGCGAGCCCTACACGCTGCGCCTTCTGACGCGCGAGGGGCTGGCCCGCCCGGACGGCGTGGCCACCGAAACGGGCCGCGCGCAGGCCGCAAAGGTCGCGCGCGACGAACGGCGCTGGGACGTGGCGCGCCAGATCCACCAGGATGCGGGCCTGACGGGCCGCTATGACGGGCTGACCCCCATCGAGGAGGTCTTCACCGCCGACGAGATCGCCGAGTTCGACCGGCGCCTCGGCCCGCCGGCATCCGTCTGAGGAGATCGCGATGGGGTCCGACTTCGTGCAGTTCTCGCTCACCCCGATCCTGATCGGGACCTTCGCGGCCATCGCCTGCGCGCTGCCGGGAAATTTCCTGATCCTGCGCCGCCAGGCGCTGATCGGCGACGCGATCAGCCACGTGGTCCTGCCCGGCATCGTCGTGGCCTTCCTCGTGACCGGGACGGTCGCCGCGATCCCGATGCTGGTCGGGGCGGCCGGCGCGGCCATGCTGGCGGTGATCCTGATCGAGGCGGTGCGCCGGCTGGGCAATATCGAGCCCGGCGCGGCCATGGGCGTCGTCTTCACGACGATGTTCGCCGCCGGCGTGCTGATCCTGGAACAAAGCGACACATCCTCGGTGCATCTCGACGTGGAGCACGCGCTGATGGGCAATCTGGAATCGCTCATCTGGTTCCGGGCCGAGGGGTGGCACTCGCTGCTCGATCCCGCGGCGCTCGCCGCGCTTCCGCCGGAACTTTTGCGGATGGCCATTGTCTGCGCCCTTGTCGCGGCGCTGACCTTGATCTCGTGGCGCTGGCTCAAGATCGCGACCTTCGACGAGGGCTTCGCACAGGCGCTCGGCATTCCCGCCGCGTCCGTGGGCTTCGGCCTGGTCATCACTGCCGCCATCGCCGCCGTGGCGGCCTTCGACGCGGTGGGCTCGATCATCGTGATCGCGATGTTCATCTGCCCGCCCGCCGCCGCGCGGCTGATGACCAACCGGCTGGACCGCCAGGTCTGGTGGTCGGTCGCCTTCGCGACGCTTTCGGCTGTGTTGGGCTATGTCTTCGCGGGCTACGGACCGCTGTGGTTCGGCGCGCAGCACGCGGTCAGCGCCGCGGGCATGATCGCCGCGGTCTCGGGGGTGATCCTGGGACTCGCCTGCCTCTACGGCCCGCACCGGGCCCGCGTGGGCGCGGGACGCGAGGATGCCGCCTGAACGGCGGTGTCGCGGCCCGCACCAGTTGGCGCGGGCCACGAAGCCGCACGGCTCAGAAGCTGAGGACGCGGGCCTCGGGCGCCATCAGACGCGCGGCCATCTCGGCGGGATCGGCGACGCCCACACCCTCGAGCAGGACCGAGGCATCCTCGCCGCGGCCGGGCAGGTAGATGGCGCAGACCTCGACCGTGGCGCCGGTGTTTTCACGGATCATCTGCATCAGGCCCTGGGGGCTCATGTCGCGCGGCGGCTGGCCCGCCGTCGCACTCTCGGGCGCATCACGCAGGGCGAGGTCGCCCGCCGGGCCGCAGAGCAGGATATGCGCCTCGGCCCCCTGCTGCGCGGCCTGCAGGGTCAGGACCATCGACATCAGCTGCGTCTGCGGATCGGGCGAGGTGACGACGGTCACGACCCTCGAAGGCTCCTGCGCGACGGCGGCGACGGCCGAGGCCGCGACGAGAAGGCTGGAGAGAAGAAGCTTTTTCACGGAATTTCCTTTCGGTTGTAGCGTCATTCGGGGACGCAGATCTCCCCCGCCCGGGCCGCCCGGATCGTCCGGAGCCCCAGCGCGAGAATGGTGAAGGCGAGCAGCCCGAGAAGGCCGAGCGCCACGAGCCGGTAGGGCTCGACGCCGCTGAGGGCGGCATGGCGGAACAGCGCCGTCGTCAGCGCCGCAAGCGGGAAGGACAGCGCCCAGAACGACATCGCGAAGGGCAGGCGCAGGAGCGCGGGCACCTGCACGGCGACGAGGGCGGCGAAGAAGAGCGCGAGGTTGAGCAGGATCTGGGCCATGGCGTCGACCTGCCCGCCATTGAGCTCGAACCAGGCCAGCAGCGCCACGGAGGGCGGCGCGATCAGGATGACCAGCGTCGGCCGCAGCTTGCCCGGCAGCGGATCGTGGAAGACCAGGCGGTTGAAGACCAGCGTCAGCAGGACAAGCCAGAACAGAAGCCCCACCGAGAAGAAATACCAGCTGACCTCGGCAAGGCCCAGATGCACGCCGCCCAGCGGCACGATCACGTTCGCCACCGCGGGGATGAACCAGGCCGGCGAGAGCGCCGGATGCGCGAAGGGCCGGTGCGAGATCCAGGCCGACACGATGACCACGGTCAGCACCGCCTGCACCGCGGCGCCCGCAATCCAGAGCACGGCCGAAAGCCCCGGGCTGACATCCTGGAGCAGCAGCGACAGAAGCAGGACCGAAATGTTGGCGGCCGGAAAGAAGGACAAGCGCACGGGATGGTTCCATTCCCCGCCGACCTGGCCGGGGTAGCGGACGGCCTTGAGCGCGTAGATCGCGAGAAGGGCCAAAAGCAGGACCGCGCCGATTCCGCCCGCAGCCTGCGACAGCGCGCCGAACCCGCCGGCGCGCAGCGCGAGGGCCAGGCCGAAGACCCCCATCGTCATCCCGAAAACCGTGATCGGGAAATGCGCCAGGGGGGCCGAGGGGGCCATGGCCTCGTCGGCCGGGTTTCGGGTCATGTCTGTCGGCATTGTGGGGCTTCCTCGACGGTTGCGACGGGCATTGGGTGCGTCAGCGGGCCACCTGCGCCGGGGGCCTTGCAGACGGGCAGAGCGAAACCGCCCCGCGAGAGCCGCGACAGGGCGGCCGGCGCATCGACACGGATGCGACCCCGTTCCTGCACGATCCAGCCCCTGAGCGCAAAGTCCCGAAGCTTGCGGGACACGACCTCGCGCGCCGTCAGAAGATCGGCGGCGATCTCCTGGTGGGTCGCGACGACCCTGCCGAGCGCGGCATGACCGAGAAGCCATCGTGCAAGGCGGCGATCCACGCCCATCGCGGGGTCCGAGGAGCGCTGCGCGAGAAGGCCGGGCATGCGCGCGGCATGGCCCGCGAACAGCGCGCGCCGGAACGCCGGATCGTCATGCACGAGATCCAGCAGAGCGCGCGGGGGCAGTTCCAGCCAGGCGCAGGGCCCGGTGGCGCAGGTGGCCCACACCGTGATGTGGCAGCCCGACAGGATCGCCGCGGTCACCGGCACGCAATCCTCACCGGCCTCGGCACCGCAGGTCGCCCAGAGGGCCCGGCCAGACCGCGTCCGCACATGCACGCTCAGCGCCCCGGAGGTCAGGAAAACGAAGGCCTTCGGTTGGCCCTGCCAGCGGAAGGCCGTCTGCCCCTCGACCGCGCGCCGGGGGACCGCGCCGGCCTCGCGGAGCGAACGCGCCAGGATGTCGTCGTCCAAAGGGATCGCAGGATGGGTCATGGTCGTCTCCGTCTCC
>CAZGHJ010000030.1:16362-18843 GCA_964525355.1 uncultured Roseicyclus sp.
CCGTCTCCCGGCGCGCGGTGGCGCCGGGAGGGTTCACGGGTGGTCACTCGGCCGGAACGGCGACGGGCTCGGTCCGGCGGCCGAAATGGCGCCGGTTGAGATGGAAGACCAGCGCGATCATCGCCACCTGCGCCGCGATGGCCACAGCCGTGAGCGACCAGTAGGCGATGCCGAACTTGGCGATCAGACCGGCCTCCACCAGACCCTTGTTGATCCAGAAGTGCAGCATCACGCTGAGCGCCACGCCGGGGCAGACCAGCGCGTAGGCGCCGGCCGAGTTCCCGGGACCGCGCAGGTAGGCGTCCGCGTAGTTCTGACGCCGCAGAACAAGGAGCCCGAGCGCGAGAAACACGGCCTGGACGGCGAGGATCGCGGTGGTCAGGATCAGCGTGTCGGCCATGCCGCCATGCGCCTCGAAGGTCGTGTGCAGACCGTGCTCCTGCCGCATGGCCATGATGCCGAGGATCGTCAGGATCGGCACGACGACCATGAGCGTCGGCGCGCTTTCCTTCGCGGTGCCGTGATGCAGCATCGAGTTGAAGGCCAGGATCGCGGCCACCACCGCGTAGAGCGCGGCAACGGTGCCCAGCACGATCGACAGGACCAGCGAGATGCCCACCGTGACGGGCGTGGTGCTCATGGCGGCCGGCGCGGCCATGCCGACGGCGGTCATGGACAGCGCGAAGGCCGGCAGCAGCTGCGCGAAGGAGTTGTTGGCGGTCATGTCGAAAACGCCCCCTTCGCTGAGAACGCGGCCGAGGAAGTCCCCGATCCGGCGGAACGCGAGATACGCGATGAACGCGAAGGCGATCATGGCCAGCGGAAAGAGGTATTCGACGACGTTCCAGAGGCCGGGCACGAAGACCAGCCCGAGGATGAAGCCCGCGTTCACCGTCATGGCCAGCGCCAGCGGCATGGCCAGAAGCTGCGTCTCGCCGTTCGAGGTGACGAGCCGCTTGTAGGCCTCGGTGCCGCGGAATTCGGACAGGCGGCGCAGGTTCCAGACCAGGAGCTTGATGTTGAGGAAGGCGAAGCCCGCGATGCCCGTGACCGCCACGGCGATGGCGAGCCGGATCGCAAGGCCGCCGCCGGTGAAGGCGGCGAGGATATCCTCGAAGACCGGGACGGGCTGGCCGGGATGCGGCACCCAGAACATAAGGTACATGAAGAAGGTCACCGCAAGGCCGCCCGCGCCGAGAGAGGCGAGGAAGTAGAGCGGCGACCAGGTGTCGGCGGGGCGATGGTGTGCAGGTGTCATGGCGATTCTCCACAAGTGATGGAGGAGGAGTGCCACATGCCGCCCCGCAAGACGGTGACATGGTCACAGCGCGGTTGAATATTCGCCCAGCCGCGTCCCGGAAGGGGCGGGAGGCCGGGTTGGCGGGCCTCCTTCCGGGCCGGCTTCTCCGCCCCCCACGCCGGATCGACGTCACGGCAATCTCTATCGGCGCGGTCGGGCGCAGGCGCCGTTGCGCATCCGCGTGGGCGGGTTATGACAGGGTCCGCGCGATGGGCCGAAAGACGGTCGCCGCCGACCGAGGCCGGGGGCCTGAACGTCGCGGCCAAGGACGAGCGAGTGCCTGCAAGCGGCGCTGGTCGCGGCCTGGGGCCGGGGCAGCACCGCAGACCCGGAGGCCGCGCCGGCGCGGATCCGGGCGTCGGACCGGGTCTTGTGGTGGGTCACATCGCGGATGCGAGGTTTTCCGGCCGGTCGGGTTTCGAACGGCGGGCACAGGGCGCCAGGAACGACCTCCTGCGCAGCGGCGCGGCGGGCACAGACGGCACGTTCAGAGATCGACCTGGGCCCGCCCCCTTTTTCAAGGCGTGTGAAACAGGCGGAGGACGGGGCCAGAGGCGCCCGCCCTGCCCCGGCCCTGCCCGCGCCCTAGCCGATGATCGCGTTCAGCGTCGGCGAGGGTCGCATGATCGCCTCGGTCTTCGCGGGATCGGGGTGGTAATAGCCGCCCTGGTCCACGGGCTTGCCGCGGTCGGCCATCAATTCGGCCATGATCGCCTCTTCCTTCTCGGCCAGAGCCTTGGCAATGGGCGCGAAATGGGCGGCAAGCTCCGCATCCTCGGTCTGCGCGGCCAGCGCCTCGGCCCAGTAGCGGGCGAACCAGTAATGGCTGTTGCGGTTGTCGGGCTGCCCCGCCTTGCGCTGCGGCGCGTTGTCGTTGTCGAGATATCCTTGCGTCGCGGCCTCGACCGCCTCGCCGAGGATGCGCGCCTTGGGATTGCCCTTCATCTGGCCGAGGAACTTGAAGCTTTCGCCAAGCGCGCAGAACTCGCCCAAGGAGTCCCAGCGCAGGTGGTTCTCGGCCTGGAGCGCCTGCACGTGCTTGGGCGCCGAGCCGCCGGCCCCCGTCTCGAAAAGCCCCCCGCCCTGCATCAGCTTGACGATGGACAGCATCTTGGCCGAGGTCGCGAGCTCGAGGATCGGGAAGAGATCGGTCAGGTAGTCGCGCAGCACGTTGCCGGTGA
>CAZGHJ010000031.1:0-18657 GCA_964525355.1 uncultured Roseicyclus sp.
CTGTAACTCCGCCGGGGAGACCCATGCCTGGTTCGATTCCAGGGTCGCCCACCATCTCCCCCCCGGCTGGAAATGAGGCTGCGCCGCAACCGTGCGGGTGCGTCGGAGATCACGGCGCCGCGGCCAGCAGGCTTTGCAGGATCAGCACGAGGCTCGAGACGGCGCAGATCCCCAGGACGAGCGGCCGCAACACGCCCGCCAGCCCCGGCGCGCCGATCACGCGCCGCGCCGCCACGAAGCCCAGGATCGCAGCCGGGAAAAGGCCGATGGAGGCGAGGATATCGCTCCGGCCGAAGGCGCCGAACCAGGCCAGCGCCGCCATCGACAGGATCGCGCCCATCAGCAGGACCGCGTTCATCGTCGCGCGCAGCTGCGCCGGCGGCGCGCCCTGGAGCGCGATGGCGAAAGGCGGCGCTCCGACGCCCGTCAGCGTGCCCATCAGCCCCGAGACGACGCCGGCCGCGGCCGTTTTCGGCAGGCTCGGCGCAAAGCGCGGCGCGGCGAGCGACAGGACCACCGCGACAAGGATCGCCAGGCCGAACAGAAGCTGGAACGTCGCCGGCGAGGCCAGCGCCACGAGCGAGGCCGCCATGATCGCCGCCGGCGCCCGCCCCGTAAGGCCAGCCGCCACATGGTCGAGCCGGATCTCGGAGAAATCCCGGATCGAGGACAGAAGGCTGACCATCGTGCCGAGGAAGATCACGCCCCCGGGCACCAGCGCGGGGTTGAGAAAGATCAGGATCGGCGCCGCCACCAGGCCGAAGCCGATGCCCGCGGAGGATTGCACGACACCCGCGGCGAAGATGACGAGCGCGGACAGAAGGTAATCCGCCGGGCCGTCAAAGGCTGCCTGCAGCGCACCCAAGGCCGTCCTCAGGCCCCGACGGCTGCCGGGGCCGGGTCGCCGATCTCCGGAACGGAGGCCAGAAGCGCGCGCGTATAGGGGTGCTGCGGATCGGAATAGACCTGCTCGACGGGGCCGATCTCCACGATCTTCCCGGCCTGCATGATCGCCACGCGGTCGGCGATGTGACGCACGACCGCAAGATCATGCGCGATGAAAAGGTAGGTCAGCCCCAGCCGTGCCTGCAGGTCCTGCATCAGGTTCACCACCTGCGCCCGGATAGACACGTCGAGCGCCGAGACCGGCTCGTCCGCGATGATGAGCCGGGGCTCGAGCGCGAGCGCCCGCGCGATGCCGACGCGCTGGCGCTGCCCGCCGGAAAAGGCGTGCGGGTGGCGCTCGGCCGCATCGGGCGGCAGGCCGACGAGGTCGAGCAACTCGGCCACGCGGGCCGCGAGCGCGGCGGGGTCGCGCTCCAGCCCGTGGACGACAAGCGGCTCGGCCACGATCTGCGCCACGGTCATGCGCGGGTTGAGGCTGGAATAGGGGTCCTGGAAGATCAGCTGCATGTCCCGCCGCAGCCGCCGGAGCGCGGACGCCTTCAGGCCCCCCACGTCCTGCCCGTCGAACAGCACCCTGCCCCCGCTGATCGGCGCGGCGCCCAGGATCGCGCGGCCCGTCGTCGTCTTGCCCGAGCCGCTTTCGCCCACCAGGCCCAGGGTCTCTCCGGGGAAGACCTGGAAGCTCACGTCGTCCACCGCCGTGGCGTAGCTTCCCGCCCCGAAGAGGCGCTGCTTGCCGATGGGAAAGCGGACCGAGAGGTTCTCGACCTGCACCAGCGGGGCCGCGGCCTCCCGGTGGCGGCGTGGCGCGGCGGCCGGTGCGGCGGCGCGGTCGCGGCCCTCGCCCACCGGGTGGTGGCAGGCCAGCCGCCAGCCCGCGCCATCGCGGGGCGCGAGATCCGGTGCGGCGGCGCAGGCCGCGCCCGCGTTCGGACAGCGCGGGCGGAAGGCGCAGTCGCTGCGCGGCAGGCGCAGGTCCGGGGGCTGGCCCTCGACGGTCGTCAGCCGGTCGCGGGTGTCCGCAAGCCGCGGCGTGGCGGCCAGCAGGCCCGCGGTATAGGGGTGCCCGGGCCGGTGGAGCATCCGCGCACCCGGTCCGTCCTCGACGATCTCGCCGGCATACATGACCGCGACGCGCTGGCACAGCCGCGCCACGACGCCGAAATCATGGGTGATCATCAGGACCGAGAGGCCGAGGCGCTCCTGCAAATCGGCCAGGAGATCGAGGATGCCCGCCTGCACCGTCACGTCGAGCGCGGTGGTGGGCTCGTCCGCCACCAGCAGGTCCGGCTCGGAGGCAAGCGCCATGGCGATGAGCGCGCGCTGACGCATGCCGCCCGAGAACTCGTGCGGGTACTGGTCGACGCGGACCTCGGGCCGGGTGATGCGGACAAGATCCAGAAGCTCGATGGCGCGGCTGCGGGCGGCGGGGCCGGACAGGCCCTTGTGGTGCCGCAGGACCTCGGCGATCTGCGCGCCGATGGTGAAGAGCGGATCGAGGCTCGTCATCGGGTCCTGGAAGATCATCGCGATGTCGCGGCCGCAGACCTCGCGGGCATGGGCCGCGTTCGCGGGGTCCAGAAGGTCGCGGCCCTTCCACAGGACGCGCCCCGCCTTGATCCGGCCCGGAAGCTGGATCAGGCCCATGAGCGCCTGCGCCGTCACCGACTTGCCGCAGCCCGACTCGCCGACAAGGCCCATGGCGGTGCCGGGGCCAAGCTCGAAGGAGATCCCGCGCACCGCGTCGACACGGCCGCGGCGGGTGAGGAACTCCACCTCGAGCCCCTCGACGGAGAGAAGCGGCGCGCTCATGCCCCGAGGCGCCTGGCAAAGCGTTTCTCGCGCTCCACCGGGTCGGCGGTCACGCGCAGCCAGGACGCGATCAGGTTGATCGCGAGCACCGTCAGCGCGATGGCGAGGCCCGGAAAGGTCACCAGCCACCAGGCGCGGAACATGTAGTCCTTTCCCTGCGCCACATCGAGGCCCCAGGAGGTCGCCGGCGGCTGCACGCCCAGGCCGAGGAAGGACAGCGCCGCCTCCGCCAGCACGATCCGCGCGAATTCCAGCGTGCCGAGCGTCAGAAGCGGCGCCGAGAGGTTGGGCAGAAGGTGGCGCAGCAGCACCCGCCAGGTGGAGCAGCCCAGAAGCCCCGCCGCCTCCACGAAGGCGGTGTGGCGCAGCGACAGGACCACGCCGCGGGTGACGCGCGCGTAGACCATCCACCCGTTCAGCGCGAGAACGACGATGACGGTCAGTGTCGAGGGCCCGATCACCGCGAGGATCAGGAGCGCCAGCAGAAGCCCCGGAAACGCCACCTGCGTGTCGATGATCGCGGTGATCCAGTTATCGGTGCGCCCGCCCACGTAGCCCGCCGTCAGCCCCATGAGGATGCCGAAACCGCCCGCCAGCGCCACGGTCGCCGCGCCCACCAGAAGCGAGATGCGCGAGCCGTGCAGCACGCGCGAGAAGACGTCGCGCCCCAGATGATCGGTGCCGAGGATATGGGCCCAGGTGCCGCCCTCGATCCAGACGGGCGGCTTGAGGCGCGCGATGATGTTCTGCGCCTCGGGATCGTGCGGGGCGATCCAGGGCGCGAAGATGGCGACCAGGAGGAGGAGGACGAGGAACCCCGCCCCCATCAGGCCCGGCACATCGCCCCTGAGATCGGCCCAGAGACCGGGGACCGGCGCGGCGGCGGGTGCGGCGGGCTCGGCCGCGGTGCCGTGGTCGGGATCGGCGAGGCTCATGATGCGCGCAGATCGATCCGCGGATCGAAGGCCTTGGAGGCGATGTCGATGAAAAGGTTCAGCACCACGACCATGATCGCCGTGAGAAACACGATGGCCTGCAACAATATCAGGTCCTGCCGCTCGATCGCCTGGATCGCCGTGAGGCCCAGACCCGGCCAGGCGAAGACGCTTTCGACCACGACCGTGTAGCCCGACAGCGCGCGGATCAGCTCCCACCCCGCCAGCGTCAGGATCGGCACGCCGGAATTGCGCAAGGCATGCACGGCCACCACGCGCCAGGGCGTCATCCCCTTGGCGCGCAGGACGCGGACATATTGCGTGTTGAGCTGGTCGATCATGGTCGAGCGCACCACCATCACCAGCCGCGTCATCGCCGGGATGGCCAGCGTCAGCGTCGGCAGGACCATATGCGAAAGGCTGCCCGAGCCCGAGGTCGGCAGCCAGCCCAGCGTCAGCGAGAAGAACACGATGAACAGAAGCCCCAGCCAGAATTGCGGGATGGAAAGGCCGGCGAGGCTGATGAGCACCACGATCCGGTCGAGAAACCCCTCGGGCCTGAGCGCGGCCACCACCCCCAGCGGCACCGACAGCGCCACGGCCAGGCCGATGGCCGCGAAGGTCAGCAGGAGCGTCGCCGGCGCGCGCTCCACGATGATGTCCATGACCGGGCGGCGCTGCCAGAGGCTGTCGCCGAAATCGAGCACCGCCACGTCGCGGACGTAATCCACGAACTGCACGCCGATGGGCCGGTCGAGGCCCAGCTGCGCCTCGAAGGCCGCGCGCTGCTCGGCGGTGGCCTCGAGCGGCAGCATCACCCGGACCGGATCGCCGATCAGGCGGGTGAGGATGAAGACGACCACGACGACGGCCAGGACGACGAAGACGCCCTGCCAGAGTTTCGCCAGGATGAAGCGGGCCATCGCGGTCGTCCCCGGCCCGCTCAGTCGACGCTCATGGTGGCGACGAACATCTTGCCGTCCACGCGCGGCGTCCAGGTCAGTCGCTCGGACATGCCCCAGATGTTGTTGATGTTCAGAAGGAAGGCCATGATCGCCTCGTCATGGCCCAGCGCCGCGGCCTCCTCGTAGAGCGCCTGACGCCGGTCGAGATCGGTCTCGGTGCGGGCCTCGACGACAAGCTCCTCCATCCTCTCGAAGCCGTTCGAGGAGCCGAAGCCCGAGGGCGCGTAATAGGCCGAGAAGGACCGGTCGGCGTCCAGAAGCTCGTTGCCCGAGACCACGAAGATCGCGTCGGCCCGGTTCTCCTTGTCGAAGAGGCGCGTCAGGTATTCGTCGAACTCGAAGATCTGCACATCCACGTTCAGCCCCACGGCCGACCAGTAGCCCGCGACCACCTCGGTGATCTCGCGGTCCTTCAGCCAGCGGCCCGACGTGCCCACGAGGGTGATGTCGCCCCCCGCGACGCCCGCCTCCTCCAGAAGCGCCCTGGCCTGCTCGGGGTCGTAGGGGAAGGCGCCGATTGCGTCGTTGAAGCCGAAATAGGTCGGGCCCAGAAGCTGCCCCTGCTCCACCTGCGCCTGTCCCTCGAAGAGCGCGGAGGCCAGCGCCTCCTTGTCGACGGCGAGGTTCAGCGCGCGGCGCACGCGCACGTCCGCCGTGATCCCGCCCCCGGTGTTGAGGATGACGGTGGGGTGCTCGAGGCCCCGCATCGACACGCTTTCCGGCACCTGCTCGGTGAACTCGGGCAGCAGGTTGGTGATCAGGTCCACCTCGCCGGCCATGAGCGCGGCCATGCGCGTGCCGCTTTCCTCGATGAACCGGTAGGTGACCTGCGTCACGTCGGGCGCCGCGCCGCGCCAGTCGGGATCGGCCTCCAGCACGATCTCGTTGCCGCGGTCCCAGCGCACGAACCGGTAGGGCCCCGAGCCCACGGGGTTCGAGGCGAAATCCTCGGCCTGCGAGGCTTCGGGGGGCACGATCATGAAATAGTACATCCGCGCGGGCAGGATCGGGTCGGGCCCGTCGGTGAGCACATGGACGGTGGTCGCGTCGATCACCTCGGCGCCGGCGAAGGTCGAGAAATACGACAGCTGTTCCGAGTTCAGATCGGGATCGATCATCCGCTCGATGGAAAAGGCCACGGCCGCCGCATCCAGAGGCTCGCCGTTCTGGAAGGTCAGGCCCGCGGGAAGCTTGAATTCCCAGGTGGTCTCGTCGATCTGGACGGGCTCCTCGACGGCGAGGCCGAGGCCGAGATTGCCTTCCGCGTCGCGCACCATCAGCGTCTCGAAGATGTTGTCGTTGACGTGCTTTTCCGAGCCGTCATCGGCGGCGTGCGGGTCGAGCGTCGTGGGCTCGGCCCCCAGCACGATGCTGATCGCGTCGGCCGACGCCATGAGCGGCGCAAGGCCGATCGCCGCGGCCAGCGCCGCCACCTTCACACGCATGAACATCTCGGGTCTCCCTGTCTCGTTCTTGTTTCCGGTTTTTCTCCGACGCCCGGCACGGTCCGCCCCGTCGGGTGCAGGTTGCGGCCAGAGTGGTCAACTTCCCCCGGCCGCGCAATAGGCGAGCGGCACCCCGTCCCGGTCGTGCATCGTCCGCATGCCGATCCTCGACATGACCGGGGCAATGGCCGCCTGTCCGGTCGGTTTTCCGCACGTGGCGTCGAGGGCCGGGATCACGGGGATCGCGACGAAGACCGTGTGCCTGGAAGTCACCGCGCCCGGCACCCAGAGGACCGCGCATCGCGCGTCGGCGGACACCCCCTGATGGCAGCCCATGGGCGTCGCGTGTTCCGCCGGCGCCCGCATCGTGCCGGGCGGTCCGGTTTGCCGCGCGCAGGGCGCCTGCCCATGTCTGCGCACCGACACCGGCGGGCGCAGGATCGACGCTCCGCAAACGCCAATGGGGCAAGGCCGCCATGGCGCGGTGCGGGCGCGCGTGGCACCCGCGGCATGGATCGCGCGGCTCAGGGCGCATAGGGCACCGGGTCGAGCGCGGGCGTCCGGCCCGTCATCAGATCGGCGAGAAACCGGCCCGCGCCCGCGGCCTGCGTCCAGCCGTTCGAGCCGTGCCCGAGGTTGAGCCACAGGCCCCGCGTGGCGCGGCTCGGCCCGATCCGGGGGCGGCCATCGGGCGTCATGGGGCGGAAGCCGGCCCAAGGCTCGGGATCGCCCTGCGCCGCGCCGGGGAAAAGCCGCCGCACGAGGTCGGACATGGTCTCGATCTGGCGCGGGCGGAGCGCCGGGTTCAGCCCGTCGAGTTCCGCCACCCCGCCGATGCGCAGGCGGGTGCCGAGCCGGGTGAACATGGTCTTGCTGTCCTCGTCCATCACCGAGGACGCCGGCCCGGCCGAGGCGGGAATGGCGGCATAGGTCAGCGAGTAGCCCTTGACGGGATAGAGCGGCACCTCGGGCGCAAGCCGCGCCGCGTAGGGCCCGGTGGCAAGCACGGCGCAGCCGGTCTCGATCTCGCCCGCGCCGGTCCGCAGCGCCCGCAGCCGTCCCGCCTCGAGGCGCAGGCCGCGCAGCTCCACCCCGTACTCGACCGCGACGCCCTGCGCCTCCAGCCACGCCGCGAGACCCCGGCAGAAGGCACGCGCGTCGCCGGTGCCGTCATCGGGGAAATGCAGCGCCCCGCGCAGGCCCGTGCCGCGCCCGTCGAGCCCCGGCTCGACCTGCGCCACCTCCTCCGGCCGCAGCCAGTGATGCGCGATGCCCATGCCTTCCAGCACCTCGGCCGCGCGGCGGCCGGCGGCCTCCGTGGCCGGGCTGCGGAAGGTCTGCAGGATGCCCGCCTTGCCGTGATCGAAGGCGATGCCGGTCTCGGCCACGATCTCGTCGAGGCAGGCATGGCTGTAATGGGCGATGGCCTGCATGGCGCGCTTGTTGGCGGCGCTGCGCGTGGCGTCGCATTCCAGCGCGAAGCGCAGAAGCCAGCGCCACTGCGCGGGGTCCGGCCGCGGCCGGATCTTGAGCGGCGCGGCCGGCGCGAACAGCCAGCCAAGCGCCTTGCGCATCATGCCGGGCGCGGCCCAGGGCCCCGCGAAACTGGGGCAGAGACCGCCCGCATTGGCGTGGCTCGTGCCCTGCCCCGGTCCCGGCCGCGCCTCGATCACCCGGACGGATGCCCCCGCCCTGTGCAGCGCATGGGCCGTGGACAGCCCGATGACGCCCGCGCCGACGACGACCGCGTCCAAGGGCTACTCCGCCGCCGTCATGGCCGCCGGCCCGGTGCGGAAGCCGTAGGCCTTGTCGAGCCCCAGTCGCGTCACCATGGCCAGCGCGTCCTGCAGCGCCGCCTCGGACAGCGGTTTCAGCGGCCGGCGCAGCGGCCCCGCGGGCAGGCCCACGGCCCGCATCAGCGTCTTCACCGCGACGGGATTGATGGCCGAATAGGCGAAATGCAGGACGGGCAGGTTCTCCAGCCAGGCCGCGCGGCAGGCGAAGGCGTCCTCGCCCGTCGCCCAGGGCTTCGAGATCACCGCCATCTCGCGCGGGATCAGGTTGCCGGTCATGTTCGCCGTGCCGTGCCCGCCCAGCGCCATGGTGGGGATGACGAGGCCCAGATTGGGCGAGCAGCAGCACATGATCGCCATGTCGGGCTTGCCCGCGCAGACCTGCGCCACCTGCCCCACGCGCGTCGTGCTTTCCTTGAGCACGACCATGTTGGGGTGGCGGGCCAGCCGCAGGAGGTTCGACCAGTGCAGGTCGGTCTTCACCCGCGGCGGGTTGTTGTAAAATCCCATGGCGACATCCGCGCTGTCGAGCACCTCGGCCATGTAGTCCTCGATCGCGTCGGTGTCGGCACAGATGTAGGAGGGCGCCGCCACGATCACCCCGTCCGCGCCCTCGGCGGCGGCGAAGCGCACATGCGCGATCGTGCTGTCGGTGTTGTTGCCCGTGCAGCCGTACCAGAGCGTCATGCCCGGCTTGCGCATCCGCACCGTCCGGCGGACGATCTCGCGCCGCTCCTCCGGGGTCAGCATGGAGACCTCGCCGGTGGAGCCCATGATGAGAAGCGCGCTGGTGCCGTTCCCGGCATGCCAGTCGATGAGGCTGCGGAAGCCTTCGTAATCGACCGATCCGTCCGCGTTCATCGGCGTCACCAGCGCCACGAAGGACCCTTGCGGTTTCGGATGCGTCATCGGTCGGTCTCCCTTGCTACTCACATGCGCGCGCTCCGGGGTCAGTATCCGGCCACCGGGCGCGAAAACCAAATCACGATCTCCGATATCCCCATGTCAAATGCTTATCCTTCCAGCCGTCGCACGCCCTCCATGCGGTCGAACTCGGCCATGACGAGGTCGATCAGCGCCTGCACCGCGCGGGTGAGCGGGCGCTCGGCATGGACGACGAGGAACACGTCGAAGGGGATGACCGGCTCGAAGGGCACCACATCGAGCCGGCCTCCGTCGCAGAGCCCCGGCGTGAACGGATCGACGATGGCAATGCCGAGCCCCTCGGCCACGAGGCCGCAGGCGGCGTAGGAGGGCTGGCTTTCGGCGATGATGCGGGGGGTGACGCCCGCATCCGAAAAACGCTCGGTCACGTAGGCGGCCGTCACGGTCTGGTGGGCCAGCGCGATCATCGGCACGCCGTCGAGATCCTGCGGCGTGAGCCGCGCCCGGCCCGCAAGCGGGTGGCCCTTGGGCAGCGCCGCCACGCAAGGACAGCGCCAGCCCGCAAGACGGCGCACGTCCGCGCGGCCGAGCGGCAGCTGCGCGATGCCGAAATCCGCCTGCCCCGCGGCCACGAGATCGGCAATCCGTTCGGAGCTGTGCACGTTATGGGTGATGCGCACGCCCTCATGGGCGCGCAGGAACGCCCCCATGGCCGAGGGCAGGATGCGGAAACTCGCCATGGGCAGGCTGGCGATGGAGATGCGCGCATGGCCAAGGCTCCGCATCTCGCGCGCGAAGGCCCGCAGCCGGTCGAGCCCGTAGAACATCCGCTCCACCTCGTGGCCGAGCGCCTGCGCCTCGGGCAGCGGCAGAAGCTTGCCGCCCCGCCGCTCGAACAGCGCAAAGCCCAGATCGGCCTCGAGATCGGCGATATGCCGCGAGACGGCGGGCTGGGAGATCGACATCGCCCGCGCCGCGGCGGTGACCGAGCCCAGGCGCAGGACATTGGCGAAGGCGGTGATCTGACGCTCGTTCATGGCCTCACAGCGTCCCCGGATAGTCGCCGCCATCCATCAGGATGGACTGGCCCGTCATCAGCCCCGAATGCGCCGAGGCGAGAAACGCGAAGAGCGCCGCGATCTCCTGCGGCTCGCCGTAGCGTTTCGCCGGCGAGGCGGCGGCGCGCTCGGCCCAGATCTCGTCGAAGGGGCGGCCCGTGCGCTCGGCCAGGGCGGCGACATGCTGGCGCTGCCCGTCGCTCGCGACGATGCCGGGCAGGATCGTGTTGATCGTCACGTTGCGCGCCACGCCCTCGCGCGCAAGTCCCGCGCAAAAGCCCACCAGGCCCGTCCGCGCCCCGTTCGACAGGCCCAGTTCCACCTGCGGGATCTTCACCCCCCGCGAGGCAATGTTCACGATCCGCCCGAAGCCGCGGTCGAGCATCCCGTCATAGGTCAGCCGGATCATCTCGATGGGTGCCAGCATCATCAGGTCGAGCGCCTCGATCCATGTCTCGCGCGTCCAGTCGCGGAAATCGCCCGGCTTCATGCCGGCGGCGTTGTTCAACAGGATGTCGGGCGCGGGGCTGGCCGCGAGCGCCGCAGCCCGGCCCTCGGCCGTGGTGATGTCGGCGGCGACGGTGGCGACCTCGACCCCGTGCGCGGCCCGGATCGCGTCCGCCGCCCGATCCAGCGCCTCCGCGCCCCGCGCCACCAGCGTCAGCGCGCAGCCCTCGGCCGCCAGCGCCTCGGCGCAGGCGCGGCCCATGCCCCTGGAGGCGCCCGTCAGAAGCGCCCGTTTGCCCGTGATCCCCATGTCCATCGGTTCTCTTTCTCCCTTTCCTGGCCCGCCGCAGCCGGCGCCGGCCTCCTGCCCCCGTCCACCGGGATGCGCGCGGCCCTCAGCGCCCCGGTCGGCGGATGGTGCGGCACCACGGCGACGCGGTCCATGGGCCCCTTCACCACGATTCGGCCCGCATCCATTACCACGACCCGGCCTCGGCCACGGCGAGATCGTGGCTGACGACGATCACCGAGCAGCCCCGCTGCCTGCCGAAGGCGCCTCGGATGCGCAAGCGTTTTCGCCTGGACCACCGCGGCCCGCGCCGAGGTTGGCGCGGCGGAATACGGGCGGCGACCTTGACCTGGCCGGTTTCGTCCGGTCTCTCCTCGGCGGCGCGGCGCGGAGGAAGATCGCCGCGGGCCATTTCCTCTTCGATACCGTGCTCGAAGAGGAAAAGGCGCCCCGAACCTGCGCCGCCTTCCGCAGGGTGATGCCGTTTTCGGGCCGGATCGTGCATGTGCGCTGGTCCGGCGAGGGCGTCTGGATCCCGCTCGGCGACACCGATTTCGGCGTCGGCTCCGAGAACCACACCAGCTATCCCTCCGTCGGCCAGATCGTCCTCTATCCCGGCGGCAACCGCGAAACGGAAATCCTTCTGGCCCATGGCGGGATCTCCTTCGCCTCGAGGATGGGCCAGCTTGCCGGCAATCATTTCATCCCGCTCACGAGCAATCTCGACACGCTCATGGACCTCGGCAACAGCGTGCTCTGGAAGGGCGCGCATGACATTCGCTTCGAAGTCGCCTGAAGCGGGGGCTTGGTTTTTCCTGCGGCCCGGCCGCGCGGATGTCACGGCAGCCCCGATCCAAATCGCCGATTGCCCCGTCGGACATGACAATGACGGTTGCCTGATCGGCCGTGTGGCGTATTGTGACCCCATCTTGACCCTTGGGAGGAGCGTCGGATGACCAAACCTGAAAATTTCGAAGCCACTGACATTGCGCGCGTCGAGCAGACCGAGGACCGCGTGGACCGGGCCGATCGCCGCCGTTTCATGCGCGGCGCCAGCCTTGCGGCCATGGGCGCCGTGGCGGGCTTCACCATTCCCTTCGAGAAGAACATGCCCGCCGGCCTCGTGCCGGCCGCCTTCGCGCAGGACGACCCGCTCGCCGGCAAGGACGGGCTGACGCTGCTGGGCGACCGGCCGGTGAATGCCGAGACCCCGGCGCACATGCTCGACGATCCGATCACACCGACGAACCGGCACTTCATCCGCAACAACGGCCAGTTGCCGTTCGAGATGGACGCCGAGAGCTGGACGCTGACCATCGACGGCTTCGTCGACAACCCCATGACCATGACCATCGCGGAGTTGCGCGAGAATTTCGAGGTCGTGACCCAGGCGCTCCATATCGAGTGCGGCGGCAACGGACGCGCGGCCTTCGATCCGCCGGCGCGCGGCAACCAGTGGACCGTGGGCGCCGTGGCCTGTTCGGAATGGACCGGCGTGCGCCTGCGGGACGTGCTCGAGGCGGCGGGCGTCCAGGACGCGGCCGTCTACACCGGGCACGAGGGGGCCGATGTGCACCTGTCGGGCGATCCGGACCTCGCGCCCCTGTCGCGCGGCATCCCGATCGAGAAAGCCCTCGACGAGAGCGTGCTCATCGCCTTCGAGATGAACGGCGGCCCGATCCACCCGATGAACGGCGCGCCCCTGCGCCTCGTCGTGCCGGGCTGGCCGGGCTCCTGCTCGCAGAAATGGCTCACGCGGATCTGGGTCCGCGACGTGGTGCATGACGGCGAGAAGATGGGCGGGCAATCCTACCGCGTGCCGGCCTACCCCGTGGCTCCGGGAACGGACGTGCCCAACGAGGACATGGTCATCATGGAGGCCATGCCGGTCAAATCCATCGTGACCTTCCCGGCCAATGGCGCGGAGACGGGCCTCGGCACCGAGGTGCGCGGCCATGCCTGGGTCGGCGACCGGACGGTCGAGCGACTGGAGGTCTCCATCGACTTCGGCGCCACCTGGACCGAGGCCGAGCTGGATGCGCCGGTCAACCCTGGCGCCTGGCAGAACTGGCGCACGAACGTGAGCTTCCCGCAGGCGGGCTACTACGAGATCTGGGCGCGCGCGACCGACAGCGAGGGCGTCTCGCAGCCCCACGCGATCTCCTGGAACCCGCGCGGGTACCTCAACAACACCTATCACCGCGTCGGCGTGATGGCCGGCTGAGCGAAGACCGAAGACTTTCGGGCGCGGACCATCCCCGGTCCGCGCCCGTTTCATGTGAAGAAGAGACGAGATATGAACGCCACACGCACAAGCCTTGGCCTTGCAGGCCTGCTCACCGCCGCGTTTTTCATCGGCGGCGCCGGAGCGCAGACCACGGTCACCGACGACCAGGGTCGCAGCGAGGTCATCTATGAGATCGGAACCTTCCACCCCGCGCCGGGCGCACAGATCACCTACGACCTCTGCACCGCCTGCCATTCGGAAATGATCATCGCCCAGCAGGGCCAGACGCGCGAAGGCTGGGACGAGATCCTCGTCTGGATGGTCGAGGAGATGGGCATGGCCGAGCTTATGGAAGAGGAACGCGAGCAGGTGCTCGACTATCTCGCGACCTACTACAATCCCGACCGCCCGCATTTCCCCCAGAACTGACGGACCGCGAGGACATCATCGCGCCGCGGCATCGGGCCCGGGCGCGGCGCCGGCGCTCTTGTACAAGATCGAAGGCGGCGCGGTGCCACGGCGGGACACGGCTTCAGCGTCCGGACGGCCGCTCCGCGCCCCACGCGTGGTTCGGGACGCGTGACCCAGCGACGGACGGTCAAACCACATCGTGACCGCGATACCGGACCGCTCCGGCATCGCGGTCACGAACCACCGAGGGCGTCAGGCCGCGTGCCGGTCGTCGACGAACATGCCGAGGTCGCGCAGCAGCGCGGCACATTCGGGATCCTGCGAGGCCAGTTCGATCGTCGCCGCGAGCATCCCGGTCTTCGAGCCGCAGTCGAACCGCTTGCCCGAATACCTGAACCCGACAAGTCCAAGGCGCTCGCCGCCGCGCGCGATGGCGTCGGTCAGCTGGATCTCGCCCCCGGCGCCGGGCTCCTGCGTCGCCAGTTCCTCGAAAATGGACGGGTCCAGCACGTAGCGCCCGACCACGGCATCGCGCGACGGCGCAACCTCGGGGGCGGGCTTTTCCACCATGCCGTCGGCGTGGACGGTCTGCCCGGTCCGGCCGGTCACGGAGAGAACGCCGTATTTGCGCGTCTCGGCGGCCGGCACCTCCATGGTCGCCACCATGTGCCCGGCCGTCGCGGGGGCATAGTTGGCCACCATCTCCGACAGCGCGCCGGGCGCCCCGAGGATCAGGTCGTCGGGCAGCAGGACCGCCACGGGGCCGGGCAGCACGTGCTCGCGCGCACACAGCACCGCATGGCCCAGGCCCAGAGGCTCGGGCTGCATCACGAAGACCACGTCATCCTGCACCGGGCAGAGCGAGAGTTCCTGCAACTCCGCGGCAAGGTCCGCCTTGCCGCGCTCGGCCAGCGTCGCGCGCAGCCGTGCGTCGTCCATCACGTGACGCTCGATGGCGGTCTTGGAGGGATGGCTGACGAAGATCATCCGCTCGACGCCCGCATCCCGCGCCTCGTCGATGGCGTACTGGATCAGGGGCGTGTCGAGAACCGGAAGCAGTTCCTTCGGCGTCGCCTTGGTTGCCGGCAGAAAGCGGGTTCCAAGCCCCGCGACCGGAAAGATTGCGGTTCGTACCTGCGATACCATGGCGTCCCGTACTCCCGTTTTTGTTGCTGTGGTGCAGCAATAGATAATGGTTCGCAGCAAAATGTCAAAAAACGACGCCCGCATGTCGTAAACGTTACATTAATGCTACATTTTGCGGCATCCACGACGGTGTTGCCGCTATTTCGTGAGCATTTGAGGGTGATCCGGCACGCTTTTGGCGCCTCCGACGGGGTTTTTGGCACACGCAGCATTGACGCGGGCGCTTCAAGATGCATCTTTTACGACATGAATGGCCTGTAAGCGACATTCCGGAGCAGAGGCTCCCCCGAGATCCGGCGCGCTCAACGGCGCGCTGTCTTCCAAGTCTCCAAACCGAGTGGCACCCGACATGCAACATCAGGTCGTTTCCGCGATCCCCCGTCACAACACCCCCAGGCGCTTCGGCCGTGTGGCCGTGCTCGGCGCCGGGTCCTGGGGCACGGCCGTGGCGGCCACCTTCGCCAAGGCCGGCGTAAGCACCCGCATCTGGGGCCGCGACAGCCAGATCTGCGACGCGATCAACGCGCGTCACGAGAACCCGCGCTACCTGCCCGACGTGCCGCTGCCCGCCTCGCTTCACGCGGTGCACGAGATGCGCGCGGCCCTCGACGGCGCGGAGGCCGCGGCGATCATCGTGCCGTCGCGCTCGGTCCGGTCGGTCGCGCGCCAGATCGCGGAATATCTGCCGCCCGACATCCCCGTGGCCGTCTGCGCCAAGGGCATCGAGGCGGAAACCGGCCTGCTGATGACGCAGGTCGCCGAGGAGGAGCTGCACGGCAACCCCGTGGGCTGCATCTCGGGCCCGACCTTCGCGGCGGAAACCGCCCTGGGCCACCCCACCGCGGCCACCGTGGCGTTCCCCTTCTCGCATCGCGACCGGCTCGACCCCGACCAGAGCCCCGCGGTGCGCATGGCGCTGTCGCTCTCGACCGAAAGCTTCCGGGCCTATGTCTCCGACGACCTCGTGGGCGTCGAGATCGGCGGCGCGGTCAAGAACGTGATCGCCATCGCCTGCGGGATGATGACCGGCGCGGGTTTCGCCGAGAACACGCGCGCGGCCCTCATCACCCGCGGCGTCGACGAGATGAAGGCGCTGGCCGAGGCGCTCGGCGGCCGCCGCGAGACGGTCACCGGCCTGTCGGGCATGGGCGACCTCACGCTGACCTGCTCCAGCCCCACCTCGCGGAACATGTCGCTGGGTTTGCAGTTGGGAAAGGGATTGGCGCGGGATGCGTGCTTCGACGGCCAGCCCGTGGTCGTCGAGGGCGAGATGAACGCGCGCTCGGTCACCGATCTTGCCCGCCGCGTGGGCGTGTCGATGCCCATCAGCGAGGCCGTGCGCGCGATCCTGCACCACGACGCCGATGTGGGCGAGACCTTCGCGGCCCTCTGGTCGCGCCCCATCGAGGCCGAGCCGCGTGCGCTCGACCTCTCTTTCGATCACCCGGCCTCCGACGGGGCCATTCAACAATTTGCAGAAAGGTTCGCATGACCCAGGTCACCGCATCCGACGACACGAAGGAATATTCGAACAAGGCGCTGGTCCTCGCGACCGATCTCGACGGCACGTTTCTGGGCGGGCCCGAGGCCTCGCGGCAGCGGCTCTACGACTGGATCGAGGAAAACCGCGCCAGCGTCGGACTGATCTTCGTGACCGGCCGTGACCCGGGCTTCATCCGCGACCTGACCCGCAAGGGCGGTGTCCCGCGTCCCGATTACGTGGTGGGCGATGTGGGCACCACGATCGCCTCGGTCGGCGACGACCACATGCTCTCGCCCATCGACGCGCTCGAGGCCGAGATCGCCTCGGCCTGGGGCGACGCGGGCTCGCGCGTGCAGGCCGCGCTCCATCGGGTGCCGGGCCTTCGGCTGCAATCGACCGGGTTCCGCTATCGCCTGAGCTACGACATGGACCCCGAGCGGTTCGACCCCGCCGCGCTCGACATCGTGGCCGGCATGGGTCTCGACGCGCTGATGTCGGCGGACCGCTTTTTCGACGTCCTGCCCAAGGACGTGAGCAAGGGTCCGTCGCTCCTGCGGCTGCTGACGCATCTGGGCGTGCCCAACGAACGCTGCCTCGTGGCGGGCGACACGCTCAACGACCTGTCGATGCTGTCGCTCGGGCTGCCCGCGGTGGCGGTCGGCAATTCCGAGCCGGCGCTGGTCGCGGCGCTCGACGGGCAGGACCACGTGCATTTCGCCTCGGGCGAGGGCGCGGCCGGCATCGCCGAGGCGATCCTCACCCTCGACGTCCTGCGTCGCGACGCCGCCTGAGAAAGGAGCCCTGCAATGTCTTCGGATCTCGTCATCGTCTACCACCGCCAACCCTACGAGGAGGTGGAGGAAAACGGGCGCATCGTGCTGAAGGAAAACTCCAGTCCGAACGGGATCGTGCCGACGTTGAAGGGCTTTTTCGGCGCGGTCGACCACGGCGCCTGGGTCGCGTGGAAGCTGGCCGAGGATCCGTCGAACCCGGACTTCGACCAGGTGATCGAGATCGACGATGCCTATGGCAAGTACTCGGTCTCGCGCCTGCCGCTCTCGGCGCACCAGGTGCGCGAATTCTACCACGTCACCTCGAAAGAGGCGTTCTGGCCGATCCTGCACAGCTTCAAGGAGCGCTACAATTACGACCCCGTCGACTGGCCCAATTTCCGCGAGGTGAACTGGGCCTTCGCCGAGGCCGCCGCGGCCGAGGCCGCGAAAGGCGCGCTGGTCTGGGTGCATGACTACAACCTCTGGCTGGTGCCGGGCTATCTGCGCAAGATGCGCCCCGACCTGCGCATCGCCTTCTTCCACCACACCCCCTTCCCCGCGGCGGATGCGTTCAACGTCCTGCCCTGGCGCAAGGAAATCATCGGCAGCCTGCTCGCCTGCGACGACGTGGGCTTCCAGATCCCGCGCTACGCGGCGAATTTCGTCTCCGCGGCGCGCAGCCTGTTCGACATCGACGCGGTCGAACGTGCGCCGGTGCCCGACAAGTGGCTGACCGAAGGCACCGCGCTTCTCGAGCGCACGGTGCCGGTCAAACTGCACCATGACGGGCGCGAGGTGGCCATCAGCGTCACGCCCGTGGGCGTAGACGTCGACTATATCGAGGAAAACGCCCACTCCGACGAAGCGGCGAAACGCACCGCCGCCATCCGCGAGGAATTGCGCGACACGCAGCTGATCCTGTCCGTGGGCCGCACCGACTACACCAAGGGCGGCATCGAGCAGCTGGCGAGCTTCGAGCGCGTCCTCGAGGCCAATCCCGAGCTGATCGGCAAGGTCCGCCTGATGCACGTCTCGGTTCCCGCGAACCGCAACATGACGGTCTACGAAAACATCCAGAACGAGATCGAACAATATGCCGGCCGGATCAACGGCCGGTTCGGCACGCTCGACTGGCAGCCCATCACGCTGATTTCACGCGCGATCCCCTTCGTGGAACTGGTCTCCTACTACCGGGCCGCCGACGTCGCCTGGGTCACGCCCCTGGCCGACGGCATGAACCTCGTGTGCAAGGAATTCGCCGCCTCGCGTGTCGATGGCGACGGTGTGCTCGTGCTGTCCGAATTCGCCGGGGCCGCCGTGGAACTGGGCAGTTCCGTGCTGACCAATCCGTTCTCTCACCGTTCGATGGACAGCGCGATCCTGACCGCCCTGCGCATGCCCGAGGAGGAGCGGCGCGCGCGCATGGCCACGCTGCGCGAGGTCGTCGCGTCGAACTCGGTGCGCCACTGGACGCCCGGAACCCTCAAGGTCGGAAAGCTGGCCCCGGCCGCCTGACGCCGCATCGCCGCCGGTCCGTGGCGCACCGCCCGAAGGCGCGCGGCGCCACGGTTGACTTCGACCGGCCCGTGGTATCGACTTCGGCGGCAATCACACATCTCTCGCACATTGTGCGGCGCTGGACCGGACCACCGGTGCCGCCCCGTCCCTGCGCATCATGCTTCCAGTCCGACACCGGTGTTTTCGACATGGACCATCAGATCAGCGACACGCTCACGGATCCCGAAACCGAAAGCCTCAAGCGCCTCGCGGCGGGCTCCAACGACGACCCGTTCGCCATCCTCGGACCGCATGAGGGGCGTGGGGGAACCTGCCATGTGACGGTCTTCCTGCCCGGGGCCGCAACGCTCGAGGCCCTGGAGGGCGGCACCGTGACCGCCCTCGCGCCTCTCGCGGCCGTGCCCGGCGCCTTTCGCGGTCCGCTGACCGGCGATGCAGGCTACACACTGCGCGCGACCATGCCCGACGGCGCGTCCTGGGAGTTCGAGGATGCCTACCGCTTCGGCCCCGTGCTGGGCGAGATGGACGAATACCTCATCGGCGAAGGCACCCATGCGCGGCTCT
>CAZGHJ010000032.1:0-18270 GCA_964525355.1 uncultured Roseicyclus sp.
CTTCGCCCCGGTTCTTCGGCGGACTCTGGAACGGGCCGCCCTGGGGGATATGCGCCGGGCTGTTCGTGGCGGTCGATCCCTGCGTGGCGGCGGGCTTGCCCTCGATGTTGACGTCGCTGCTGAGCTGCCCGTCGAGCTGGCCCGTGAACGGATGGGGCAAGGGCGTCGGGATCGGCCCGCCGGGCGAGGGGATCATCACGATGTGAATATCGGTCGCCACGATCATGTCGCCCTGTTTCGCTGCCGGTTTTCCCATGTGTCGCGGTCCCTAGTTGAGGTTGATCACGGCGCCCTTGAGCGTCAGTTGCCCGTCCGCCTCGACCGTGACGTTGGTGCCCTTCATCCCGATCTCGGGGCCTTCCAGCACCAGCGCCCTGGTCGATTTCAGTGTCAGCGTCCCGTCGCTGTCGATGGTCAGCTGCGCCTGTCCCCCGCCCACGTCGATCGACACGACCGGGTCATCGTCCTGCATCGTGATCTCGAGCGAGGCGCCGAGCCTGAGCGTGGCGGACGCGGCGTCGGCGGAGGTCGCGTGCAGGTCGAGCCCCTCGCCATCCCCGGCATCCGACGGCATCCGCAGCCGCGCCTCGCCCGCCGCGGTCACGGGCGGGCGGTCCTCGTCGTTGTAGAGGCTGCCGAGGATCACCGGCGCGTTGGCCGAGCCGCCGAGATACTGCACGAGCACGAGGTCGCCCACATCGGGGATCGCGGCGAGCCCCTTGCGCGCGGTCATCACCGGCACCTTCGCGAGCACCGCGGCGCTGTCGCGCAGACGGACGGTGCAGGCGTAGTTGTCGGCGTCGGAGGCGTCCTCATGCGGGTGGATTTCCTGCACGATGGCCAGTTCCGGCAGGCGCAGGGCGCGCATCTCCTCGCGGATCACGCGGCGCAGATCCTGATAGGCGTCGACGTTCATGGAAGACCTCCCAACAAGCCAAGGGCGCCCGCGTCGGCGTCCGCTCGCGCCAGCGACACGCGGTTCGTGAACCCCGTTTGCGGATCGACCCGGAGCGTCGAGGACATGACCCGCCAGGGCCCGTCCATTGCGGTGCCGCTGAGCGCGAGGATCGTTCCGGGCTGGGCATCGGGGAAGGCCGCGAGCAGCATCTCGCCCGGCGCCGCATCCCGCGCGAAGGCCCGGCCGCGCGCCTGCGCAAACGCGCCGACGCCGTCCGCGTCGCGCAGCCACGGGGCCGAGACATCGCGGGAGGGCGGCGCGGTCCCGCCCTCTGCCTGGATCGGGCCGGCATCCTTGCGCAGCCACGCCCAGTCGTCGCCGCCGGCGCCGGTGACCCGCGCCGCGCCCGAGGGCGCGCGCTCGGTCAGTTGCGCCCGGAGGATGGCATCGCCCGCGGCCACGGGGATTTCCTCGCCCGCCGAGGTATCGTCCACGAGCTCGAGCGCGCCCGCATCCGCGACCCGCGCGAGCCGCCCCATGGACGCCGCCAGCCGCGCCACGTGGTCGAGAAGCGACACGCCGCCATCGGCGAAGTAGCGCGGCAGGACCGGCCCGCCCGAGGCCGTGGTCGCGACGTCGACGCCGCCGCACAGCTCGGCGATCACGTCGCCCGCCGACATCTCGGCATAGGCGGTCGAGACGCGCGCCTGCGCCAGCCGCCGCGCGCCGTTGCCGAGGCCAAGACGCAGCGTTCCGTCGGAGCGGCGCTCGAGACTGTCGAGCGTGAAGGCGAAGGCCATGGACCGCGCGCCGACGGTGATGCCCAGCGCGCCCGCCTCGCCCAGCGGGGGCAGGGGGTCGGCGCCCGGCGGCAGGCGCAGATGCACCTCGGCCCAGTCGACGAAGGGCGCGAAGCCGCGCGCCAGCTCCAGCGACAGGATGCCCGTCTCGAGCGCCGCCCCGCCTCCGAAGGGGCCGATATCGGGCGCCAGCCCGCCCAGCCCGCCGCTGTCGCCGCCGCCGAAGCTTAGCGTGATCCGGGGTGCGGTCAGGCCCGGCGTCGTCTCCCTGTCCCTGTCGAGCAGCCCGAACACCATCAGCCGTTCCTCGATCTGTACCAGGTGATGCTCTTGAGGTTCCCATCGTTGAGTGGGCTGTTGCGCGGCAGGATACCCACCCGCATGTCGCGGAAGACGAAGGGGATGGTGAACACGGTCGAGGGCAGGCCGGTCACCGCGTCCAGGGGCAGCACATGCATGTGCAGGTGGTTGTGAAAGCTCATCCCCGTGTCCCCGGCCAGCGCGATCAGGTCGCCCTGCGACACCGGTGTGCCCGCGCCGGGCGAGACCCATTCCGCCGTTGGCGTGGTGCCGCTGAAGGCCGGCGCGTTCGTCACCCCGTTCTGCGCCAGATGCCCGTAGACCGAGAAGGTCTGCACCGGGCCGTTGCCGAAATCGTCATGCTCGGCGTCGATCGTGTCGTGGCGGATCGTGATGAAGTTCCATGCCGGAACCCCCGTGCCGGGCGGCATGCCCGGGTTGGGCGGCGCCGGAGCGCCCGCCAGGGGCTGGAACTCCTGGAAGGCCCAGACCACGCCCGCGCGGCTACAGGCGATGGGCTCGTTCAGATCGTGGTCGAAGTCGTAGGCGTAGACCTGCTGCACCGCGTTGTTGGCGGGGTTGGCGAAATCGGAGTTGGTGATGCGGTTGTGGCTGAAGAGCCCGAGATTGGCCTGGCCCGCGTAGCGCGCGACGCCGGAGGGGAAGGGCAGCAGGTAGGGCGAACTCGCGCGGTCCCGGTAGCCGCGGAAACTGCCCCCGCCGACGCGGTAGCGGCCCCCGTCGGTGGCGTTCTCGCGGAAGATGTAGAGGTAGAACCAGTAGAGCCCGAACATCTTGCCGGCCGAAATCGCGCCGGTGAGGAAGAACCGCTTGAAATCCTCGGCCCAGGCGATGATCTGCGCCACCAGCGAACCGCTGAGCCCCGCCACGAGGCCCATCCCGATCGCCCCGGCCAGCCAGTGGACCGCAAAGGCGTCCGTCTTCTGCGCGCTCGCGTCGTCGCGGTCCGGGTCGAACAGCATGATCGAGTAGTTGTCCCGCGGAAAGAGCGAGATCAGCAGCATCGCGAAGAGCGTGTCCGACAGCGCCACGAAGGGCGCCTGCTTCTCGTGGTTGCGCGCCGGATCGTGGGGCAGGGTCGAGGGGCCGTCGCGCGGGCCGCCGAAATTCAGCAGCACGACGAAGCCGATCATGACATCGCGCACCGAATTCATCGTCTGGATCGGTCCCAGCGTGCGAAAGACATCGCCCATGAGCACGGTGATCCAGTGTGCGAACTTCTCGCGCGGGGCATCCGTCTGCACCCCCTGGAAGGACGAGAAGAAGGTCGCGATCCCCTTCAGCCCGAGGAAACTGTCGAGCGACTTGCCCCAGCGCCGAAGATGCGGTCCGCCCTCGAGGAAATGGCCCGAGAGCGGCTTGCCGAACAGCACCTGCTGGATCAGGTCGGCATATTCGATCGAGCAGACCGTGGCGTTCTGCGCCTCGTGGCCCGGCTGGATCTCGAGCGTGTGCCAGATCGCCTTGCCGGCCTCGGCCAGAAGGCACCAGACCTGCGCCCAGATCTCGCAGAACTCGGGCGAGGCATGGGCGAACTTGAACCACAGGCCATGGCGGACATTGCCGGCGAAGATCGGCGCATCGGACCATTTGACATCCGTTCCGGCGTGGATCGGCATGTCGTCGCACATCACGAACCGGCGGTCGCCGGTGACGTAGACCTGGTGATGCGGCCATTGGAACGTGCCCGCCGCCCATCGCCCGAACCAACGGGTGGAATCCCAGCGCACGTCCTTGATCTGGTTGCGGAAGACGTCGTCGATCAGTCGGCGATTGTAGAGGAAGAGCTTCTGTTTCCGCTGGTAGGTGCCGCGCAACTCCTTCACGTCATCGGGCAGGTTGGTGTCCGGGATCAGCTGTGCGCCGCCGCCCAGCGTCAGGATCGGGCCGGCCATCATGATCCGGTTCAGCGCGCCCACCACGACAAGCAGGCGCTCCCGGTCGGGCTCGCCGCCGGTGAAGCTGTCGAGCGGGGCGCGCTCGGCCTCGGTCATCGCGGCCCGGATGGCGGCGATCACCGCGTTGTCGGAAGTACGGAAATGGGTGAGGAATTCCTCGGCCGTGTCGAGTTCGGACAAGCCCACGAGGGGCAGATCCTCGTCCTGCATCAGGAAGCTCGCGAAATACGAGTATTCCGCCGCGTCTGGCTGCGGCACGACGCCCGCGCCCACCGGCTGCGTGGCGGTGGCCACGGCCTCGCCTGCGGCCTGCGCCGCGTTGAAGGAGGCCTCGATGCCGTCGAGCGCGCAGTTCGCCTCGCGCAGCGCTTCGGTCACGCCCGAGGATTGCAGGAGCCGGTGCAGCGTGCGCGCCATGGGCTCCACGTCGAGGGCCGGGGGTACGAGGAGCGCGGTGCGCAGCCCCAGACGCGCCAGCGTGACACGGGCGAGGTTGATGCGGCGGCGGGCATCGGCGTCGGTCGGCGCGGGCAATTCGCCCAGACGGCGGCGCAGCACGGTGATGAACTCCGCGATCCGGTCCGACAGGAAGGCGGGCGAGAAGCCCAGATCGTCCTCGAGGAGCGACTTCAGGAACTCCAGTTCGGTGCGGATCGCCGTCAGCGTCACCGCCTCGCTGGCCGTGCGGCCAAGCGCGAGCAGATCCCGGATCAGGCCGATGACCTGCGCGGGATCGGCGCCCGTCGCGCCGGTTTGCTCCAGCAGCCCCTGGAGGTAGGCGCGGATCGGCATGAACCGGGCGTTCAGCCGCGCCACCGCCCGCGCCTGGCGGGTCTGGCCGGCCGCGTCCGCCGCGGTGAACCAGGTGACAATGGTCTCGCCCACCTCCTCGACCGCCGCCTGCGCCTCCTTCGCCAGCGGTCCCTCGGCCAGTGCGTCCTCGGCGAAGATCGCGATCAGCTTCGCGATATCCTCGGCCAGCGCCTGAAGCGGGTCCGACGTGTCCCGGCTGATTGCGTAGGGCTGCAGCAGAGCGGTTCCAAGGGCCATGGCGTGCTCCTATCCCAGACCGATGCCTGCGCCGGCGCCGCCACCGCCGGGCCGTGCCGACAGAAGCGCGCCATAGGCGGTGTTGATCCGTCCCATCTCCGTCTCCAGATCCTCCTCGAGCCCGCGCAGCGCCTCGATCAGCGCGTCAAAGACCGGCGTGATGTCGAGCGCCTCCACCAGCGGCAGGACATCGTCCTCGTAGGATTGCTGCACCGCGTCCCCGATCAGCTCCGCGGGGTCGAAACTCTCGAGCGTGGAGACGAGATCGGCGACCGACTGGTCAAGCGCGGCGATCTCGGCCTGCGGCAGGATCAGCGACAGGTCGAGCGCATCGACGATCTCGCCGAACTCCTGGTCGAGCGTGACGATCAGGGGCCCTGGCCCGGCCGCCTCGATCTCGGCGCGCACGGCCTGGAACACGCCCTCGAGCGCCTCGCGCAGGAACGCCAGGTCGATCGAGCGGATCGTGTCCACCACCTGCTGCACCGCGTCGGTGATCGCCTGCAGTGAAGTCGGGCCCGTCAGGATGTTGCCGACGGCGGTCGTCAGCCGGCCGGAGAGATCGGCAAGGCCCTCTGCCACCACGCCCACCGGCACCGCCGCGGCGCCCAGCTTGGCGATGACGTAGCGCACCGGCACCAGCGCCTTCTCGATCTCGGCCTCCACCGCGGCCCGCAGGAGGCTCGCATTGGCCGCCCCGTCGCGCAGCGCGGTCAGAAGACCGTCGGGCCCGTGCAGGGCGTCGGCATGGTCGGCGCTGTCGGTCTGAAGCGCGCTGCGCGCGTCACGCAGCGCCTCGTGCAGGACGGCGGCCGCGCGCAGGCCCCCGGTATCGGCCGGATCGAGCGGGTCGAACCGGCCGAGCACCGCCTCGATGGCCGTGCGCTCGGCGCCCGCCGGCAATGCGCGCATCAACGGCAGAAGGCGCTGGCGCAGCGCCACCATGCGCGCGAGCGCGGCTTCGGCGTTCAGACCGTCGAGCGCGGGCATCAGCCCCGACACCGCCGCGTCGTAATGCGCCAGGAGATCGGCCTCTCTCGCCGCATCGATGCCCGACGCGATCTCGGCCAGGAGCCCGTCGAGCGCCGCCCCGTTCGGCACGGTGTCGATCTTGGCCAGCGCCGTGTCGCGCCAGCTGTCGATGGCCGCGTCGGGGTTCTGCAGCGAGGTCAGCGCCGTGCCGGTCTTGGCCAGCGCCTCCTGGATCGCGTTGACGGTATCCAGCACCGCCTGGATGGTGTCGAACACCGCGTCGATCTCGTCGAAAACCTCGTCTATGGGCGCGGCTTCGATGACGTCGCGGATCGCCTGTTCGATGGCCTCCTCGATCGGGGCAAGCAGCGTGTCGGGCGACAGCCGGTCGAACGCCTGAAGCAGGTCGTCGAATGCCTCGGCGACCGGCGCCAGCGCGCGCGAGGGGGCGGCGACGGTTTTCAGGCGTACCTTCTCGGCCGCCAGCGCCTCGTCCAGAGGCTCCAGAAGCGCGCTCGGCCGCACATCCTGCAACGCGTCGCGCGCGGTGGCGAAGGGCGCGCCCAGCGTCTCGGTCACCAGCTTGCCCGGATCGAAGGCGCGGATCCTGTCGACGACTTCCTGCGGTTTCTCGCGGATCACCTCCAGAAGCTCGACCGGCCCCTGCTCGATCTTCACGCCCAGATCGTCGATCAGGGGCTGCGTGACCGGGCGCAGGTCGGGCGGCAGCACCGCCAGCGCCGCGTTCAGCATGCCCATGAGCGCGTCGTTCAGCTCCGTGTCGTCGAGCGCCCTGAGCCCCGCCTCCATCTGCTCGATCAGCGCGATCACCTGGTCTGTGACGGGCGCGAAGGACAGGCTGCCCGCCGCCTCTGCCACCTGGTCGAGGGTCGAGCGGATCTCCGCGGCCGCACCGATCACCGCGGGATCCTGCAGGATGGCGGTGATCCGGGCCACCGCGTCGGTGACGGCATCGCTGATCGCCTGGGGATCCAGCGTGTCGATGGCGTCCGAGATCGCCTGCACCGCCTCGGCAAGCGCGTCGCGCAGCGGGGCGAACGCGTCCTGGATCTCGCGCTCGATGGTGGTGCCGATCTCGGTGATGCCCGCGCGGATCTCTGTGGCGAGCGCGTCGAGCGGCAGGGCCTGCACCGCGGTCTCGACCTCGGCGAAGGCCGCGCGCGTTTCCTGCGCCACGGAGGCCAGCGCGCCACTGATCTCGTCGGCGATGGCCTGCGCCTCGGTGGCGACGGTGCCGACGCCCCCCTCGATGGCGGAAAGGTCCAGTTTCTCGCCCAGATCCTCCATGAAATCGACGATGGGCGCCAGCTGGTCGCGCATTTCCTGTTCGCCGGCGGCATCGGCGGGCTCGGGCATCGTGAAGGCGCGAAAGAAGGTGCCCGGGTCCACGGGCTCGAGCTGCGCGGCAAGGTGCAACAGCCGGTCATGCACGGATGAGGACATGGCGCCGAGCCCCCGCGCCACGGCCGGGACCAGCGGGGTGAAATCCGCCGCCTGCTGGCCGCGTACGGTCTCGAAGGCGGCGATGTGCCCGTCGAGCGTCGCGGCATGGCCGGCCGCGGCGGCCGGATCGGCGGCCTCCAGCGCCTCGGCCATGAGGGTCGCGGCGGCGTCGTAGTCGCTGGCGAAGCTGGCGAGGTCGGTCGCGCGCAGGGCGGTTTCCAGCGCGGCGGCAGGCGTGGCGGCCGTGTCGATGGCGCCCGTCGTTGCCCGCGCCAGCCGGTCGCGCAGGCCGGTCAGCGTGGCGGCAAGCTCCGTGCCGATCTCGGCCGGCGTCGAGAGCGACCAGCGGCCGAGCGTCTGCACCGGCATCAGCATGTCGTCCAGAAGCGGGACGGCGACGGGCAGGAAATCGGCCCGCTTCGGGTCGAGCGCCATGGCGGCAAGGAAGTCGATCAGCCCACCCGGTGTCAGCGGCGTCGGCAACTGGTCGACCCGCGCCGAGATGTCGGTCGCCCGCTCCAGCGCCACCGCCGCGCGGCTGGCGCCCGAAGGCGGCGTCGCCGGCCCCGGGGGCTCCAGCGGGTCGTCCGCCTCGGGCGGGCAGGTGAACTCGGCCCTGGCGATGCCCTCGATGGCGCGTGCGGCATCGAGCGTCCGGCCCAGAAGCGGCACCAGCTGTTCCGTCACCAGTGTCGAGAACCTTGCCAGATCGGCCAGCGCATCGGGCGCGGCCCCGCCGGACACCTCCGGGATCGCCGCCCGCGCCTCGCCGAGCCCGGCCTGCACGTCGCCGCCATCGGGCAGGGCAGGCGCGATCACGCCGACGAGCGCCGCGAGGAAATCGGTCAGCCCGTCGGGGTCGTCCTTCAGCGCGACGGCCAGTCGCGCGATTTCCACGAGCTTGCCGATCTCGCCGCCGAGCGCGGCGTCGAAGGATGCCCCGTTCACGCCCGCGTCCAGCTGTGCCAGCAGGTTCGGCATCTCACCCGCTCCCGAACAGCGACTGGACGGCGGGCCCGATGCTGCCCAGCCCCTCGATCAGCGCCGCGGCTTCGTCGGTCGCGCCGCCCACCAGCGCGGAGGGATCGGTGAAGTCGGGGATGTCGCCCAGTGCCGCGACCGCGTCGAGCGCGTCCGTCACCCCGTCGACGAAGCCCGCCGCCTGGTCCAGAAGGTCGCTGTCGAGCGCGCCGAACGGGTCGTCGGGCGGCGGAGGCGGCGGGCTCTCGCGCAGCACCATGCGATAGGCCAGCTCGCCCGGATGGCTGGCGCGTTCCTCGACCACGAGGCTTTCGATCAGCACGAACTGGATTTCGGTCGCCTGGACGATATCCGCGACGAAGGTCATGGGTTCGGCATCGGCGAAGCGTTGGCGCGCGGCGTCGAGAAAGCCTGTGCGTTCCTCCTCGGCGTAGACCGAGCCGGCGATCTGGATCTCTGCGGGGTCGGCGCCGAGATCCTGGAACAGGCTGCCCCGACGGCCGGGCACCCGCTGTTCGCTCAGCTTGCGGCGTTCCTCGGTCCGCATCATCGAGATGCGCGGGATCTCCCAGTCTCCGAGCATCGGCGTCACGGTCATGGCGCGTCCACCCCGTTGCGCCAGGCGGCTTCGGAGAGGCGGGCGGGGCGGTCGTCGGCGACGCGCGGTGCTGCACCGCCGGCAGGGTCCGCGGCGGCCGGTGCCACGCCGCGCGCGGGCGCTGCCGGTGCCGGGGCCGCGGCAGGGCGACCGGCCTCGGGTTGCACGGCCGGCGGCTGCGACCCGGCAGCGCCTGCGCGAGTCTCGTCAGCGGGCGCCGTGCCCTCGTCCGCCGCATCGCGCACTTTCTGGCATGCGGGCCTTGGGACGCCGGACGCGCTTGCGACGGCCTCAGCGGGCGGGGCAGGGGGCAGGGGGTCGGGCCCTTGTCCGGCATCGGACCTCTCCGCCACGCTCCCCATCCGGCGGGCCGCGCTTTGCGTGCCATGGCGGGCCCGCGCGGCGAGCGGGTGGTCCGATCGCATGGCAGGCGGTCGCTCCTGTCGGTCATCGGACGCGCCGGCTTTATTGCGGATGTCATCGCCCGAGCCTGCGTGCCCTGCGCGTTCGCGGGACGCCTGCGCCGCCCCGGACAGCTTGCGCCGCTGCGCGCGCCGCATCTCCGCGATCTCACGCAGGCTGGCGGGTTTGCGGGCGGCGCTTTTCGCTCCCCTCGGCGGGCGGGCCGGGGCGGCTGCGTCCGCCATCTCCGCCTCCGCCTGACGTTGCGCGGGCGGAGCGGCTGCCGTGGGGGCCTCCGTGGCCGAACGTGACGGCGCGGCCGGGGGCTGTGCCGTCGTGGCCCGAGCGGATGTGGCGACCGCGCGCGGTGTCGCTGCGACGGGCGCCGTTCGCCCCGCCGCGCCGCCGGGCGGGACCTGCAGCGCGACCGGCCTCGGCCGCTGCGCCGTGCTCCCCTGTCCCTCGCGATGTGCCAGGAGGCCAGGGAGCGCAGCCGGCACCTCCGCCGGACCGATCAGCGCGTCGAGCCCCTCCGTCCGGGCCACGCGCGCCGCGCCGTCCTGGCGCAGAAGCGTCTCCAGCCCGCTGGAAATGCGCGAGACCCGCCGGATCAGTGCCAGCGCGCGCCGGACCTCATCGCTTGTCGTTGCACCCCCGCCCGGCATCGCTCAGCCGCCCCGCCCGCGCAGCGCCGCCACATGCAGCATCGTCTCGCCCAGTGTCAGCCGCCCGATCTCCTCCGGTGTCCAACCCAGTTCCCGCGACAGCAGGAGCGAGGCCTGCACGAGGGGATCTTCCAGCGCGTCGACCACCTCGGCCTCGGTTGCGGTGATACCGCTGATGCGGTTCACCTCGGCCAGCAGGAACTGCAAAAGCCCCGCCGGCAGCGCGCCGATCTGCTCGAGCGTCAGGACGGGGTCGAGCAGCGCCTGCCGCACCATCAGCGCCCCGCTCAGGTCGTCATTGTCGCGCACCGCCTTCGCGATCAGCCGCAGGTCGCGCACCGTGAGCGGCCGCAGCACCACGCGCCGGTCCTCGGCCTCGGGCAGGAGCGTGGCGGGGATCTCCACGGCCTGCTCGGCCGAGGCGCCGGCGATCAGGTCTTCGGCGCTGATCACCTCACTCCTCCGCGACGGTCACGTAAAGCGCCTGGAAGCCAACGCTCTCCATCACGAACTCGTCCTCGGGGAGGCTGTAGACCCAGCTGTCGAGCTTCACGTCATGCAGCGTCAGCGTGTTGACCGACCCGCTCGCCTGGTTCGCCAGCCTGAGCGTGATGTTCATCGCGGGCTGGACCCAGTTGCCGCCGGGCCGGCCGCCGCGGGCCTCGCCCAGCATCAGGCCGATCAGCGCGCCGTTCACATAGGCCCGCCCGACCGTGCCGCGGACGCTGACATTGCCGGGGCGCAACTGGCTGGCGTAGCGCTGGCCGATCTCGTGATAGGCGCGCACCTCGGTCGTGACCTCGACCCGCACATCCTGCACGCGGCCCACCGCCGTCAGTTCGTGCTGGTCCAGCACCTCCTGCGCGGCCTCGCCTTCGGTGGTCTGCGGCGCCGACAACAGGATCGCCCCGTCCGCGCCCGTGTAAACATCCGTGTTCATGGCAAGATGATCCTCTTATTGCAGGGTGATGGTGACGGCGACGAAATCGATGCTGAAGGTCGGCTGCAGAAGCACGTTCACCACGGCGCGGCCGTTGATCTCGTCATCCCGCGTGGCGGTCACCTCCAGCCGGTAGTCGGTCAGCTGTTCGTCGACGAGCATCGTGGTCAGGAACCCGTCGAGCGCCGAGTAGAGCGCGGCCCGCACCCGCTCGTTGTTCAGCCGTCCCACGAAGGCGTTCGACACCTGCCGGATGCCCGCCTTGGCGAAATCCACGATCCGGCGCGTGGTGATCTGGGTGAACCCGCCATCGTCGGTGGTAAGCCCGCGCACCACGCGCGTGCCGCGGCGGCGTTCCAGCACCACCATGGACGGACGCTCCGAGCCTGAAACGGCGCTGCCCTGCACCAGCGAGACCCGCTCGCTGTAGGAGAAGCGCTGGGTCAGTTCGCCCACGCCCACCAGCACCTTGTTCGTGGGGCTGATATGCGGCGCCAGCGACGAGATCAGCGCCGCGAGCGGCCCCGCCATGTAGGTGCCGGGCAGGCCCACCGGCGTGTCGGGCGTCCCGGGGTTGAAGATGAAGTAGCCTGGCGCAGCGAAGATCAGTCGGTCGTTGGCCGGCACGCCCTGGGCCTGGGTCTCGATGGCGGCGGCATCCGCGGCATCCGAGCCGATGACGCAGATCAGATCCTGGTTGTTGTTCTCGGCCGCCTCGATCACGGGCGGGATCACCGCCAGCGCATCCGAGGTCGACAGCGCGGGCGCCACGAGGATCTGAACGTCCTCCTTGATGATCTCGTTGAAGGCCGCCGTCATCAGCGTCTGGTCGGAGGCATCGGTGACGCCGCGCGCGTAGACGGTGCGCGCGCCGTTGCGGTAAAGCTCGCCCACCTGCGCGGTGAGGTTGAGGCTGCCGCCCGCGGCGGCGTTCACCGCGGCCGGCCCGAAATGGATCTCGGCCTCGGCGGCGGTGGACAGGTTGCGCGTCGTGCCCGCCTGGCCGGCCGACGTCTCGCCCACGATCCCGATATTGCCCGCCGAGATGCCGCGGACCCCGATCAGACCTTCCGAATTGACCCTTATATAGGTTCCCGGAAGGACCAGATTGGCACTCACGAAGGTTTCCGCCATGTGTCTCTATCTCCTTTGGTCAGAGGCTCGCGAGCCGGAAGCGCCGGAACCGGGCCGTGTCGGCCCTGCGGCAGAACAATCCCACGGATCCCGGCCCGGTCAGGGATGCATCCCGGCCCGACAGCACCGTGCGTTCGTTCACGGCCAGCTCGAACCGGTCGCCATCGGCCAGAAGCCGCAGCCGGATCCACGTGTCGGGGGGAAAGCCTTGCGTGTCGTCCCGTCCGCCCGCGTCCAGAAGCGCGCCGGCGCCCGCGATCCGCTTGCCCATGACGCGGACATCCGCGGGGCTTTCCAGCACGACGAAGCCGAAATTCTCGATATCGGCGAAGCGGAAGACGAAGCCGATCCCGCCCGTCGCGCCGCACCGCATCTCGGCCTGGGCGACGAAATTCGTGACCGATCCGCCCGCACCGGGCGCGAGCACGAGATAGGTGCCCACCTTGTTGCCCGCGATCCCGTTGTTCCCGCCGGAAGCGGTGCCGGTCTGCGTGACCTCCCGCGCCGCGGCGTCATGGGCCCACGCGCCCGCCGTCCCGGTTCCGCCCGCGCGGTCGAGCGCGAAGAAATCGGCCAGCGGATCGGTCTGGAACTCGCTGTCGTAGATGATGCGCCCGCGGGCGGTCAGCCCCGCCATGGTGACGTCGGCGGGCACGGAGCCGAGCACGCCCTCGGCCGCCGTGGGCACCGGCTTGTGTTCATAGGTGACGGCGAAGATCAGGTCGCGACCGAAATTCGCCGATATTCCGTCCGACCCCCTAAGCACGGGTGTCTCGCGCTCGGTCAGGCGTGTCATTCGGAAGATGCCCGCCTGCCGCAGGACGGCGGGATCGGCGCGCAACAGCAGGCTTGTGGCCTGCGCTTCGGCCGTGGCGAGCGTGTTGGGATTGTTGGCCAGGACGCGCACGGCCACCTCGGCCTCGACGGTCCGCGCGTAGAGTTCCGCCCGCGGCGTGTCGTTCAGCCCCACGAAGCCGCCGATACCCGACAGCCGGGGCGAGGTGGACAGGATCAGGATTTCCGGCGCCGGGGACAGACCCGCACCGGCGATCAAGGCGTCAATTTCTGCGCTGAGTGCATCCAGTGCCTGCCCCAGCGCCGCCAGCATCAATCCGTTCCGCGCCGCAAGGCGAAAACCGCAGGAATGACCGAATGGCACCCGCCCACCTGGACCCCTCCTTGATGCAGTTCCTGAACTTCGGGTCGTGAAATGGCAGCGACCAGTTTCACACACGCGATGATTGTAGGGTAGAATCACTGCGTTGGGCAATGAATTTGTAAGATCAGCTTGACACCCGGTGTCAATTTTTGAGGGTTGCCTGGCGTGGATACGGTGGGACTCCGACGGTCGATGATGGCGACGTGCGGGCCGGGACAGCCCTCGCCCACGTGGACGGCCACGTCGATCCAGGCGCGTCTGTCGAGGATCCGGGAGAGGAACGTCGTGTCGATCCGGTTGCCGTGCGGAGTGCTGATGCCGCGTTTCGCGACCTCGCTCGCCAGACGCATGCCCGAGCCAACCTCCAGGAAACGCGCGAAGATCCGGGGAATGTACTCGGCCTGCCCGTCTTCGAAGACCAGCGTCCAGTTCGCGACGCTGTAGCCGCAGCGCAGCACAGCGCCCATCCACATGCCTTGCTTTCAGGTGCCCGCCACCGCGTCGCGGATGCGTTCAGCCGTGACCTCGCGCTCGAACGGCGGCAAGGATATTCCGCGTCAGGCCGCCCGCCAAGGCCACGACCAGGACGGCAGCCGCCACGCCGACATCATGCTCACGCGTCACTAAGCGCGACCGACCTCGGATTTGTCCGCGCCACGACCGCGAGCGAGGAGGCCGATCCGCGTCACAGGGATCCGGCGTTCATTCCAGAGGGATCCGCAAGTGTTGAAACCGGGTCGAGCGCCGGGTTGTCGCTCGATCACATGTCAGGTCGACCCAAGTCCGGCCGGCCGGCGGAGCACGCGCCGCGCGGCATCCTGTGAGAGCAGGATCGGAACCCGGCGCGGTCGTCCGAACGCGCTGCACAGGATCAAGACCATCGAGGTCAAGGGCATAGCGAAGCCCGTATCCGGCATCACCCATGGCACCGACCACCCTTCGAGGTGGGCGCGCAAAACCAAGCCCGGCAGGTTCGGCCTCTGTCCTGTCGTCCTGGGTTTCGGCCAGTTCTCCTCGACACGCTGGATCAAGGCGGGGAGGGGATGCAGGACGTCGAGGCAAGCCTCGGTTCCGCCCCGCGCGACGGTCTATCGCGCCATGACCCGATCCCGCATGCGGGGGCCCAAAATGCGCATATTCCATCTTAACGGTTATCGTTGCGATCGATAAGGTGAATTGGCGGCCTTGATCCCTCTTTCCGTGGCGGAGTATGGATTCTTGTCTCACCCTAGATGGAACGCTCGGGCGCTCGCGTGTGGCGGCATGTGCGCAGACACCTTCGGTTGGCCGCGCGAAAAATCCACCGTGTCCGGCGCTGTCGCGCGCCTCTCCGGAGCCCTTTGAGGAGGCTGGGGCATGGGCCAGCCCGCGGCGCGCCGGCCTTGGCCCGGGCGTTGCGGGTCTCGCCGCCACGCTGAGCACCGCGCCGGCCATGGCCCAGGGGACGGATCGGACCGTCCTCCACGATGCCAACGGACTGACGCTGCGCCGGCACCTTCAGGCCGACGCCTGTGCGGCAGCTGAGCAGAACCTGTTCTGGAATCCCGGATCGCTCTTCGCATCCGGCTTCGACGCCAGCACGGAGTGCATGGAGTTCTACATCAAGCCCGGTGTGAGCTTCGAATACGACCTCGCTTCGGCGGCGACCCTTTACGGCCGGTTGTCGGCTTTTGCGTCCTCCACGCTGGGAACCGACGCCTGCGACCGGGGCGACACCGGGACCACCACGCCCGAGGCGGCCCATCTCGGGCTTCGGTGTGACGCGGGGGGCGGCCTATCCCACGACATTTCCGTCGGGGCCCGCGAGTCGCGGCTCGGGACGGGCATGCTGATCGCGAACGGCGCCCCCAGCGGGTTCGAAAGGGGCGCCCAGAAGTTCGGTCCGCGCCGCGCCTTGGAGATGGCTGCCATCGCGGAGCTTTCCTTGGACGGGTTCACGGGAACCGCCTTCTACGTCGATCCGAACGAGCTGCCGTCGAACGACGGCGAGAACGCGTTGGCCGGTCTCGACATCCGTGAGGACGATCCGCGGGGCGGCTATGTCGGGACGACCTACGTGACGATTCTCGAGTGGGGCTCGCCTGATGCCGAGGCCAGGGCGGGGCTTCCGCTGCGCATCCTCGACGGCGCGCGGGACGGGGCCGGGACGGTCAACCTCCGCGCCCGGACGACCCCGTTTTCCGGCGCACTGGAGAATTGGGCCTTCTCGCTGGACTACGCCCGGCAATGGTCCGACCGGATCGACCCGGAGTCCGGGGCGGGCCGCGTCCAGGCGATCTATTCGACGCCCGACCTCGCATGGTCGCCGGCCATCACCCACAGCTTCCAGACTTTTTCGGACGACGCCCCGGACACGGCGACGCTGGAACGCTATGACCCGCCCCACTTCGAGGGCAACCAGAACGCCTGGGCCACGGGCCCGAAGTCGGCCTCGACCTTCATCAACTCCAACGTCTGCGCACATTCCGAAGCGCTGCGGATGCAGCCGACGCAGCGCGATACGCCGACCTTCCGCCACGCGCGCATCGGCGCCAATGACCTGCGGAGCCCGGTCCAGTTCGGACAGGCCACCCGGATGGACCCGGGCGGCAACGTGGTGACCGGCGTCACCGACGCGCACCTAGCCGACGATGTCCACGTGGAGTGGACCCGGGCCATCAACCGCAACACGTTCCTTTTGGCCGGCATCGCCGCCTCCTATCCGGGGGCGGGCATCGATGGGGCATATGGCGGGAACGCACCAGACTGGACCGGAGGGAATTTCAATGTCGTCTTCAATGTCTAAACGGGTCGGGGTCGCGCTCCTCATGGCCGCGGCAGCTTCGACACCGGTCGTCGCGCAGGAAGACATCCTGTCCGCCGAGGCCTCCGACCCGCGCGTCATGGGCTGGATGCAGGGCACGCCGGTGCCGCCAGAGGCGCAGATCACCGTCGCGGCGGGCGACTTCTTCGACTTTCCCAAGTCCCGCTGGACGGTCTGCCACATCCGCGACCTGTTCCCGACCGTGGACGTCAACCGCGGCCTCGGGCCGGTCATCCCGCTGGACTACCTGGCCCATCACGCGTTCGGCGACATCCGCGAGGAGATCGACGCGCTGACCTTCACGCCGATGGGCAGCGACACGGAGATGACCTGGTCCGAGTCGCTTGGCGCGAACTACACCGACGGGATGCTCATCATTCACGAGGGCCGCGTGGTCTACGAATGGTATTCCGGCTGCCTGACGGAGACGGGCCAGCACTCGGCCATGTCGATGACCAAGTCCACCGTGGGCATCCTTGCCGAGATCCTGATCGCCGAAGGACGCCTCGACGACACGGCGCTGGCGAGCGACTACGTGCCGGAACTGATCGGCACCGGCTTCGAGGGCGCGACGGTGCGGCAAGTCATGGACATGACCACCGGCATCCGCTTCGACGAGAACTACGACGACCCCGGCGCCGACATCTGGATCTACGCCGCGGCCGGCAGCCCGCTGCCCAAGCCGCCGGCCTATGAGGGTCCGATCGGATATCTCGATTACGTCACGACGGTCGAACCCGAGGGCGAGCATGGGCCGGAGTTCCATTACAAGACCGTCAACACGGATGTGCTGGGATGGATCGTCACGCGCGTGACCGGCATGTCCTACCAGGAGAGCCTGTCCCAGCTGCTCTGGTCGCACCTCGGCGCCGAGCAGAGCGCCTACATCACCGTCGACGCGCTGGGCACGCCCTTTGCAGGTGGCGGCATGTCCGCCGGGCTGCGCGATCTCGGGCGGCTGGGGCTGGCACTGCTGAACGACGGGATGCTCTACGACACCCGCGTCTTCCCGGCCGAGGTGTCCCGGAGCATCGCGATGGGCGGCGACCGCGATGCCTTCCAGGCGGCAGGGTTCGCCACGCTCGAGGGCGGCAGCTATCGCTCGATGTTCTGGGCGTTCCACAACGAAAATGGCGCCTACGCGGCGCGCGGAGTGCACGGGCAGACCATCTATGTCGATCCGACCGCCGACATGGTGATCGTGCGCGTCGCGTCCTTCCCGCAGCCCAAGAACGCCCTGATCGACCCGACCTCGCTGCCGGCGTACCAGGCCGTGGCCGATTACCTGATGACCCGGAATTGACCGTCTCTGCCTGATGCAGGGGGGCGGGGCATCCGCCGATGTCGGCCGGGACCTCGACCGCTTCCGCAATGACCGGCTTCAGGCAGCGACCGGTCCGAGCCGTGTTCGGACGGGCTCCGGCCCCTGGCCATGCAGCCAGAGGGTGCGGTCGTTCCCAAATGGACGCAGCGGTGCCCCAGTGACAGGTTCCGAGGCCAGATCATGGCGAACCGGACTGTTTCCGAACGGGCTTCATGCGGCGTTGACGCGGTTTCCGTTCATCCAGGTCTCAAGGACCGCGATGTGCTCGACCTCGTCCGGCGGGACCATCCTTGGGTCAGCGTCTATGATCACCGTGTCGGCGACCTTCCCGGCCTCGAGGCTGCCTCCGCGGCGGCGCCCCCTCGGATGGCGGTTTCCACCGAGATGCGTTCCTTGGGTGCCGGGACGCAGCCGGCTTCCTTTCAGGTTCGGCGTGTCAGGGCCATCTCGATCTGTGCAGCGGCCGGGGCCGTTACCATGAAGTCGGAGTGGAGCGTGCGCCCGCGCGCGCCTTGGCCTTCAGCTTTTGGACGCCCTTAGTTGCCCTTGGAAACTGTCCGGAATGGCTGCCGTGGCAGGCGCAACCGTGGACGTGGCGGTTCATGGGCAAACCCTCCACCCCTCAGATGCCGGTGTCGGAAAGCCGGTAACGGGCAACGCTGTCCGCTCCGTCGCCTTCGACAAGGGCGTCAAGCGCCTGCCGGTCGGTGATCTCTATGCTGCCATAGCCCAGACGCACCGATCCGGCGGCCTCGAGCTCTTGCAGGGCGGCATTTGTCCGTCGACGCGACATCTTGGATATGCTGGCCAGTTCTGCCTGGGTGATGACAAGCTTGCCGCCCCAGCCGGGTGAACTGCTGC
>CAZGHJ010000033.1:0-18107 GCA_964525355.1 uncultured Roseicyclus sp.
TGCCATCGCTCGAGCCCGAATCGACGTAGACGATGCGCCCGGCACGGCCCTCGAGCGAGGCCAGGCAGCGCAGGAGGCGCGCGCCCTCGTTCCGCCCGATTGCGACGGCCGCGACATCGGGCATGGTCATGCCTTCTCCGTCGCGCCGGCCCGGACCGGGTCGAGCACCAGACCGGGAAAAAGCCGCGCAAGCTCTGCCTGGTCCGGGGCGAAGGCCTCGGACAGGCGGGCGCGCAGGGCGTCGGGCAGGTCCGGACGCGCGCGCATGCTCCGCGCCTGGCGGACACGTTCGCGAAGCGCCTTGGGAACCAGCGCCCGGCGCAGCGCGGTGGCCACCGGGTTCGTCACCAGAAGCCCATGGAGCGGCAGTTTGCGGAACCGCTCGGCCGAGACGTTCTGCGCGCCGAGATCCTCGCGCCAGACGGGGCTGAGGCCGGGGGCGACATGGCCGCAGACGCGCGCCAGCTCGCCCTGTGGGTCGACCTTTAGCCGCTCCAGGCTGGTGACGCAGATCGCGTCGAGGCCGTAGGCGTCGATGAAGGGCGCCAGTTGCCGCGCATAAAGCCCGTAGTCGACGAGTTCGGGATGGTCCTCGAACGCGGCCACGGGATCGTCGCCCATCTGGCCTTCTGTCCAGCCGTGCATGTAATGCGACACGGCGCGGTCGATCGGATCGCGCACCATGTAGACGAGCCTCGGCGCTTGCAGGACGGCGCGCATGCGCGCCACGGTTCGGGGGTGGGTCGGAAGCTTGGTGTAATGGGTGCTTGCCTCGCCCTTCACCGCGTCCGGCGGGGCCTCGGCGAAGAGGCTTTCGTACCAGGCGAGGCCACGCGCGTGCACGGCGTCGTCGGAGAAGAAGTTCGGCTCCTTCGGGGTGGTCATGAACAGGCCGTCCTGCGCGCCGAGTTGCGCGGCGAGCGTGCTGGTGCCGCATTTCATCGCGCCGATGATGAGGAAATCCGGCAGGGCCATGCTCAGTCCCTTGGCGCGAAGCTGGGCCCGAGCGGGACCCGGACATTGGTCCAGATGTCACGGACCTCGTTCTGGCGGAAATTGCCTGAGCGGCGGCCGGCGAGCTGGCGCAGCCCGGCGATCCCGCGCCCGACAAGCCACAGGAGGTTCGCCGCCCATAGCCCGGAATAGCCATGTGCCTGATAAAGGAACCTCGTCCGAGAACTGTAATAGTAGCGCGGCAGGCGCTTGTGCTCCCGCGCGAGCGCCTTCACGGGCGCGCTGCCGCCCCGGAAATGCACCGCGACCGCCTCCGGGCAGCGCTGCACGCGCCAGCCGGCGCGGCGCGCGCGCAGGCAGTACTCGGCATCCTCGAAATAGAGGAAATAGCCTTCGTCCATGGGCCCGATGTCGTCGACCATCGCGCCGTTCACGAGGATGCAGGCGAAGCTGGCCCAGTCGACCTCGCCGGGGTCGGGGTCGGGTCCGAGCGGCACGTCGCGGGATGCGAAAAGCCGCGTGACGGGGCCGCTGTTGGCGCCGCGGATGAACTCGCTGATGGGTCCGGGGAAGCGGAAGCAGCTGATCTGCACCACGCCATCCTCGTGTTCCAGCCGCGGGGCGATGAAACCGGCCTCCGCATGGGCGCGGGCCGCCACAAGGATACGCATCAGGAAACCCGGCCGCAGGAGGGCGTCGGAGTTCAGAAGCAGGTAGTGCCGCGCAGGGACGGCCGCCATGCCCTGATTGTGCCCGCCCGAGAAGCCGGAATTGGTCGCCGAGGCCACAAGCCGGACCGGCGCCGGCGCGGGCAGGCCGCCGATCCAGTTCGAAAGCTGTTCGAGCGAGCCGTCATCCGACCGATTGTCCACGATCACGATCTCGGCGTCGATGCCCTCGCCGATCTGTTCGAGCACCGAACGCGCGCAGGCGATCGTCATGCCCGGGGTGCGGAAATTGATGATCGAGATCACGATGTCGCGCATCAGCCGCCCTGTCTCTGGGCACGGTGGTGGACCCGTGTCTGGCGGCTGTAGACATGGCCGCCGCGATCCTTGGCGGGCGCTGCGACTGGGGGCGTGAGGTCCGGCGCGGAGGGCGCGGAGCGGCCGTAGGCCCCCGCGCCGCGTCTGGGCATGGCCGGTGCCTCGGCCTCCGCGCCCGTGCTGCGCCTGACCTCCAGCCGTCCGAGCAGCGCCCCGGCGATCAGCCACGAGACGGGCGACATCTGACCGTTGGGCAGGAGATAGACGATCTGCGCCGCCAGAACGAGGGCGAGCGTGGCGGTCGCGGGGTCCACCGCGCTCTTGGGTATGCGAAACGGCAGGAGCATGAGCGGAAGGGTCAGAAGCCCGAATTGGCCCAGGTAACCGATCCATCCGAACATGCCGAAGGTGATGATCCACATCCCATCGGTCGTGCTCGTATCGTTACCCCGTTCGTCGAAGACCCGGTGGCGGCCGAACGTGCCCCAGCCGGCGAGCGGTCGCTGGCGGGCATGCTCAAGCAGTTCGTCCTCCTGGTTGAACCGGAACGCGAGCGAGTAGGAGCGGCCGTAATCGATCTGCGCCGCGATCGAGACCAGCCGATCGGTCGGCACGACATCGGCGCTTCGCAGCATGGGATAGGTGAGCGTGATGGCCGCGACGACCGCGGCGGCCATCAACTGCAACCGGAAGCTCAACAGGAACACGACCGGCAAAAGCACCACGGCGACGATCAGGGCCCCGAGCGAATTGGACAGCACGAGCGTCCCGAAGATCCAGCCGCCCGCCAGAAGATACAGCTTCTTGTCGGAGGACCGGACCAGTCGGGACAGGCCGAAGGCGGCAAGCGCCGCCATGGCGAAGAAGATGGCCAGCGTCAGCCCATGCTGGAGGAACACGACCGGCCGCCAGGCCCCGCCCCGGATGTGTTGGCCCCATTGATGCGGGAAGAAGCCGTAGACCATGTTGTTGAGCTGCGGCGACATCCGGATCTCGTAGAGCGCCAGCAGGCTGTAGCCGAGGGCCGCAACGACGAGCACCTGCAGCACGAGACGCTGGCGTTCGGGATGGGCGAAGAACTTCCGGCCGAGGATCAGCGGCACCAGCGTCACCATCGTGAGCATCACGATGGAGAAGGCGTCGTAGGGCCGCAGGCCGGACAGCCGGCGTGTCCCGTAGGTCAGCGGATCGCCGTTCGAGGCGACCGTGAGGAAGGCGCCGAGCACGATCAGCGCGATGGGTCCCCAGGCGGCCGGCGATCTCGGGATCCAGCCCGGACGGTTCAGCCCGCCCGGGTCGGCCCGCTGCGCGCCGGCCCCTGCCGACGACTGGCACATGACGAAGGCCAGGGCGAGAAGGAAAAGAGCCGGAATGCTGTTCTTGTTGAAGGGCGGCAGAACCGGGAAATCCCACCCCCCTTGAGTGGGCAGGAGAAGAAAGCCGCCGATCACCCCAACAAGGATGAGGGTCGGCAGGGTCAGCCGCGCGGCGAGCGCGAGCAGCAAGAGGGGCCATCCGAGCAGGGCAAGCGTGGTCATTCCCCCGCCCTTTCGGCCCGGCCGAGGCGGCACGCCAGCGCGGTCTGCGCAAGGCTGGGGAGAACGCCGGCGCAGGCCGCATAGCGACCCAGGAGACGCTTCGGGTCACCGGCAAGCCGCCAGGCCCATTCCATCGCCAAGGACCGCACCAGTCGCGGCGCGCGCAGCTGCGCACCGGCAATGAAATCGAGGCCTGCCCCGACCGAGACGAACCCCGTCTGCGGCAGGCTGCGCATCGCGTGGGCGGCGAAGACCTCCTGTTTCGGGGCGCCGAGCGCGACAAGGCAGAGCCGGGCGCCCGAGCGGCCGAGGTCCCCGATGATGCGGTCGGCCTCGGGGCCCGTCGGGTCGAAACCCATGGGCGGCGAGATCCGTGCGGCGATCGACAGGCCTTCGACCATGTCCCGAAGACGCTCCGCGGTCCGCTCCAGCACGTCCGGCGTCGCGCCCACCAGGGCGACGGGCGTGCCGGTCTCGGCGCAGAGCCCGGCCAACGGGGCGACCAGATCGGAGCCGGTCACAAGTTCCACAGGCCTGCCCGCGAGCGCGGAGAGCCAGACGATCGGCCGCCCGTCGGCCGTCACGTGACCGTGCGCGGCATAGGCGCGCCGAAAGACGTCGCTCCGGCGCAGCTTGACCACATGGTCGAGGTTCATGGTGGCCACGCCGAATCCGTCGCCTGCGATCAGCCGGGCGCGCAGATCCCGCAACAGATCGGCCTGCGAGGAGACCGTCACGCAAGACAGCGGCCATCCGGCGACCTCGAACCCGTCCTTCGTCAAGACTGTCATCCCTTATCTGGCCGCCGCCCCGTCGCCCTGCACCGTCCGTGCCGCCACTTCGCGATGCACCATCTCTGTGCCCTGTCGGGTTGACCGGTCGCCGACCATGGCCCGCGACACGGAAAATGCGCAGCCCGCCCGTGGCGTGCAACCCCTCGGGACACCAAACCCTTTCACGTTTAACGATATGTTAGCGAAAGCGCGATAAATATATAAAAACGTGAGTGGGCGGTTCGAACCAGCCCCCGCGTCCCAGTCATCCGAGAAGCTTGTTTTCCACAGCGGCACTGCCCTGTGAGGTGCCGCTTCCGGAGACGGAGGCCCGGGTTCGCCCGCACCTCGCGACAGCATGGCCGCACGACCAGAAGGGCCATGACATGGATCTTTTCGAACAGCACGCGCCAGGGCTGGAAAGCCCGGCCACGCGGATCGCGGATATCGTGCCGGATGACGCGGCGCCGCTGGCCTTCGCGACGCGCGCAATCGCCGCCGAGACCTCGGGCCACGTGCAGGTCGTCACCGTCGCAGGCGACACCGGCCGGTTCTTCCTGAACGCGGGCATGCCCTTCCCCATCCGCGTGAAGCAGGTCCTTGCGACCGGCACGACAGCCACGGGCCTGGTCGCCCTGGCTTGACCGGCGCGCCGCGCAACGGAGGGCATACATGCTGATCGGACACGCAATCACACTTACGTCGGCGCGAACCGGAAGCGGCGAAGCTCCGGCCATCACAGCGCGGCTGACCGGGCTGACCGGCGGCGAGGCCCGCGACGGCGCCTCGATCGGCGTGAGCCTGACCGGCGCGCCGGTGGGCAGCGTCGCGACCTATCGCTGGCAGCAGGACGGCATCGACATCCCCGGCGCCACCGCTTCGACGCAGGTCGTGGCCATTGGCACGGTCCATGCCGACAACGGGCTGCTGCGCTGCGCGGTGCGCCTCGACGGCGTGGAGTACCTGACCGACGCCGCCCGGATGCGCCACGCGCCCGGCACGCTGGCGATTGGCGATCAGGCGGCCTGGACGGTGGAGGACACGGCTGTGGCCCTCGACGCCTCGGCCGACGGGGCGGGTCTGGTCTTCTCCGACTACCAGCTTGCGGGACTGCCGCATCTGACCATCGACGAGGCGGCCGGCACGATCGCCGGCAGCATCGACCAGGCCGAGTATCGGGCGCAGTCCGCCGGCACGGCGACCGTGACGTGCCGCGACCAGTACGGTCGGCTCCTGAGCGACGATTTCGCCTGGAGCGCCGTACTGCGCGCCCCTGCGACGGCACAGAACAGCCTGACCCCCCCCGACTGGATCGTGGGGGAGGCCATCGCGGAGCTCGACGTCACGAGCGCCTTCACTCCCAACGGCAACACACTCAGCTACGACGCCACCGGTCTTCCGGCCGGCCTTATCATCACAAGCAATGGAGCGATCTCCGGAATGCCAACGGCTTTGGAAAGCGGCACGGTGACAATCACCGGCATCGACGAATTCGGGCGCGAGACCACGTCCACGTTCACCTTCGGCACGTCATATCCCCTGCAAGCCACGGCCGCGGACGGTCTTGGACCGTTCTTCTGGACCGTGGGCAGCGAGGTGCCCACCATCAATGTCGGGACGGATTTCGTCCTGAACGGGAACACGCTGACCTACACCGCCACGGGGCTTCCGCCGGATGTCGCCATCGCGCCGGACGGCACGATCGACGGCACGCCAACGGCCGTGTCGAGCGGGCCCATCCTGATCACCGGCACCGACACATACGGGCGCGAGACCGTGTCGGCCACGAGCCATACCACGGCGCTCAGGCCGCAGGCGACGGCGGCCGGCGCGCTTGGCCCTTATGGCTGGCCTGTCGGCGTCGCGCTGACCGATGTCAGCGTGACCGCCGATTTCACCGACAACGGCAACACGCTGACCTATACCGCCACGGGCCTGCCCGCCGGCGTGACGATCACCTCGGGCGGCATGATCGGAGGCACGCCCGCCGAGGAAGCGGCCGGCTCCATCGCAGTGATCGGGACCGACGAATACGGGCGCCAGACCATATCGGCCGCCGACTACACGACCGCCTTCCGGACGCAGGCGACCGCGGCGGGGGGGCTGGGCCCCTTCACCTGGACGGTGGACGACACCGTCGTGGCCGTGACCGCGGCAAACGACTTCACGGCGAACGGCAATACCCTGACCTACACCGCCACGGGACTTCCAGAGGGCGTCACGATCACGCCGCACGGCACCATCGGCGGCACGCCCGCAGAGGCGTCGAGCGGGATCATCGCAATTACCGGGACGGACGAATATGGCCGCGAGACAGTCTCGACGGCCAGCTATTCTGCGACGCTCAGGGCCGAGGCGACCGCAGCGGGCCTTCTCGGGCCGTTCACCTGGACGGTGGACGATGACACCGTGAACGTGAGCGCCGCTGCCGATTTCACGGCGAACGGCAACACGCTGACTTTCGCAGCCACGGGCCTTCCCGAAGAGGTCTCGATCGCACCGAACGGCACGATCGAGGGCACGCCCACGGTGGTCTCGAGCGGGACCATCGCGATCACGGCAACCGACGAATACGGACGCCAGACGGTCTCGACCACGAGCCACGAGACGGCGCTTCGGCCCGCGGCGACCGTGACGGGTCTGCTCGGGCCGTTCACCTGGACGGTGGGTGTGGCCATCACGAACTTCTCGGTCACGGACGACTTCGAGGAACACCGCAACAGGCTGAGCTATTCGGCGACGGGCCTGCCCGCCGGATTGACGATCTCCGCCAGCGGCTCGGTCTCGGGCACGCCCACGGAGGCGTCGAGCGGGACCATCGTTTTCATCGCGACCGACGAATACGGCCGCGAGACGATCTCGACCACCAGCCACACGACCACTGCGAACGTCCCGAACACCTACGAGATCACGGACGAGGGCGACGGCACGATCACGGCCACGTGGTTCGGCACGCTGGACAGCATCACCGTGGGCGGCGGCGGCGCCTTCGACGGCACCTACACGGCGTTCCATGACGGAACCGCGCTGATCAACACGCATCTGGCGGGCGTTGCCGGGCGCGGGCTGACCATCGGCGACACGACCGGCATCGGGGATGTGGGTCAGACGCTCACCGCCGGCGCGAACCTGGTGCTGCACGCGCAGACGGACGAGCCCACCGTGACGATCCAATGGCAGCGGAACGGCGTGGATATCGCCGGCGCGACCGGTGCGACCTACACACTGGTTTCGGCCGACGCGGGCACGAGCGTGCGGCCCAGCTACGTCATCGCCAGCGCCGGGCTGGCCAGCGTGACGGAGACCGGCAGCGCGGTCGCGGTCGCGGCCACCGCCCCGGCGCAGATGGCGGCGCCAGGCCTTGCCGTGGCGTCGAGCAGTGAAATCGAGGTTACGCTGGCGGCCGATCCCGACGATGGCGGCGCGCCGATCACGCGCTACGATATCCGCCACTCGACGGACGCCACCACATGGACGGAGGTCATCGACATCACCTCGCCGCGGGACATAACCGGCCTGCCCGCCTCGACGCTGCATTACGTGCAGGCCCGCGCAGTCAACGCGGCGGGTGCAGGCAACTGGTCCGCTTCGGCCACGGCAACGACCGCTGCGGCCACCACCGCGCCCGAAGCCATCACGGCGGGCCAGTGGACGGCCACGGAGGGCTCGGCCGCCTCGCAGATCGACATCGGCATCACCGCGGCGCCATCGGATGGAGGTTCTCCGATCACGGGATATGCGTATTCCGTGGATGCCGGCCTGACCTGGGCGGCGCTGGGAGCGGGCACGACCCTGCCGTTGAACGTCACGGTCGACCAGCACAGCGACGGGACAACCGGCACGCTGACGGCCGGGGCGAGCTACGGTGTGAAAATCCGCGCCGTGAACGCGCTGGGCAGCGGCCCGGACAGCGATACCAAGACCGTTCTCGCGGGGGCCGCGGCGTCGGGGTTCACCGAAAATGCGGTCGTGGTCAATCTCGGCGCGTCCATTGTGGCTGACAGGGGCATAGACAACATGCCCGGGTTCCTCCTTTTCTCGTCGTTCATCCCCATCAGCACGGCCAAGCAGGCGATCTTCAACGTGGCGCGAGACAACGCCACGCACGTCTATATCGACAAATCGTTGAAGGTGCAGACGGACGCCGCCGGACCCATGGTAGGCCAGATCAAGAGCTTCCCGACCGGAGTGCGGCATCACGTCCTGATGGCGGGCTCGTGTACCGCGACGGAGGCGACGATCCGCACGGCGATCTGGGACGCGCAGGGCGGCGCGTGGACCATATCCGAAGACGTGGTGCCGTACACGGGCGGAAACCTAAATTTGCAGGAGGATACTATCCGCCTGTTCGCAAGGACGACTGGTGGGGACGGCCTCTATTTCAGGGGCAGCACTTTCCGCCAGGCTTATTGGGACTTCGACACCGAATCGGATGTGCCGGATGTCACCACGACTGCGGTGCAGGATTTGTTCGCCAGCGGCGCAAGCCTTGTCGATCCGGTCACGACACAAGACCAATATGCCAGCGCCAACATCGCTGGCCTGTCGCGGCTGTTCTTCGATATCTACGGGACGGCAGCGGACCTCAACTCGGCGACGATCCCGCAGCCGGGCATCGCCACCATGTCAAAATTCGGCTCAGGGAGCTTTGCATAATGGACAAGATACGATTCTCGGGTTTTCCCGATGGCACGACTGTCTCGCTCAGCACGCTGAAGGATGGCGTCTCTCGCGGGCCGCTTACGGTGTCGGCATGGAAGCAGGCGCCTGCCTCCAAGGACATCACGTTCGAGGTGTATTCGAACCACGGCAAGGGGCAGATGTTCCCTTATGGCTGGCGCGGTGAAGAAGCCATATCCGGACCCAACCGCGAAATCGTGGATGGCGACGTGATCGAAATGGTGCAGTACGGCGGGCTCGGCCTGATGATCGAGAACGTGCAGGGCAGCAATTTCTACATCGACGAAGAGCATGGCCACGACTACCGGCAACTGTTTTTCGAGATCGACTTCGGAGAGCGGTGGGACGCGCAGTTTCTGGAACACGAATACCTGCCGACACAGCTTCGCACACGCTCGGCATCCGGCAACACCATGGGCGCCTACAGAGGCTGGGTTGCCGGTCACGTCATGCGCGGATGCAACCTTCTGGGCGAAGAGGTTCTGACCTACGATTACGACCACGGGACGGGCCTGCCGCCGGGCGTCATGGACATCCCCGTGACCGTAACGGTCAGCGACGGGCTGAACACCACGTCCATCTCCTTCACCGTTCGCCTGTCGCATTGGCGGCGGTTCTACACGGACCTGTCGAAAAGCACCTATGCCACGACGATTGCCGAAGGCGAAGTGGCAGGAGGAAGCAAGTTCGACCTGCGCGGCACCTACCTCGATTCCGAGCGCAGGGGCGTGCTCTATTACGCGCGCGACGGGGATTTCACGGACGCCGAGATGGGCCCGGGCATCTGGCACGTCGAAGTCCCGCTGGGCCGTCTCTATGCAAGAGACAACGGTGCCCCGAACTCGTTTTGCAACGACCGCAACAACAGCATGAAATCGGATGAAGGTTATGTCATCCGCAACACTGCGAACGCCACGCAGATCATCAACGGTGTGGCCTGCGATGCGTCTGGAACGCCGATCACACCCTCATCCGATTTCCCGTGGAAGGATAATGACCCCGCCACGTTTTGCGTATTGCTCAAGGGCGGAGAGGTCTGGTCGAACATTGAAACACTGAACACGGATTTCATCGTTCCGGGTCCGAACGGGTTGGTTTCGTCTTGGGGTGCGAACGGAGCGCGTGCAATCTGGTCAGGGTACGGTCTGGCGACTTGGGCGCCGGATGATGGCACGATGATGGCCGGGACAAACCTCAATCGCTACCGGGGCATCACGTTCCGCCATATCGACTACCACCTGAGCGACTACACGATCGCAGACGAAACATGGCGGCGCTGGTGGAACATCATTCCTTACACGAACAAGACGGCTGGTCCCGGCGGGGCGACGGGATTTTACCCCCCGAGGGGTCTCAGGTATGAGACGACCACCGGCCAACTGAACCCAGGCGACACGATCACCGGAAGCGAGACGGGGCTCAAGGCCGATGTTCTGGAACTCCAGGACGACGGCAGAAGCTGGTTCTGGGTGCGGATTGCCAATGTTCGAGACTCCAACGACAATCCGTCGAACGGGAATTTTTCGTCTGGGGAAACCCTTACGACGCCCGGCGGGTTTACCGGCCTTGCGGGTTCTGACCGGATCGAAGACGACCACGGCAGTTATGGGCGCCTGAATGAAAAAATCACCAACGATAACGGGTCGTGGGCTCAAATCGTGCATGACTTCGACAACGGGGATGGGACCGGCGTTCTTCTGACGTGGCAAATTCTCGATCAGGAGGCGCTTCAAACGACTTCGGGAAACGTGACCCCTTTTACTGACGGCGACACCCTGCGCGGGCTGGACAGCGGCGTGACCGTTCAATTCGACGCGACCAGCACCATGACGGATCATTACGGCGACACCGTGCGACAGGATCGCACGAGGAAATCTCCACCTGGCTTTGCAGGAGGCAGCACAAGGGCGCAAGGCAATCCTGGCAGCATCGGGATTGCCTTCGACGGCTGCATCATTCGTGGCGGGCGAACAGCTTTCGGGAGCGTTGCAAGCTGGCTTTTCCGAAGCGACACGCTGGTGCGGGATTTCTGGGATTTCGGCTCCATCAGCGAAATACGGATGCTGTTCGATAGCGCGTTGGTCATCACGCAACCGTCATCGCATCCCGGCCCCTGGCTCAAGGATACGAGAGCGGTCAATTCGGATCAGAAACGGATCTGGAACGCGACGAAAAATGCCAGCCCAACCGTGCCGACCGAAAACACCATTGCGCACACGGTCCACCGATGGGAGGCCCCTCACACATGGGGGTGCCACAAGGCGAGTTTCTGGTGGCAGGGCGGGCATACCAATGCCACGTCGAACGACGACGACTTTCTTACAGACCCAACGAAAGGAGGGCATCAGCCCCTCTTGAGGATGCAGGGAGATGCACCGCACTTGGGGTCGAACATCTGCTTTGCAGACAGCTGCTTCATGGGCGGCGGCGACAGTGGCGGGGCTTATGAGCGCAGGCCGATGGAGGTCACCCCGTTCTGGTGGCACTATGAAAATTGCATCTTGTGGGGCAGCGGCGTGACAAAACAGATCGGGGCTTTCCTGCACTCCAAGATAAGCTTCCGAAACTGCGAGATCGGCTGGCCGTCCTTCGTGGACCTTGATCCTGTCTTGGGCGGGAAAACTGCGGATGTCTTCGTCAACGCCAACGACTTCGCGCGCCACGACCCATCGAGGGACAACAACGACGCTTTTCAAGACATCACGGAGGTTACGTTGCCCGACACGAATCCGGTCATGCGTTTCGAGAATTGTGCCTTTATCCTAGGCGCGGGTGGCATCGACCAGACGTGGACCATCGGCTTTGACGTGGAGCAGCGGGGTGCGCCGGTGCCTTACATCAACTGCACGGTGGAAATCCTAGAGCCCGACAGCACGCCCGGCATCCCCGCGCTGCCTGCCGGGAACGTCGCGCCCATTCCGACCTGAGATCGGCCGGTGCCGACCCGGATAGGCGGGTCGGCACCGGATCATGCCACCATCGGTCGCACGGAAAACCGGGCGCCCGAGGCCCGGTTTCGGACCGGGCCGAATCGGCGCTTGCCTGCGCCCGCCAGTCGGCAGGCGCCGGCTTTGGCTTTGGTCAAATGGTGCGGGGACACCGGGAGGCGCCTAAGTTGTCTGACGCGGGAATCCGCCACCATCTCGTCCGGGCCCGCCATCGACCGACAGGTGGCCGCAGCCCTGAAATCGCACGCTGCGACGGGCAGCGCGTCGCCCATTTACGGGGTGCGGATCATGCGTTCCGGGACGGCGTCAGACAGGCAACCGGCGGAAACTCGCCGCCACGATCTGCCCCGTCGTGACTCTCCGCACGGCGCTGTTAAAAATCGATACATCAAAAATAGCGGCGCGTGGGGCGCCCGCTCGGATCAGGACACATCACCAGGATCGATAAGGCGGGAGGGATGATTTCCGCCCGTGGCAGTCCTTTATGCCATCGCATCCGGGTGCGTCGATGTCGCGTCGAGCGGGGGCGTCCAACACGCCAGGCAGAAACTTGAGGGCAGGCGCCACGGGCGGCCCGGAGGATCGCCAGCACGCAGGCCCTGACCGGGGTCGGCGGGGCCGGTTCCCGGAATAGAGCCCGAGACGCAACGGGGGCGTGAATGAGGCAGGAACACCCGACATCGCAGCATCGCGAGGCCACACCGGGTCATGCGGAGGCGCGCGGAAGCCATGCGCAGGACGGAAACGAGGCAGGCCGCACCGCGACGGCGATCCACCCGCAGACCGACATTCGCCCGCTGCGCGCGGAGCATATGGAGGAACTGTCCGCAAGGCTGCGCGCGATGGACAGGCTCGAGGTCGCCTCCGCGATGCCGGGCCAGCCCATCGATCGCGCCCTCGTGCAGGCCATGGGGCAAAGCATCCGATCGCGGGCCGGGTTCTGGAACGGAGAATTGGTCGCCTGCTGGGGGATCGTGCCGCGCGATGCGGGACACACGGACGGAGCCCCGTGGCTGCTCGCGACCGACGCGATCGACCGGCCCGAGGTGCGGCGTGCCTTTCTCCGCCATGGAAAGACCGAAATGCTGCGCCTTGTCGACGGCTTCGGGCGCCTTTGGAACGTCGTGCACCGGGACAACCGGACAGCACGGCGCTGGCTGCGATTCATGGGGTTCGAGTTCAGGGATCCGAAGGATTACCTGATTTCCGGTGAACCTTTCATCCGCTTCGAAATGGAGGTGATGTAATGTGCGTCCCAATGTTGATCGGTCTGTCGGACGAGGATGGCGGCACGTCATCCGAAGTCGATTGGGTTCTTCCCGACGATGGGGCGACCGACCCCGTGGTGGAGCCGCCCGTCGACGAGGGCGCGGGTGGTGGCGACCCGGTGGTTTCGCCCCCGGTTGAAGAGCCCCCCGTTGAAGAACCGCCGGTAGAAGAACAGCCAGGGGAGGACAGCGCAGGCGGCGAAGATCCCGCGGTCACGCCTCCGGCTGGCGATGGCACCGCGGGCGACGACCCGGTCGTCGCGCCCCCGGAGGACACCGCGGAGGACACGGGGGACACCGGCGGCGGAGCGCCCGTTGGCGGGGATACCGGCGGCGGCACCAACGACACCGTGGACGAGGCGACGCCCGCCCTTTCCGTTCCGATCGGCGAGGCCGCTTCGGTCATGGCAGGCCGCGTCACCACTTTCGATCTGGGCGACGACGTCGCCTCGGTGGAAATCCTGGCCAAGCCTGACGTCGCCAATCTGACGGTCAATCCCGACAACTCGCTGGCGCTGGTGCTGACGCAGAGCCCGTCCTATGCCGGCCCGCAATCCTTCAGCGTCCAGGTGGGCTATGCCGACGGCAGCAGCCAGACTTTCGACAAGACGGTCGAAGTCGAACCGCTCACGCAACTGGGCGGGTGGTCGACGGCCGAAAAGGTCTACATGCTCGAGACCGACGAAGACGGGAACCTGGTGATCGAGCACGGCGACACGCATCGCGTCGTGCATATCTCCAACGATCCGGATGCGATGACGCGCGATGAGGTCGCCGCCGAAAACGGCTTCGGACCCGACCAGTGGGGCCCGACAGGCAGGGCGATGTTGGCCAACCCTCACTACGGGGCGACACCGGAGACAGCACTCGCGCCGGATGCGGGGATGCTGCTGTGGGAACAGCTCACGGAGGAGCCCGGATCGCATTGGCTGCTTCTCGAGCGCGGGTACGAGTACGACATCAAGAACCTCGTGCTTCCTGACACGCAGGGCGAATCCGAACTTCACCCCGTCTATTTCGGCGCCTATGGCGAGGGTGCGGCCCCGGTGATGACCACGTCGGTGCGCGCCTTCCAGGAACCAAGCTCGAAACTGGTGATCGAGGGCATCGAGACGCTCGGCGGCCTGCGCGCCTTCTCGGCCGAGCAGGTGATCTTCAGCGACATCATCGCCGATGGCGGCAACGTCCAGATCCGCGGCGGCGAAGGTCTGACCCTGCGCAACTCGACGATCCACGATGTCGTCCAGTCAAGCCCCAAGAAAGAGATCTGGTCGACAGCCGACCGCGTCTCGGGATTTCACATCACGCGGGCCGAGGGCGTTCTGGTGGAAGGCCTCCATGTGGACCAGATCGGCTGGGAGGACGACTACGACTTCTTCGGCGATCCCGACTTCGGGCAGGCGCCCAACAAGATGAGCCAGAACATCTACATCCAGAAGGACAATCTGGATGTCACCTTCCGCGACAGTATCTCGATGCGCGCCTCGTCCTACGGGGCGCAGCTCCGGCCGGGCGGCTATGTCGAGGACGTTGTCTTCATCGACAATGCTGGTGGAATGAACTCCTTTGGGGGCGCGTGGGTCGATCGCGACGCCGGTATCAAGGAGGGTAATTTCACCTTCATTACCGACACCATCGTGACCTCTGGCGCATCGCGTGAGGTCGACAAGGGCGGCGGCACGCTGACGCGGGGCCTCGACATCTACGACCAGGCGCCGACGCTGAACGACACGATCGTGGTGCACCTGGCCGACCCGGAGAACCCGGAGGAACAGGCCGCCAAGAAGCTGCTCGGCAACGCGCTGCTGGCGAACAACGCCCTCTACAACGACACGATCGTCTACAACTGGGTCGGCTACAACAAGGCCAATGACGACGAGAACGTGGCCGGCACGGGCATCGACCTGGCGCAGGCCGACGCGACGACGATCCAGAACTTCACCGCCGATGTGCTGGGGCTTCCCAACGCGACCATCGACGACCTGGGCGAGTTCCTGCGCACGCAATTCGCGGACGGACTGCCGAACACGGTGACGGCCGACGACATCATCGCCTATTTCCAGGAGACCTTCCTTCTGTCCGACGCGCCCCGCACCGAGGCGGAAACGGTCCGGTTCTTCCCTAACGACCTCGCCGACGGCGTTCGCTGGGACAACCGCATCAACTGGACGACCGAGGATCTGCCGGGCACGGTAGCGGGCGACAGCGTGGATCTTGCCGGCAACTGGGTCAGTTTCGCCACGGTCACGGCGTCGGTCGAGGATCTCGACTTCGGCTCCGATGGCCGGCTCGACGTCACGAGCGGGCGGCTGAACGTCGAGGGCGAGACGACGGTGGGCGACGCGGGCGGCGAGATCGACGTGCGCGGCGCCGGGCAGATCTGGCTCGAGGGCTATGGCGACACCGAGGGACTCGACGTGGATGTCGAGAGCGGACGCTTCGCCAATACCGGCTTCTTCGACGGACTTCTGGACCTGCACGTGACCGGCGGCCAGGCGCTTCTGGGGATCGACGACAGCGGCATGACCCTCGGCGCGGGCAGCCGCATGGAGATCGAGGGCAGCACGGCGAAGGTCGGCTTCGACGGCAATGCCGGTGGCATGTCGACCTTGCGGCTGGAGGCCGGCAGCGAGTTGCGCATGACGGCCGACGCCGAGGGTTTCTCGACCATCGGCGAGTTCCGCTCTGGCGCGCTCGGCAACGACGCGCCGGACGTCCTGTCGGCCTTCGACATGGGCGAGGGCATCGTCATGATCGACGTGGGCGCCATAGCGGGCGGCGACGCGCGCCAGGACGTGCTGGTGGAGACCGACCGGATCGAGGGCATGTTCGACGGGGTCGAGTTCATCGGGCTCGGCGCGGACCAGGACGCCACGCTGATCGTGGACTACGACAATGACACAGTCACCGTGTCGCTGGGACAGGCGGGCGCCGGGTCCGGCCAGATGAACGTGGACGCAGTGGGTGACATGGTCAACGCCATGGATGACGCCGAGATCTGGGGCGCGTTGACGGAAGGGTCGGGCACGATCGAGGAAAACCCCGAGCCCCCCGAGGAGCCGGAGCCCGAGATGGACGACGAGGCCATGATGGTCTGAGCGGCGGCTTGCGCGCGCCCGTACGACCGGGCGACGCAGAAGCGCCTGCACGGATGTCCCCGGCCCCCGGTCCCCGTCGTTGACAGCCGGGGGCATGGTGCAGATAGACGTGGCAACAACGGCAAGGTGACGGATCGGGTGACGATGCGCGTGATGGAAAAGCTGGCTGCCCTCGGGCTCGACCTGCCGCCGGACTGGACGCCGCGCGGCATGTTCCTGCCCTATCGGCGCGATGGCGCCGTGGTCTACCTGTCGGGGCAGATCTGCGAATGGAACGGGAAAGTGACGCTGACCGGGCCGGTGCAGGACACGCCCGATGCCGTGCAGGCGGCGCGCAAGGCGGCCGAGATCTGCGCGCTGAACCTGATGCACCGCCTGCGACAGGCCGCGGAGGGCGATCTCGACCGCGTCGACCGTGTCCTGCGTCTGGGCGGTTTCGTGAATTGCGCGCCGGGCTTCCCGCATTCCCCCGCGGTCATCGACGGGGCGACGGAGCTTTTCGTCGCGCTGTTCGGCGAGGACGGATGGCACGCGCGGACGGCCGTCGGCGTCGCGGGGCTTCCGGGCAATGCCGCGGTCGAGGTGGACGCCGTGGTGCGGCTCAAGGCGTAGGGGGCTGACCGGAAACGTCTGCGGTCGCGGCCATGGCGGGCCCCGTATCACCATGATGGAAGGTCGAGCGGACGACGGACTCGACGAGTGAGACGGCCGCGCGCACCGGGTCGACGAGGAACGGCAGGCCCGGCCCGGCGAGTTCCCCCGCGATCCGGCCCATGCCCGCACAGCCCAGCACGACGGCGCCGGTGCCCGTCTCCGCGGCGAGGCCCGAAAGCGCCTGCCGAAGGTCGGGAAGCCGCCGTTGCAACTCGAGAACCGGGACGCGGGCCGCCCGCACCCCGTCGCAGCGCGCCCCAAGACCCATCGCGTCGATATTGGCCGCGATCACGGGCACCGAGCCCTCGGTGGTGGTCAGGACCGCGAAGCGGGGCGCCGCAAGCGTGGCCGCGATCATGCCGGCCTCGCCAAGACCCACCACCGGGCACCGCATCCGCGCGCGCAACTCCGCCAGCCCCGTGTCGTCGAAGCAGCCGATCACGACCGCGTCCGCGCTGGCCACCTCGGGCCGCTCGGCAATGGCGAAAAGCCCGGGCAGGCAGGCGATCGCATCCGCCTCGCCCTGGATGGCCGGCGGACCGGCCGCGTTGGTGATCCCCGTGACGTCGACGCCGGGCGACAGGGTGGCGCGCGCGATGGCCACCATGTCATCGGTCATCGCGCCGGTGGAATTCGGGTTGATGATGACGATGCGCCTGGTCATTCGGCCACGCCGGGAACGGGGACTGCGTCGGCCTCGGCGGCGACCACGCAGCGCGCCCAGCGGTCGTCGCGGCGGCGCCAGAGGGGCACGGGATCGGCGGCGCAGGCCTCGCGCGCCAGCGCGCAGCGGGGTGCGAAGGCACAGCCCACGGGCGGCGCATGAAGCGCGGGTGGCGCGCCGGGGATCGCCTGCAAAAGCGTGCCAGGCTCGGCCCCCACGAGATTGGCCGCCAGTAGCCCCTGCGAATAGGGGTGGCGCGCGTCGCGGATGATCTCGGCCACCGTCCCGGTCTCGACGAAGCTGCCGGCATACATCACCGCAAGCTTGTCCGAGACCTCGACCGCCACGCCGATATCGTGGGTCACGAAGATCACGCCCATGCCCATCTCGCGCTGCAACTCCCGCAGCAGCAGCAGGATCTGGATCTGCACCGTGGCATCGAGCGCCGTGGTCGGCTCGTCGGCCAGCAGGAGCTTGGGCTTGCAGGCGAGCGCCAGCGCGATCATCGCGCGCTGTCGCATGCCGCCCGACATCTCGTGCGGGT
>CAZGHJ010000034.1:0-17425 GCA_964525355.1 uncultured Roseicyclus sp.
GGTAGCCGATCATCTGGTAGTCGAAGCTGGCATAGCCCTTGGTCACCGATTTCAGCCGGTCGTAGAAGTCGAAGACCACCTCGTTCAGCGGCAGGTCGTAGACCACCATCGCGCGGGAGCCGGCATAGGTGAGGTCGAGCTGTTCGCCGCGCCGGTCGTGGCAGAGCGTGAGCACGTCGCCCAGGTACTCGTCCGGCACGAGGATCGTGGCCTTGATCCGAGGCTCCTCCACATGCTCGATGGTGGCGGGGTCGGGCATGTCGGCGGGGTTGTGCAACTCCTCCATGGTGCCGTCGCGCAGGTGGATGTGGTAGATCACGGAGGGCGCGGTCGTGATCAGGTCGATGTCGTATTCCCGCTCGAGCCGGTCGCGGATCACCTCGAGGTGGAGAAGGCCGAGGAAGCCGCAGCGGAAGCCGAAGCCGAGGGCGGCGGAGGTCTCCATCTCGAAGGTGAAGGAGGCGTCGTTGAGCGCGAGTTTCTCGATCGCGTCGCGCAGGTCCTCGAAATCGTTGGTGTCGACGGGGAAGAGGCCGCAGAAGACCACGGGCACGGAGGGTTTGAAGCCGGGCAGGGCGGTGGCGGTCTGTTTCTTTTCGTGGGTGATCGTGTCGCCCACGCGGGTGTCGCGGACCTGCTTGATCGAGGCGTTGAGATAGCCGATCTCGCCGGGGCCCAGCGCGTCGACGGGCGTCATGGCGGGGCGGTAGACGCCCACGTCGTCCACGTCGTAGGTGCCGCCCGTCTTCATCATGCGGATGCGGTCGCCCTTCCGCAGCGTGCCCTCGATGATGCGCACGATACAGATGACGCCGAGATACTGGTCGTACTTCGAATCCACCAGCATCGCCTTGAGCGGCGCGTCGGGGTTGCCCGATTGCGGCGCGGGCAGGCGCGTGACGATTGCTTCCAGAACGTCCGGAATGCCCACGCCCGTCTTGGCGGAGATCAGGACCGCGTCCTGCGCGTCGATGCCGATGACGTCCTCGATCTGCTCCTTCACGCGGTCGGGCTCGGCGGCGGGCAGGTCGACCTTGTTGAGGACCGGCACGATCTCGTGGTCGGCGTCGATGGCCTGGTAGACATTGGCGAGCGTCTGCGCCTCGACCCCCTGGGAGGCGTCCACCACGAGGAGCGAGCCCTCGACCGCCTGCATGGAGCGGCTGACCTCGTAGGCGAAGTCCACGTGGCCGGGCGTGTCGATGAGGTTGAGGATGTAGGTGTGGCCGTCCTTCGCGGGGTACTCGATGCGGACGGTGTTGGCCTTGATGGTGATGCCGCGCTCGCGCTCGATGTCCATGGCGTCGAGGAGCTGCTCCTTCATGTCGCGCTCGGCCACGGTGCCGGTCAGCTGGATCAGCCGGTCGGCCAGCGTGGATTTCCCGTGGTCGATATGGGCGACGATGGAGAAGTTGCGGATGCGGGAGAGGTCGGTCATGTGCGGCCTGCAAGGGGTTGGTTGGCTGGGGAGATAGCGTGTGTGAGGGAGAGGGGGAAGGGGCGTTGCGCCACAGGCGTTTGGCGGTAGGGTCGGGCGGCAGGAGGGCACGGGCGTGGCGGTGACGAATGAGAGAGAGTTTAGGGCTTGGCTGGAAAAGCAGCCGCAGGAGGTCTGTGTGGCCATGGCCTTTCGGGCAGCGATCCGCGTTTTGCCAATCGCCACTCGGCTTGAGGCCTTCGAAGTCGCCGAGCGGCTGACGCTTTTCAATTGTCGATCTATCGTAACATCGGGAGTCGTAGCGGTTGGACCAACCCCGGATCTTCAAAACGCCAGTTACGCCGTCAACTACGCCGCCAAAGCCGCCGAATTCGCCGCATCTACCGCTGGATCCTACGCCATCTTCGCTGCAACCAGAGCGGCCGCTGCTGCCGCCGACGCCGCTGCCGCCGCCACCTCCAACGCGGCTGCCACCGCCGCCGCCGAAGCTGCCATTGCTGCCGCCACGGCCGCCTCCGCAGCCGCCAATGCTTCCGTCACTGCCACCGACACCGTTCGCGCCGCCCCCACCGCCTACTTGGACACGACGCTGCTGCTAGATAAGATGATGGCGGAAACGATCACGCTGCCGTCAGACTACGAAGCGACGATCGGTCCCGTTCGTGACGCAGCCGACAACGCCCTGACGCTCGGCAAATCGCAGGACAGCCCGTGGTCCTTCTGGGCGAGATGGTATGCCGCCGCCATGGCGGGCGACCCGCTGCCGTGGGACCTTCAGGAACAGATCGCGCTGATCCCGAACGAGGTCTGGGAGACTGGGCCGGAGGCGGTGGCGGAGGAGATCGCGCGGATTGAGGCGGAGTTCAAGCTTCGCGCGAGCATTGCCGACATCGAGGCCGATCAGGCGCACAGCGTGGATAATCGCCTAGGCATCGGCGGCAACAACCCTCCCGTCGAGATCGACGATCCGGAAACAGGCGAACAGGTCGTCGTCATTTGGGAGAGCATTGCAGGCCTGAACGAGGAGGTGAACGCCGAACAGCCGGATGCGAAACGCGTCGCGGATTTGATCGAACGGCTTTCACAGGCCTTGCGGATCGTGCTGGCGTGGTGCGGGCGAAAGGCCGATCTTGCCGTCGACACCGCGATCAAATGGAGCATCCCGGCTGTTGGCGGATATTTCTTCCTGAACCCCGCCAAGGTGGAAGCGGTGCTTGAGGCTGCCAAAGCGTGGCTCCTGTTGCTGGCTCCTTAGACTGTTGCACCCGGGCGCGTTGACAGCGGCGCTTAGGCCGCGGCCCGGCGATGGCGCGGGGCTCCGCCCGCGGCCGACCCCACGAGATTTCCGCGAAAGACCGTCCGCGTCGCGGAGTGGATGTCGAGCGCGCGCGAGCAGGTCGGCCCGCACCCGTGTCGCCGATGCCATTGCGGCGCACAGGCGCGCCCGGCCCGCTCGCGCCGCTTGAACCGGCGGCGCGGCTGAGGCATTCTGCGCCTTGCGATACGGGCAGCAAGACCCGTGCACGGGACCTGATATTCCGTTCTGTCGAGGCAACACCATGCGGACCCTTCTTCCTGTCGCAGCGCTCGCTGCGCTTCTTGCCGTCGGGCCGGCGACCCTGCCGGCCGGGGCCAACCCGATCGAGCGCGCCTGCGTGCAATCCGACCGGCCCGGTGTGAACGGCACGATCTGCCGCTGCATCGGGGATGCGGCGGGCATGACGCTTCTGCCGTCCGACATGCGGGAGGGCGCGCGGTTCTTCCGCGATCCGGCCCGCGCGCAGGAGATCCAGCTGTCCGACACGCCCCGCAACGACGCCTTCTGGAGCCGCTGGCAGCACTTCGCCGCGACGGCCGAGGCGCTCTGCCGCTAGCTCAGCCGCGCGGCCCAGGCCTGTGCCGCATGCTCGATGAGGTCGAGGGCGCCCTCGAAATCGCCGGTGAAATAGGGGTCGGGGACGTCGCCGCCCCCGATCGGCTCGAGATAGAGCCTCAGATCCGCGCCGCCCCCGGACGGCGCCAGGGCGGCGAGGTCCGCGAGGTTCCGGCGGTCCATCGCGAGGATCAGGTCGAAGCGCCCGAAATCCTCCGCCGTCACCTGACGCGCCCGGAGGGGCCGCAGGTCATGGCCGCGCATGGCGGCCGCGGCGATGGCGGGGCCATGGGGCGGCTTGCCCAGATGCCAGTCCCCGGTGCCCGCGCTGTCGATCGTCGCCCCCGGCAGATGCGCGCGCAGAACGACCTCCGCCGTGGGCGAGCGGCAGATATTCCCTAGACAGACGCAGAGGATACGGGTGGACTGGGGCATGAGCGACACCGATGCGAGGCCCGCGATGGCGCGGCGACAGCCACCTTGCCCGACCGTGCCGGCGCTGTCACGCGGCGCGGGGGGGCGGCCGTGAAGATCGTCATCCTGACCGGCGCGGGCGTCTCGGCCGAAAGCGGGCTGGGCACCTTTCGCGACAGGGGCGGGATCTGGACGCGCTACGACCTTGCCGAGGTGGCCACGCCCGAGGGGTTCGCCCGCAACCCGCGCCTGGTGCACGATTTCTACAACGCCCGCCGTGCCAATGCGTTCGAAGCGCAGCCCAACGCCGCGCATGGGGCGCTGGCGCGTCTGACGGCGCGGCGCGCCGATGACGTGACGCTGGTGACGCAGAACATCGACGACCTGCACGAGCGGGCGGGCGCGTCGGGCGTGATCCACATGCACGGAGAGATCGCGCGCGCCCTTTGCGGGGCCTGCGCCGCGCGCTGGGAGGCGCCGCCGGTCATGGACCCGGCCGACCGCTGCCCCGCCTGCGGCGCCCGGGCGACGCGGCCCGACGTGGTCTGGTTCGGGGAGATGCCCTACCACATGGAGCGGATCGCGGCGGCGGTCGAGGCGGCGGAGCTGTTCGTGGCGATCGGCACCTCGGGCGAGGTCTACCCGGCGGCGGGCTTGGTCGACATGGCGGCCGCGTCGGGGGCCGAGACGCTCGAGATCAACCTCGAGCCCACGCCGGTTCCGGGCCGGTTCGACCGTGTCATCGCGGGGCCCGCGACCCGTGCCGTGCCGGCCTGGGTCGCGGAGATCCTGCCGCCCTAGCGCGGCTCAACCGCCATTGCCGTGACCGTGGCCCATGCGCGCGGGCATGCGGTCGTTGTCGACGGGGATCGTCACCGTCACCTCGCCCGCGCCCTCGAAGGTGAGCGTGACCTCCACCTCTTCGCCGGTGGCAAGCGCGCGGTTGAGGCCGAGGAACATCACATGGGCGCCGCCGCGCTCCAGCAGGACGCTTTCACCCGCGGGAATGGCGAAGCCTTCCTCGACCTCCACCATGCGCATCACGTCGCCGTCCATGATGTGGGTGTGCAGTTCCACGCGGTCGGAGACGTCGGACGTGGCGCCGATCAGCCGGTCGTCCGCGGGACCGGTGTTCGTGATCTCCATGAAGGCGGCGCCCGAGCGCGCCATGGCGCCCGCGGCGCGCGCGTAGGGGTCGTCGATCACGATGTCGGCGGCGGCGAGGGTCGGCAGGATCGCGCAGGCGCCCGCCAGGAATGCGGTTTTCAGGGACATGTCGGTCTCCGTTCGTCGAAGGGAAGATGGGTCGTCGGTGCAGGGTCAGCCCGCGGCCGGCGGGCTGCGGCCCTTGCCGCCCATCAGCCAGACCCGGATGGCCGGCCCCGTGTGGCGCGTCGCGCTCAGCGTCGTCGGGAGGGCGGCGACCCCGGCCCGTTGCGGCCCGGCCGCCAGCGCCATCGCGCCGAAGACACAGTCGAGACAGGGGGCCGACGCCAGGTCCACCGGCGTGCCGGTGCCGTCGAAAAGCGGCAGCCCGTCGGCGGCCATCACGACCGCGCCGCCGCCCGTGCCGCAGATCACGCCATCGGCGGCCATGGCCCCGCGCGCCGAGGCCGTGCCGAAGGTCGTCACGGCCAGCAGGAGCGCGAGGACGCCGAATGTGATCGCACGCACCGGTCTCATGTGCGTAGCAATACCGCCGGCGCATTGGCGGCGCGCTGCGGCAAACCGCGCCTGTCGCGCATGAAAACGCCCCGCCGGCCGAAGCCGCGGGGCGTGTGACGGTTTCGCGCGAAGGGGCGGATCAGGCCTGCGCGGCTTGCGCCTTGGCGATATCGCGCTTGATCTTCAGGGCCTTGGGCGACAGCTCGTCATCCTTGGCCTTGGCGAGGAAGGCATCGAGCCCGCCGCGGTGGTCGACCGAGCGCAGCGCCGAGTTGGAGATCCGCAGCTTGAAGCGGCGGTCCAGCGTGTCCGAACCCAGCGTGACCTCGGTCAGGTTGGGCAGGAAGCGGCGCTTGGTCTTGTTGTTGGCGTGGCTGACATTGTTGCCCACCATCGGCCCCTTGCCGGTCAGTTCGCAGACGCGCGACATGATCTTTTCCTCGTCTATCTCTACGGCGCCTCGGCCGGGGCCGATTTCGCCGGAAACCAAAAGGGCGCGGAGGAAGGCCCCACGCCCGGAAAATCTGCGCCGGGCATATGGGCCGCGTGCAGCGGTGTCAAGGCGGGAATCGTCCGGCGCGCGCATCGGGGTTTGCACGCGCCCGCATCTGGCGGCAGACTGTCCGCGAAGGATGCCGGTACAAGGCCCATGAGCGCCCATGAGCAGGTCGATCTCCGAGACAGATCTCTATCCGCCGGTCAAGGCGTTCCTCGAGGCGCTGGGCTACGAGGTCAAGGCCGAGATCGGGCCGGCCGACGTGCTGGCCCTGCGCGCGGGCGCGCCGCCGCTGATCGTGGAGCTCAAGACGGGCTTTTCGCTTGCGCTGTTCCACCAGGGCGTGGCGCGGCTTGCGCTCAGCGATCATGTCTACCTCGCCGTGCCGTGCGGGGCCGGGCGGCGGTTTCAGCGGGCGCTGGCGGAGAACGGGCGGCTGGCGCGGCGGCTGGGCCTGGGGCTTCTGACCGTGCGGCTGGAGACCGGGCTGGTGGAGGTGCAGTGCGACCCCGGCCCCTATGCGCCGCGCAAGACGCCGCGAAGGACCGAGGCGCTTCTGGGCGAGTTTGCCCGGCGGCGCGGCGACCCCAATCTCGGCGGGCTGCGCGGCGCGCGCGTGACGGCCTACCGGCAGGACGCGCTGGCCTGCGCGGCCTACCTGCGCGGCGCGGGGCCGGCCAGGGGGGCCGTGGTGCGCGACGCGACGGGTGTCGCCCGCGCGACGACGATCATGCGCGACAATCACTACGGCTGGTTTTTGCGCGTCTCGACAGGGGTTTACGCCTTGTCGGACGCGGGCGCCGAGGCGATCGGAGGGGGCCGCGATGCAGACGCGGTTTGAGGTCGCCACGCGCGGTCCGGGCCTTTACGAGATCACCGAAGATGTCGCGGACTGGCTGGCCGGCGCGGGCGACGGGCTGCTGACACTGATGGTCCGGCACACGTCGGCCAGCCTCCTGATCCAGGAAAACGCAGACCCGGACGTGCGGCGCGATCTCATGGGGTTCCTCGGCCGGCTCGCGCCGCCCGCGACAGACCCCTCGATGGCCTGGCTGCGGCACAGGATGGAGGGGCCCGACGACATGCCGGCCCATATCAAGGCGGCGCTTCTGCCGGTGTCGGTGCAGATCCCGGTCGCGGCCGGGCGCATGGCGCTTGGCACCTGGCAGGGCATCTACCTTGTCGAGCACCGCGCGGCGCCGCACCGGCGCGCGATCGCGGCGCATTTCGGCCCCTGAGCGGGGCCTTGGGTGAGTCCTTGCGGCAACCCTGCATCTGGTGGCGGGTTTTGCACTCTACCCAAGCGTTACCTGCCTCCCTATAGTGGCTGTGGACAGTCGGCCCTGTGGCCCAAGACAGATCGAGACACGAGCCGCGCGCGGCGGATTGACGAAAAGGGGGGAAGCCGATGCGCTGCCCGTTCTGTGGAAATGTCGATACCCAGGTCAAGGACTCGCGCCCGGCCGAGGATCACGTCGCCATACGCCGGCGGCGCTTCTGCCCGGCCTGCGGCGGGCGCTTCACCACCTACGAGCGCGTGCAGCTGCGCGACCTCGTGGTGATCAAGTCGACCGGCAAGCGCGAGGATTTCGACCGCGACAAGCTGGAGCGCTCGGTGCGCATCGCGCTTCAGAAACGCCCGGTGGAGCCCGAGCGCGTCGACCAGATGATCTCGGGGATCGTCCGGCGGCTGGAGAGCATGGGCGAGACCGACATCCCCTCCAAGACCATCGGCGAGATCGTCATGGAGCGGCTGGCCGCCATCGACACCGTCGCCTACGTGCGATTTGCCAGTGTCTACAAGAACTTCCAGGCCACGGACGATTTCGAGGACTTCCTTGCCGAGCTGCGCCCGCCGGTTCAGCCCGGCGGCTAGGCGATGCAGAGCGAGGCGGATCTCCGCTGGATGCGGCTGGCGCTGGCGCTCGGGCGGCGGGGCCGCGGCCGTGTCTGGCCCAACCCCTCCGTGGGCTGCGTCATCGTGAAGGAGGGCCGCGTTCTGGGGCGCGGCTGGACGCAGGATGGCGGCCGGCCCCATGCCGAGCCCGTCGCGCTGGCACAGGCGGGCGCGGCGGCGGCCGGGGCCACGGTTTACGTCACGCTCGAGCCCTGCGATCACGTCGGAAGGACGCCGCCCTGCGTCAGGGCGCTGGTCGCCGCTTCGGTCGCGCGGGTGGTGATCGCCGTCCGCGACCCCGATCCGCGCACCGACGGCGCGGGCATCGCGCGGCTGCGCGCGGCCGGCGTCGCGGTGACCACCGGCGTCTGCGAGGCCGAGGCCCGCGCCGATCACGCGGGCTTCTTCTCGCGGATCCTGGCGGGCCGGCCCCTGCTGCATCTCAAGCTTGCCGCAACGCTCGACGGGCGCATCGCCACCGCCACGGGCGAAAGCCGCTGGATCACCGGGCCGGCGGCGCGCCACTGGGTCCACGGGCAGAGGGCCAGCCACGATGCGGTCATGGTCGGGGCGGGCACGGCGCGGGCGGACGACCCGCTGCTGACGGTCCGCGGGTTCGGCCCGCGCCCGCAGCCGGTGCGGGTGATCCTGTCCCGCCGGCTCGACCTGCCGCTCGACGGTCAGCTGGCGGCCGGCGCGCGGGACGTTCCGCTGTGGCTCCTGCACGGGCGCGAGGCGCGGCAGGAGGCGCGGGCGGCATGGCAGGACAGGGGCGCGCGGCTGATCGAGGTGCCCTCGGTCGCGGGCGGTCAGGTCGACCCGGCGGCGGCGATGGCCGCGCTGGGAGAGGCGGGGCTCACCCGTGTCTTCTGCGAAGGCGGAGGCAGCGTCGCGGCGGCGCTGCTGGGCGGGGATCTGGTCGACGAGGTCTCGCTGGTGACCGCGGGCTGCGCCCTCGGCGCGGAGGGCACGCCGGCCGTCGGCGCGATGGGCGTCGCGGCCCTGTCGGAGGTGCGGCGCATGCGGTTGATGGCCATGCGCCGTCTCGGACCGGATGTCCTGACCCGCTGGTCGGCGCGCTGACCGCAAGCTGTGGTGACTTCGGATGTATGCGGGAATATCGACAGGATTTGAGAGTTTTTCCTGTGGATAACGCGAAATCGCATCGGAAAAACATAAGTCTTATCCCCTGAGCCACCGTGTGAGGGCGATCCGTGCGGCGCGCATCCGCGCCAGGACCGACGCGGATGCGCGCCCCGCGGGAGCCGGTTCGGCGGTCAGGCGCGCGACGGCGATCTCCGGTGGGCAGGGCATGTCCGTGACCGGATCGTGGTAGCGCGCGCAGGCGATCAGGGCGGCATGGGCGAGCGCCGCGCGCGACGGTCGCGCATGCCGCCGGTCGGATATCGCGCCGAGGTCGGTGGTCAGCCCCCATCCGGCGTAGAAGGGCGCGCCGAGCACCGTCACGGGCACGTCGCGCAGCAGGGCCTGGAACCCCAGCGGGGAGGAGATCGTCACCACCCGGTCCGCGCGCGCGATCAGCGCGACCGGGTCGGCGCCGGACGCCACCTCGTCTGCCGGCAGATCCGGCCCGGTCCCGCCCGCGGCGCCGGGCGCGGGCCAGTAGACGATATGTCCCGTCGGATGGAGCCGCCGCGCGGTCCGCAGCAGCTCGTGATCCGTCGCCACCGCGCCGGCGGCGTATGGCTCCGCGTCGTCCCCGTCGGCCTGTCCGGGGACGAGGATGACGGGACGCTCCGCCCCCGACCGCGCCCCTCGGGCGGCCTTCGGGCCTGCACGCGCGATCGCGGCCAGCAGCCGTTCGGCGCGGTCGAGGCGTTTGGCGGGCAGGTCCGCGGCTTCGGCGATCAGCCGTTCCAGCCGGCTTTCGCGCCGCGGATCGTGCGGGTTGCCCAGATCGTCCTGGATGAAGGAGAGCGGCGCATCGCGACGCGCCTTTGCGCCTTGCACCTGCAAGACCCCCTCCGACACCCGCAGAAGGCGCCGTGCGGCCGTCTCGCAGGCCGCCCGGAGCGCCGGGGTCTCGTCCTGCGCCCAGACCTGCACCGGCCGGCCATCCGCCGCGGCGCTGTCGATCTCGTCGACATGCGCGATGGGCCCGCCGTGCTGGCCGAAAAAACCCTTGGGATACGGGCGTTTGCCGCTGCGCATCCGAAGCGCCGCGTAACCGGCCCGATCCTCCCGCCAGGCGCGCGCCTGCGCCTCCAGCGTGCCGAGCGCGTCCTCGAGCGCGCAGAGCCGGTCGCGGAAGGGATCGTACCAGACGGGATGCAGGATCAGCGCCGCCGCGGCCAGTTGCGCCCGGCTGAGCCGGCGATTGCGGCGGGCGGGACCGGGCCGCCGGTCGTCGGTCAGGCCCCAGCCGGCGTAGAACGGAACCCCGAAGGTGACCGGCCTGTGCCCGCCGAGCAGCGCCTCGAAGCCCTGTCGGGCCGTCACCGTGTAGACGGCGCGCGCATGCTCGAAGAGCCGCCAGGGCGAGACGGGGCGATCCTCGATGACGACGCCGGGGGGCAATGTCGCGGGATCGAAATGCCCCGGGGTTTCCCCCCGGCGGGTCAGGGCATGGGGCGTGACGACGATGGTGGCGTCGGGATGGTCCAGCCGCGCCCAGGTCAGCATTTCCGCGAAACTGTCGGCATTGGCCTGGCCCAGCCGGATCGCGGCGTCGCCGCGGGGCTGATCGAGCACGAGGACGAACCCCGGATCGGGCGGCGCAAGGTCCGGGTCGGCATCGGCGAATTCGCTCAGATGCGCGTCCCGCAGGCGGGCGATGGCATCGCGCGCGCGGTCGAGCAGCGCCGTGTCGTCCAGCGGGTGACGCGCGAGCAGCGTCTCGAGATCCGACGGGCGGGCGGCGTCGCAAGGCGCGCCCTGCCGGTCGATCAGAAGACCGAGCGGCGGACCGGAAAGCCTGTCGTCGGGGTGGCGCGCGCGCAGGAAGGCCTCCTCGACATGCACGAGGTCCGCACCGGAGGCCGTCGCCCGCGCCCCGGCGCTGTCATCCCCTGGCGGGTGGCCCCGGAGCAGCAGATCCCGGTCGCCCCCGTTGCGACCGTGCCCCGGGTCATGGCCCGCGAGTTCGAGGATACGGCGGACCCGGTCCGCGTGCGGGGCGCCGGGCAGACGGCGGCCCGGCGGTCCGGAGGCTGCGGGCCCGCCGGCGCGGCCGGTGCGCCCGGGCCGCCCCCGGCTCATGGTCCGGCGCCGCTCAATTGGTGTTGTTGAACGCGTCGACGATCGGCGCCGCGGTGCCGAGCGAGCCCGTCAGGGCGGCGATGGCGTTGTTCCACTGGGTGACCGGCGCCGAGGTCGCATAGACCGTGTCGCCGTCGCGGATCAGGAAATCGCGCGCCTCGAACATGCCGGTGGGCGCGGTCAGGTCGAGCACGTAGACGAAACGCTGCGTGCCGATCAGGTCGCTCCGGCCCAGCACGGCATTGGCGATGTCCTCGGGTTCGTTGCGCAGCACGAAGACGCCCGCGGGGTTGGCCGCGAGCGGATCGAGCCCGCCGACCGAGGCGATGGCCTCGATGGCCGAGATCGACCGGGACTGGAATTCAACCACGCTCTGCTGACCGGTGGCGCCCAGCGCGATGAAGGAGCGGCTGTCTTCCTCCACGAAGATGCGGTCGTCGGCGCGCAGGGCGATATCGGTGGCGGCGGAGCGGAAGATGTCCTCGTACCAGACGGTGCCGGAATGCCCGCCGCGCACCAGCGTGACCTGGGCGATCTCGGGCTCGATGCCGACGCCGCCGGCCGCGGCGAGCATGCCCGAGAGCGTCCGGGTCGACCGGCCGATGGGATAGACGCCCTGTTCGTTCACGGCCCCCGAGACCGACACCGTGGCGCCGTCGCCGGGCGTGCGGGTGACGATGACCTGCGGATCGGGCGTCTGTTCGTCGAGGTCGCGCGTGATCAGCTCGCGCAGCTGGTCGGGCGTGTTGCCGGCGGCACGGATGCGCCCCGCATAGGGGATGAAGATGAAGCCCGAGCCATCGACGATCACGTTCTCGATGAGCGAGGCGTTGCTGCCCGGCCCGGCCAGAAGCCCGTCGGTGACGTTTTCGTAGATGGTCAGGGTCAGGGCGTCGCCGGGGCGGATGATCTCGGTCTCGGCGAGACCGGCCCCGGACAGCCCGGCCGGAAAGCCGAGGCCGGGGGTGGCGGCGGTGACGGCCGTCACGCGCGGGTTGACCTCGACCACGAAGGCATCGCCGGCATTCTGGACGGAGCCTGCGAAGATCTGGTTCCGGGTCGGGCCGGCGGCTGGCAGGATCGCGCAGGACGCGGCCGCGCAGACGGCAATCGCGAGCGCTGCCATGCGGCCCGCTCGGGAGACCAGCGATGTCATGAAGGCGTGCTCCTTGTCTGCCTGAAACTGCCTCGGGGGTTTCTTGTTATGGGGTCCACGTTAACCAAAAAGCGGCCGCGGCAAAAGCGCCTGTCTGCGAAGGGTGCGGCAGGTGTTGCCCTGCTGCCCGCAGGCCCTGCGTCGCGTCGGGCCGCAACGGCTGCGCGGGGATGTGGCCCCTTGAAGACGCGGGGTCTGGGGCGCTAGGTGCGCAGGGTACGGGACAGGTCCAGTCAGCGGAGGTCGGCATGTTCACCGGAATCATCACCGATGTGGGGCGGGTGCGCGCGCTGGAGCATCGCGGCGACCTGCGGGCGCGGATCGCGACGGGCTATGACACGAAGGGCATCGAGATCGGCGCGTCGATCGCCTGCAACGGGGTCTGTCTGACGGTGACGGCGACGGGAGAGGACTGGTTCGACGTGGACATCTCCGCCGAGACGCTCTCGAAATCGACGCTCGGGGGCTGGACGGAGGGTGCGGCGGTCAATCTGGAGCGCGCCTTGCGGGTCGGCGACGAGCTGGGCGGGCACATCGTGTCGGGCCATGTGGACGGCGTGGCCGAGATCATCTCGACCCGCGACGAGGGCGATTCGACGCGCTACCGGTTCCGCGCCCCCGAGAGCCTCGCGCGGTTCATCGCGCCCAAGGGGTCCGTGGCGCTCGACGGCACCTCGCTGACCGTCAACGAGGTCGAGGGCTGCGAGTTCGGCGTGAACATCATTCCGCATACCAAGGAGGTCACCACCTGGGGCGGGTTGAAGAGGGGCGACCGGGTGAATCTCGAGGTCGACACGATGGCGCGTTACGTGGCGCGGTTGCAGGACTGGCAGGGCGGGTGAGAGAGATCCGCGCGGGCCGCGCGGACGCCTCCGGCGGCCGTATTTGGGACAAGAAGAAGGGGCTGCGCCCGGTTTGGTGAGAGCGGCTGTCGGCGGGTCCGGTCGCTGGACGTGGGCGGCGGGCAGCGCCGTATCGGTTGCTTGCGACGCGGCGGGTCCTGCGGGCGGCCCGTGGGCTGCCGCGTTCCTTGCGGCTGCCGAATGACCGCGGGCGCTCTTTCCTCCACCGGGTCTATGCTCTATCTGCGCCCGGACCGACCCCGATGTCGCCCTCGATGCCGCGCGAAAGGCCGCCGATGACGGAGCATTTCGAAACCCCTGGACCCGTGGAACAGGACTGGTCCGACGCGATCGCGTCGGTGGAGGAGATCATCGAGGACGCCCGCAACGGGCGGATCTTCATTCTCGTCGATCACGAGGACCGGGAGAACGAGGGCGACCTGGTGATCCCGGCGCAATGGGCGACGCCGGATGCGGTGAACTTCATGGCGACGCACGGGCGCGGGCTGATCTGCCTGGCGATGACGTCCGGGCGCATCGACGCGCTGGGCCTGCCGCTGATGTCGACCAACAATTCCTCGCGCCACGAGACCGCCTTCACCACCTCGATCGAGGCGCGGGAGGGCGTGACGACGGGCATCTCGGCGGCCGACCGCGCGCGCACGATCCAGGTGGCCATCGACACCTCGAAGGGCGCGTCGGACATCGCGACGCCTGGCCATGTGTTCCCGCTGCGGGCGCGCGACGGGGGCGTGCTGGTGCGCGCGGGCCATACGGAGGCCGCCGTCGACATCGCGCGGCTGGCGGGCCTCAACCCGTCGGGCGTGATCTGCGAGATCATGAACGAGGACGGGACCATGGCGCGTCTGCCCGATCTGGTGGCCTTCGCGCAGCGTCACGGGCTGAAGATCGGGACGATCTCGGACCTGATCTCGTACCGGCGGCGGCACGACAACCTGGTGAAGGTGCGCGAGGAGCGGCGGATCGAGAGCGAGTTCGGCGGGGCCTGGACCCTGCGGATCTACACCGACGAGACGCAAGGGGCCGAGCATATCGTGCTGGTGAAGGGCGACATTGCGGGGCCCGAGCCGGTGCTGGTGCGGATGCACGCGATGGACCCGCTGCTGGACGTGGTGGGGGCGGGGCCCAGGGGCCGGGCGGGCGAGTTCGGCGACGCGATGCGCCTGATCGCGGAGGAGGGGCGCGGCGTGCTCGTGCTGTTGCGCGACCTGACGATGAAGCTCAGCCCCGACGACGAGGTGTCGCCGCAGACCTTGCGCCAATACGGGCTGGGTGCGCAGATCCTGTCCTCGCTCGGGATCAGCGACATGATCCTGCTGACCAATTCGCCCCGGCCGAAGGTCGTGGGGCTGGAGGCCTACGGGCTGTCGATCGTCGGCACCCGCAAGATATCGGAGCTTGGATGATGGCCGGACATTCCGACAACGATCTGGGGCTTCCGACATTCGACAAGCCCGCGCGCGTGGCCCTTGTCATCGCGCCCTATTACACCGCCATCGCCGAGGCGCAGCTGTCCGCGGCGCGGGGGGTGCTCGACCGCGCGGGCGTCACCCACGAGACCATCGAGGTGCCCGGCAGCCTGGAGATCCCGACCGCCATCGGCATCGCGCATCGGCTGTCGAATTTCGACGGTTACGTGGCGCTGGGCTGTGTCATTCGCGGGGCGACGTCGCATTACGACGTGGTGGTGAACGAAAGCGCGCGGGCGCTGACGCTGCTGGGGATGCAGGGCGTGTGCATCGGCAACGGGATCATCACCGTGGAAAACCGCGACCAGGCCGAGGAGCGGGCAGATGCCGCGCGGCTGAACACCGCCGGCGGCGCGGCGGAGGCGGCGCTGCACCTGATCGCGTTGACGCGCCGGTTCGGACAGCCTAAGGGCGGCGTCGGTTTCAAGCCGCGGCCCGATACGATCGAGGTCGCGGGCGACAGCGAAGGCCCGTCCCGCACATGAGCGACCCCGCCGACCCGGTACCGCGCCCGAAAGGGCTGAGCCGCGAAGAGAAGCGCCAGATGCGGTCCGCCGCGCGGCTTTACGCGGTGCAGGCGCTGTTCCAGATGGAGGCGGCCGGCCAGACGCTGGACGACGTGCGGGCGGAGTTCGAGACCCACCGGTTCGGCGCGGTCTATGACGGGGACGAGATGGCCGAGGGCGATCCGGACCTGTTCGCGCGGACGCTGGAGGATGCGGTCAACTGGCAGGCGCGGATCGACCAGCTGACCGACCGCGCGCTTGTCGCGACATGGCCCATCGACCGCATCGACCCGACGCTGCGGGCGCTGTTCCGCGCGGCGGGGGCGGAACTGACGGAAGGTGACGCGCCGCCCAGGGTCGTGATCAGCGAATACGTGGACGTGGCCCGCGCCTTCTTTCCCGAGGGCCGCGAGCCGAAATTCGTCAACGCCGTGCTCGATCACATGGCGCGCGCCGCGAAGCCCGAGGCGTTCTAGCGCGAAGGCCCCGGCCCGGTCCGTCCACCGGAAAGGCGCGCGGGCCCGGGCCTTTCCCTTGGACAGACGGCCCTTGTCATGGAATAGTGACCTCGATGGTGTTCGGCCCGCTGGGGCCGACTGAAAAGGGAACGCGGTGCGGGCCATCGGCCCAAATCCGCGACTGCCCCCGCAACTGTGAGCGGCGAGCCATCCCGACAAGCCACTGGACCGACGGGTCTGGGAAGGGTCGGGGGACGCTGTGACCCGCAAGTCAGGAGACCTGCCATCTCCGCCGTCCGCATTCCCGGGCGGTGCAGTCACCTTGGACCCGGGCGGGGCGCTGCGGGACGGAGATATCGACATGGACCGCGACCGGCCATCCGACATCGCTGCCAGCCGCCCGGCCCTTGCGCGGAGGGCGCAATCGACATGCTTCTTCACCTCACGATCTCGCAACTCGACACGGGCCCCGTTTCGCCGGAGCGGGCGCAGGACCTGGGACATCTGGGCTATATCCAGTGGCTCGGCGGTCTGCGCGGGGAGGAAAACTACCACCGCGCGGTGCGGCGCGCCCTGGCGGTGGCGGCGCCGTTCCGCCGTGGCTCGCCGGCGGTCGCGGTGTTCTGCGACCTGCTCGCGGCCTCCGTGCGGATGCCGCCGGCGGCGCTGAGCGTGACGCTGCCGCCGCCCGCCCGGCGCGGCGGCGCGCGGGCCCGGCGCGGCGCGCTCTGAGGCCTGCCATGCGCCGTTTTCCGCCCGAACGGATCGTCTGCCTGACCGAGGAAACCGTTGAAACGCTGTACCTTCTGGGGGAGGAGGCGCGGATCGTCGGGGTCTCGGGCTATGCGGTCCGCCCCGCCCGCGTCCGCCGCGAGAAGCCGCGTGTGAGCGCCTTCACCTCGGCCGACATTCCGAAGATCCTCGCCCTGGAACCGGACCTCGTCCTGACCTTCTCGGACCTTCAGGCCACCATCGCCTCGGAGCTGATCGCCCGCGGCATCACCGTGATCGCCTACAACCAGCGCGACGTGGCCGGCATCCTCGCCATGATCCGCCATCTCGGCGCGACGGTGGGCGCGGGCGCCCGCGCCGACGCGCTGGCCGAGGGCTACGAGCGCCGGCTTGCGGCCATCGCCGCGCGGGCCGAGGGGCGGCCCAGGCCCTTGGTCTATTTCGAGGAATGGGACGAGCCGATGATCTCCGGCATCGGCTGGGTGTCGGACCTCATCGCCATCGCCGGCGGCCGCGACGCCTTTCCGGAGCTTGCCGGGAAGGAGGCCGCGCGCGACCGGATCCTGAGCCCCGAGGCCGTCATCGACGCCCGGCCCGACGTGATCCTGGCCTCCTGGTGCGGCAAGAAGGTGCGGCCCGAGCGCATCGCCGGGCGACCGGGCTGGGCCGACATCCCGGCGGTGCGGGAGGGCCGGATCGTGGAGATCAAGTCGCCGCTGATCCTGCAACCGGGGCCCGCGGCCCTGACCGACGGGCTCGACGCGCTGGTCGCCGCCATCGCCCCGGAGGCGACGGCATGACAACGCCCGCCGGAACGGACGTACAACCCACGTACATTCCGCGTACGAACCACGTACCGAAAGCGGCACGGATGCATCGCGGTCGCGGCCTGCGCGAGGGCCGCGGCCCGGCCCGAGGCGCGATCGGGCGACGCGCCGCTTGCACCGCCGGGCCGAGACACTACCTATAGGAGGAAGGAGGCCGTTCCATGCCCGATCATATCAAGCTTATCCTGCGTCATGCGTTCTACGGTTTCATCGTCGCGCTCGTCTTCGTGGGCGGTCTGATGTATCTCAACGTTGCCAATCTGTGGCACCTCGTCACCCACACCGCCGAGGGGCCCATCGCGCTGGCGGTCCTGACCATCCTGTGCACGATCACCTTCGGCTCGGTCCAGATCGGCTACAAGATCATGTCGATGGGCGAGGAAAACGACGAGCCGCGCGGCGGCAAGCGGGA
>CAZGHJ010000035.1:0-17329 GCA_964525355.1 uncultured Roseicyclus sp.
GACGTTCGACCAATAGACCTGGCTGCAATCCATCAGCCCGCTGTCGAGCGCCTGGTAGACCTCGATCGCGGGGAACGAAACGATCTCTGCGCCGAGCTGCGTGAACGCCTCGATATACGGGCCGACCGCGCGGATACGCTTGCCCTCGAAGTCGGCGACCTCGTCGATGGGCTCGCGGCAGATCAACTGCACGGGGCCGGTGTTGAACTGCATCAGATAGGTTGCGTCGTTTTGGGCGAACTCGTCGATCAATGCCGCGTTCGTCGTTGCCGTCTCGTACATGGCCCGCATGGCGACCCAGGGGTCGGCGGACCCCATCGGAAGGTCTCCCACCTTTTAGAGATGCAGCATCTGCGGCTCCCAGGAGGGCACGAAGGTTCCGGCGTCGACGAAGCCGGATTCGACACTGCGCATCACGTCGCGGCCGTTGACGAGGGCGCCGCCCCAGGTGATCTCCATCGTGATCTCTCCGCCGGACCGCTCGGCGATCTGTTCGGCGAAATACTTGATCGCCTCGGCGCGGACGCCGCGGTCCGGCCCGTATTCGGCGTAGCGGATCACGGTCTCGGCGCTTGCGGTCCCGGCGGTCATCAGAGCGATGGCCGTCGCCGCGATCAGGGGCTTGGTCACGTGCCTGGCTTGGTCCTCCCAGTTGCCTTTCCCGGTCTTTCGGCGCGGTCTGCGCCGGATCAGGCCGGTCTCTTGACGAGCTTGGATTTGTATTCGCTGCGCTGCAGCGCACCGAAGGGCACGACCTCCACCGCGGCGCGGAACACGAGCCTTGCGCGCAGCGCCGCCTCGATATCGTCGGCGAGCGCGTCCGGCGGCGTCCGGCCTTCGGCCAGTTCCACCTTCACCGGAAGCGGCGGCTCCTGCTTCACGCCCGCGCCTTGCGGTTCCACCAGGATCATGCCCGACACGGCCGGCGCGAAATCGGCGACCACCTCGCGGATCGCGGTGGGAAAAACGTTGACGCCCCGGACGATCAGCATGTCGTCGGTGCGCCCGATGCAGCGCACCCGGATCGACGCGCGCCCGCAGGCACATGGCGACGACCAGAGCCGGACGTGATCGCGGCTGCGGAAACGAAGCAGCGGCGCGGCCTGCTGGCGCAAGTGGGTGTAGACAAGCTCACCCTCCGCCCCGTCTTCCATCGTCTTGGTCGCTCCGGTCTCGGGGTCGATCAGTTCGACATGGACAAGGCCGTCGCCCCCGAAATGCATGCCATTCTGTTCGGGGCACTCGCCCCAGAGCGAAACCGCGATATCGCCGATGCCCATTGCCTCGGTCACCCGCGCGCCCCACCCCTCTTCCAGGAGGGCACGCATCGCAGGCTCGCCGCCGCCGGGCTCGCCCGCGACCATGACCCTCTCAACGCCCGACGCCGCCAGGTCGATTCCCCGCGCCGACGCCCATTCGATCAGGTGGCGCGCATAGGAGGGCGTGACCACGACGGCGTTGGCCCTCAGCTTGGTGACCGCGCCGATCAGGCGCTCGGTGTTTCCGGTGCCGACGGGTATGTGGCATAGACCCAGCCGGTCGAATGCTCCGAGCGCCGCGCCAGCCACAAAGGGCCCCGCATTGTAGCTCGAGACCACCCTGTCGCCCGCCTTGACGCCCGAGGCCGCGTAGCCGCGGGAGGATATCGTGACCCAATCCTCGACATCGCGCGCCGTCAGCGGGATGTAACTGGGCGTGCCCGTCGTCCCCGACGTCGAATAGATGCGCGCGATGTCGGCCGCGTCGCAGGCCAGATGCGTGCCGATGGGCTGCTCGTCGGTCCGCGTCGCCCGCAAATCGTCCTTTTCCGTGAGGGGCAGGGCTGCGATGTCGGCCAGCCCGCCCACGTCCTCGACGGTGTGGAACCCCGCCCGCGCGAGCTTGTCTCGGTAGAACGCGGAGCGCTCGAGGAGATAGGCGATCTGTGCCTGGTACGCCGCGTCGTCCGCGTCGGCCTCGCGTGGTTTGCGCTGGTGCAGCGCCGTCATGCCCCGTCCTCCGGTTCGACGTAATCGATGGCCTCGGCGGCCTCGCCGGCCAGGAGGAAGCCGATGGGATACTGCTGCTCTTCCGCGAGGTGGCCGAGCAGGCCTGCGGTTCGGGCCAGCAGCGGGATCCCCTTGATCAGTCCGGCCGGGAAGTCGAGGTCGAGCAGAACGGCCGCGATGGCCATGGAAACGTTCATCGTCAGTGGTTTGCCCCGCGCTTCGGTGACCGCCGCATCGAGTGCCCCGGCCAGGGCGCAATGCGGGCCGGCAACCCCGCGTGCCCGCGCCAGCGACAGGATGCGCTGGGTACGGGGATCGACGGGCTTGTGTACCGGGTGGCCGAAGCCCGGAAGCCTGCGTCCCTCGCGGTTGGCGGCTTCGACGATGTCGCGCGCCACGTCCTCTTCCGAAACGCCTGAGTCCAGACGCGCCTTGCCTTCGACGAGCAGCTTTCCTGCGGATTCGGCCGCCCCCAGGATGACGCTCCCGCAGCCCAGGATGCCCGCGGCAAGCGCGCCTTGAAGCGCGTCGGGCGCTGCCGCCAGTGTCATCCGGGCGGCCTGCGCGTTCGGCGTCAGACCATGTTCGGCGATGGAGATGAGCAAGATGTCGAGAAAGTCGCGTTGGTCGTCCGTCGGCAGGCGGCCTGTCACCGACAGGAAAAAGTATTCGGTGAACGTCCTGTGCCCCATCAGATCGCCGGTCAGGTCGTGTCCCCGGACCGTGATCGAGTCCGCGTCGGACGTGCAGATCGAAGTCCTCGCCGCGCCGGCCTTGCCAATCATCATCGCCAACCCCTCCCGATTGTTCACACTATTGTCAGACAAAAATGTAAGTCAAGACGATCTGGCGAAATCTTGCGCTCTGGTGGGAGAACGCCTAATTCTCCTGCATGAACGCGCGTCCGACATCCGCCCATCGATCGGGCCGACCGACCGCCGTGGACCAGACGGTCGAGGCGCTGCGCGAGGGTCTGTTGGCGCACCGCTTCGCACCTGGCCAGCGGCTGATCGAGGCGGATCTGACCGAGCGCTACGGCGTGAGCCGCAGCACCCTGCGCGAGGCATTCCGTCGTCTGGCCTCCGATGGCCTGATCGAGATCGTGCCCAACCGTGGTGCCATCGTGCGCTCGCTATCGCCCCGCGACCGGGCCGAACTGTTTCTGATCCGCTCCGAACTGGAGGCTCTCGCGGCGCGTCTGGCCGCCGAGGCGATGGGAGAGGCCGACAAGCGCGAGAGGTTCGAGGCGGATGTCGCCGAGATCTGGAACGACGCCGCGCGGGTCGAAGTGGCCGCCTACCTGCAAGAGAATGCGCGCTTTCACGAGGCTATCTTGCGCGCCGGAGACAACCTGCAACTGACGGCGATCTGCAATCAGTACCACCTGCACGCGATCATGGGGCAGGTCGGCAACGCCCTGTCGGCCGCAGCCATGGCCCAATCCGTGGAAGAGCATCGCCGCCTCGCCGAGGCGATCCTGGCCCGGCGGGCGGACGAAGCAGACCGCCTCATGCGTGACCATCTCAAACGCGCAGCCGCGATTTCTGCAAACTGATACCGCCATGTCGTCAGGGCCGCGCACTGGACAAGGATTGCCTGAGCGACCACTCCAGCGGGTCCGAATGTTGACGTCAAAAGGGCGTGGAGCGCTTCGATCCCGTCATCAAGGCTCGTGACGAACCACTCGGCTTCAATTTCTCATGGCGCCGCGTTCCATGAGGCGCTCATGGCACCTGTTCTCCCGGGGCGATCCCGGCGCAATGGGGATCCGACCTAACCCGAAGCGCTGCAACCACGTCTTGAAGGGCTCGGCCATGACCTCCGGGCCGAAGTGATCACGCAAGTGGTGCACCGTTTCTCATCCTGTTGTCCTGCACAGAGGTCGAGCGCAAGGTGACCGCCGAACGCATCCGCGCCAAGCCCGGGCAGTGTCCCGGGTGGTGGTGTAGGAGGCCGCGCGCGGAGCCTCCGGCGTAGCGCAGCGCGCGGCCGTGGGTGACGCTGGCGGTCATCGCCGATCTTCGGAGAAGGTTCGGGTTGCGAGACCTGGAACCGACAACGGAGATGACGATGACCGAAGAGAGAATGGCGCTGATCGAGCTGGTTAGAAGCAGGCTGATGGTGACCTTGTGCGCGAGATGCCGGCCTTCTTGGGACACTATCCAAGCACGCCACCAGCCGTAAGAAGGGCAGTGGATGGGCGGGGTGATGCCCGACGGCTCCCGCGTCGAGAACCAGAAGCTGGTGGTTGACGACGAGCGCCGCGCGGGTCCACTGAAATTCGCCCGTGTCCTCGAGACCGGCTCCGACACGGAACGGGCGCGCGAGCTCGCAAAGTGCGACATCCGCACGGCGCGCGGCAACCGGTTCGACAGGACGTGCCTTGTCCGGCGTAGCGACGGACGCGGTCATTCGTGCCGGTCGCGGCTCACTGCTCCTTCGGGGCCGCGCGGACCTTGTGGCTCGGCCGAGCAATGGGAGGGACGAATGGATTTCCCCGGCCCGTCGCACGCCACCGGGATGCCGACGAAAATGCCGGAAACAAGAGATCCGTTGTCTCACACGCGCTGCATCCGGCTCGAGTGCCTCCGAGCCAACGCCTCGGGTTGCTGCGTCGATGGTCTCGGCGGCGCCGATCGTGATGCCGGCGTCAACCCGCCGCTGCGCGAAGATCGGCTTCGACAGGTCGGCCCGCCCCCCAGAGTGCAGGATCGCCGGTGGTGGAGAAGCGGCCAAGCGCCTCGGTCAGCCGTTCGGCCTCATGGTGCATCTGCTGGCTGGATGCGGTGGTCTCCTCCAGTGCGGCGGCGTTGGCTTGGGTGACCTGGTCAAGCTGGTTCACCACGGTGTCGATTTCCTGCAGGCCGGTTGCCTGCTCGCGCGCGGAGACGGAGATGTCGGACACGAGATCCGAGACCGCGGCCACGCGCGCGATGATGCGCTCCAGCGCCTCACCGGTGCGGCGGACCAGTTGCACGCCCTGCTGCACCTGCTCACCCGAGGCCGAGATCAGGTCCTTGATCTCCTGCGCCGAGCCGGATGCGCGCTGTGCCAGATCCCGCACCTCCGAGGCGACCACGGCAAACCCGCGGCCTGCCTCGCCGGCGCGTGCAGCCTCGACGCCCGCATTCAGCGCGAGCAGGTTGGTCTGGAAGGCGATATCCTCGATCACGCCGATGATCTGGCTGACCTGGCCCGAGGACGTCTCGATCCGGCCCATCGCCTCGACCGTGGCGCCGACCACTGCGCCGCTCTCCTCGGCCTCGTGGCGCACGGTGGCAACCGCGGCATCGGCTTCGCCCGCCTTCTCCGCCGCCGATTTGACCGAGGCCGTCATCTCGCTGAGCGCGGCGGCGGATTCCTCGAGGGTCGCCGCCTGCGTCTCCGCGCGGCGGGACATGTCGGTCGCCGCGCGCGAGACGTTCACGGCCCCTCCACGCACGCCCTCGGCCACAGCCTCGATCTCGGCCATCGCTGCGGCAAGGCGTTCCAATGTCGTGTTGTAGCTGGCGCGCAGCGCCTCGTAGCGTTCGGGGAAGGGATCGGAGGCCGGACTCGGGATCTGGCAGGTAAGATCTCCGGCCGCCATCCGTTCCAGTCCGGCCGCGATGTCGCGCACAACCCGGGCCTGCACCGCCTGTTCCTCGGCCTGCGTCCTGGCTGCCGCTGCGGCGGCGGCCTCTTCCTGCTTTTGCTTTTCGGCGATCTCGGCGGCAAGTGCGGTCTCGCGGCCATGCGCCCGGGCAAGATAACGCCACACGAGAAGCGACACGGCCAACGCGAGCCCGCCGGCCAGCCCCAGCACCAGCAGGATCGATGCGTTGCGTGCCTGCGTCATCATCGCCTGCACCTCGGTGCGGTCGGCGGCGATCTCGATCCGGAACAGCAGGGTTCCGTCCGGCCCGGACACCTCGAGCGGGACCGTCGCCGCGATGGCGTCGGCCGGCAGTTCCACGTTTTCGGGCAGAAGCAATTCGGTATCGTCCAGGGCGACGACGCGCACCGGCGTCGCCAGGCGCAAGTCGAGTTCGTCGAGCGCCCCGACAGGATCGACGTGGAGCACCGCGTAGCCCTGCAGGCGCAGCCCGCCGATCGGCACCGCCACGCTCACGACGGGACGGCCGTCGCGCAGCCAGCCATAGGGCAGCGGGCGCAGCCGTTCGGCACCCTCGCGCGCGGCCAGCGCGGCCTGCATCGGCGCGGGCAGCGGCGTCTCGCCCCCCTCGCGCCAATGGGCCGGTCCCGGCACGGCCGCGGAATCGAGCGCCGTCACGCCAAGCAGGCCCACCTCACCCGAAGAGACGGAGCCGCGGGCATAAACCCCGGCCAGATGGGCCGACACGGCGCTCGTGTCGCCCGCGGCCAGAAGGGGTTGCAGCTCGCCGGCGATTTCCCGCCCGGTCTCGGCCACGAGGTCGATGTGCTCCTGCCAGAGCAGCTCGTCCACCGCCTCCTGGCCGGTGGCCGTCATCCGGTCCGAGGAATAGTCGGTGACGAGTTGTTCGTAACTCTGCGCCGTCATCATTCCGACGGCCAGCGTCACGGCAAGGGCGAGCCCTTGCGCGCCGATCACACCGATCAATAGCGTCCGGTATTTTCCGATGCGCCAGCCTGTCATGCCGCTACCCCTCGTCCGCTCGCGCTGCAAATGAAGGACGGCCGCACCCTGCGCGCGGCCGCCCGATCCGTTACTCGGTGGCGACGGGCAAACCCAGTTCGTTCCACTCGGTCATGCCGAGCGCGTAATAATGCACGGCGGTGTATCCCCACCCAACGGCCATCTCGACCGCGTTCGCAGCCCGCCCGCAGGAGAGACCGTTGCAGTAGAAGACCACGGGTGTGTCCAGGCCCGGCACATGTTCGGCCAGCACCTCGGGCCCGGTGATGTCGGTGTCGATCAGCCGCACCGCACCCTCGATATGGCCGGCGGCGTAGTCACCCTCGCGCCGGTTGTCGAGGATGACGAGATCGGCCTCGGCCCCGATAAGGTCGATCACGCCATTGGCATCGACGGTGATGGCGCCGTCGATGCTCTGCGGCGCATCGGCCGCGCTGGCCGGAAGGGCGGCCGCAAGGGCAAGGCCCAGCGCGGTCAGGATGCCGGCTGACTTCCGGGCGATGGTCGTGACGGTCATTTGCGTACTCCTGCGTGATTGTCTGCGGTCCGTTGGCAAGGCTCGAAGGCGCCGGGCGGCTTGCCGCGGCTCGAGATGCCGCAAACTAGGAGGCGTGACTTAACAGAGTTTTGATCCGCCCCGGAGACGTGCGAAAAACATCCATCGAATTGCGTGGATACCCCCCCCCCCTGAGGCCCCGCGCCCGATCCACATGTTCGGGCTCTGCGGGACCATGCCGCGGCCGGCGGATTGGCGTGCCAACGCCTTGAGCCGGACGAGGCCGGTCGGGATGGGTGCATTCGCTTAAGCGACCAAGAGGCGCCCATGTCCAGTCGCGCCCCGTTTGCCAGAGCGTGCAACGTGATCTGGGTCAGTCTTGTCCGGAGTGTCTGGTAGGCCCGGAGGGACTCGAACCCCCAACCAAAGCGTTATGAGCGCTCTGCTCTAACCAATTGAGCTACAGGCCCGGCCTTGACTTCGGCTTATTGGCGCGGTCCGGGGGCGTCAAGCGGTCGCGTCCGGCCTGTCGCTTGCGGGCCGTCTTCCGCCGGCCTACAGTCCCGGCATTTGCGCCCGACCGGATTGCCGCCCATGCCCCCGCTGACCACGCTCGCCCTCCGCTACGTCGCATGGTTCGTCGGCCTCAGTTTCCTCTACGGCATCCTCGTCAGCGCCGCGGGCCTGCCCACGAGCCTTGCGACCGGCGTCATCATCGCCTCGGCCCCGGCGGCGGATGTGGGCCTGCAGGCCATGCGCCGGGCGACGCGACCGCTGGCCGGGCGCGACTGGGCGGTCATCTGGGGCCTTTGCATGGGCATCTACCTGCTGCTGAGCGTGGTCGGACCCGCGGTGCTGGCGCTGACCGTGTCGGACCTGCGCGTGGGGCTGGGCGCCACCGGCATCGTGCAGCAGACCGTGCTCGTGATCTTCGCGACCGCGGTGATGCAGGCGATCTTCCTCTGGATCGGGCGCCGCTCGGCCGGGGGCGCGGCGGGCGGGTAGGGGACTTACCCTTCCAGCACCACCAGCGCGTGACGCTTCTTGCCCGCGCTCAGCTTGATCGGCGCGGCCAGGTCCGCCGCCCCGATCATCAGGCCCGCATCGGTCACCGCCGCATCGTTCAGCCGCGCGCCGCCATCGGCGATCAGGCGCTTGGCCTCCTTGCCGGATTTCGCCAGCCCCGTGCGCGTGATCAGCTGCACCACCGAGATCCCGTCGCCCAGGTCGGCAGGCGAGAGCGTCAGCGTCGGCAGGTCCTCGCCCGCGCCGCCCTTCTCGAAGACCTCGCGCGCCGTGGCCTCCGCCGCCGCCGCGGCCTCGGCCCCGTGCAGCAGCGTCGTGACCTCATTCGCCAGCGTGATCTTGGCCGCGTTGATCTCCGAGCCTTCGAGCCGGCCCAGCCGGTCGCATTCCTCCACCGGCAATTCTGTGTAGAGCTTCAGGAACCGACCCACGTCGGCATCCGTCGTGTTGCGCCAGAATTGCCAGAATTCGTAAGGGCTCAGCATCTCGGCATCGAGCCAGATCGCCCCCCCCTGGCTCTTGCCCATCTTGCGCCCGTCCGACGTGGTCAGAAGCGGCGTGGTCAGCCCGAACACCTCCCGGTCCGCCACCCGCCGCGTCAGGTCCACGCCGTTCACGATATTCCCCCACTGGTCCGACCCGCCCATCTGCACCATGCAGCCCTCGCGCCGGTAAAGCTCCAGGAAATCATAGGCCTGCAGGATCATGTAGTTGAACTCGAGAAAGCTCAGCGACTGCTCCCGGTCCAGGCGCGACTTCACGCTCTCGAAGCTGAGCATCCGGTTGACCGAGAAATGCCGCCCGATATCGCGCAGGAACTCCAGGTAGTTCAGGCCGTCGAGCCAGTCGGCATTGTTCAGCATGAGGGCGTCGGTGGGCCCGTCCCCATAGTCGAGGTACTGCGCGAAGACCCGGTTCATGCCGGCGATGTTGGCGTCGATCTGCTCGGGCGACAGAAGCGGGCGCTCGTCGGCGCGGAAGGACGGATCGCCCACCTTCGTCGTGCCGCCCCCCATCAGGGTGATCGGCCGGTTGCCCGTCTTCTGCCACCAGCGCAGCAGCATGATGTTCAGCAGATGCCCCACATGCAGCGACTTCGCCGTCGCGTCATAGCCGATATAGGCCGTCACCGGGCCTGCGATCAGCGCCTCGTCAAGCGCCTGCAGATCGGTGCAATCGGCCAGGAACCCGCGCGCGACGATGGTGCGCAGGAACTCGGATTTGGGCTGGTAGGTCATGCGGGTCGCGTCCATGCTGGGGCTCGAAAGCGGGCTATAGCGGGCGGGGCGGTGAAGGTGAAGGGGGCGAAGCGGGGGGCCATGCGGATCGCGGGGCTGATGTCGGGCACCAGTTTCGACGGCGTGGACCTCGCCGTGCTCGAGACCGACGGCAGCCGCATCGCGGAGGTCGGCGAGACGCGCTTCCGCCCCTACGACGCGGCCGAACGCGCCACGATCCGCGCCGCCCTCGGCACCTGGCCGGGCGATCCGCGTGCCGAGGCCGCCGCCCGCGTGGTCGAGGCCGCCCATGCCGAGATCTGCGAGGGCCTCGAGGCGGTCGACGCCCTGGGCTTTCATGGCCAGACGCTCGCCCATGATCCAGAGGCCGGGCGCACCCACCAGGCGGGGGACGGCGCACGGCTCGCCCAGGCGACGGGGCGCATGGTCGTGTGGGATTTCCGCTCCACCGACATGGGCCTGGGCGGGCAGGGCGCGCCGCTCGCGCCTTTCTACCACTGGGCCTGCGCGGGCTTCATCGGCGCCGAGGCACCGCTTGCCTTCCTCAACCTCGGCGGCGTGGGCAACATCACCTGGGTCGATCCGCGCCGCGACGCACCCGAGGCGCCCGGCGCTTGCCTCGCCTTCGATACCGGTCCCGCCAACGCGCCCATCGACGACCTGATGCAGGCCCGCAGCCTCGGGGCGTTCGACGCGGACGGCGCGCTTGCGGCCCGGGGTACGGTGGACCGCGCGGTGGTGCAGGCCGCGCTCGACGCCCCCTATTTCCTGAAGATGCCGCCGAAATCGCTCGACCGGGACGCCTTCTCGGGCCTCGCGCAGGCCGTCGCCGGCCTCTCCGACGCGGACGCCGCCGCGACGCTCGCCGCCGTGGCCGTGGCCGCCGTCGCGCGCGGATTGGAGCATCTGCCCGCGACCCCGGCGCGCATTCTGGTCACCGGCGGCGGGCGGCGGAACGCCGGCCTGATGGAGGGCCTCGCCGCCGCGCTGCCCTGTCCCGTGGACCCGGTCGAGGCGGCCGGGCTCGACGGCGACGCGCTCGAGGCGCAGGCCTTCGCCCATCTCGCCGCGCGCGTGCTCAGGGGCCTGCCCACCAGCGCGCCGGGCACCACGGGCGTCGCGGCCCCCGTGGGCGGCGGGCGCCGTTCACGGCCCTAAGCCTTGGGGATGTCGAAGCCCGGCGGGGCCAGTTCGAACCCCTCGAAGCGAAACCCGGGCGAGACGGCGCAGGAGACCAGCGTGTAATCCCCCGTCGTCCGCGCCGCCTGCCAGTGCCCCTCCGGCACCACGATCTGCGGCCGCCCTGCGCGCAGGTCCGGGCCCAGCACATGGTCGCGCGCGGGCCCCGCCTCGGTCCCGGCCATCGACAGGATCAGCGGCGCGCCCGCGTGCCACAGCCAGATCTCGGCCGCGTCCACGCGGTGCCAATGGCTCGCCTCGCCGGCCTTCAGCAGGAAGTAGATGCAGGTCCCCGTGGCCCGTCCGTCGGCGCCGGCACGCTCCGCCACCCAGGTCTCGCGGTAATGCCCGCCCTCCGGGTGCGGCGCCAGGCCCAGCGTCGCGATGATCTCGTCCGCCGTCATCGTCATGCCTGCACCTGCCTCGCCAGATCCTCGAAATCCCTCGCCACGATGTCCCAGTCCGCTGTCGGTTCCAGATCCGTGCCTTGCCCCGGCCCGTGCTCGGTGGGGCGTGGAACGAAGGCCGTTTTCAGCCCCGCCGCACGGGCCGCTGCCAGGTCGTCGTTATGGGCGGCCACCATCGTCACCGCCTCCGCCGGCAGGCGCAGCGCCGCGCAACTGGCGCGGTAGACCGCCGGTTTGGGCTTGTAGTCGCGCGCCAGTTCCGCGCCCAGGATGCAGTCCCAGGGCAGGCCGGCATGTTTCGCCAGCCGCGTCATCAGCGCGATGGACCCGTTGGAACACGGCGCGACGATCTGGGTTGCCTTGAGCGCCGTCAGCCCCGGCACCACGTCCGGCCAGGGATCGAGCCGCTCCCACGCCGCGTTCAGCGCATCGGGCGCGCGCACCCCGAACGCCGCCGCAACCCGGTGCAGGTTCTCCAGATGCAGATCGTCGAGCGCCACGTATCCCCGCCCGCCGTCCCGGATGCGCGCCATGGAGGGCTCGTATTCCGCCCGCCAGGCCACCGCGAAGGCCGTCGCGTCGACGCCCGGCAGCACCGCCGCCACCTCCCGCGCGAGCGAGGTGCGCCAGTCCACGCAGGTGCCGAAGACGTCGAAGATGAGGGCCCTCGTCGCCATCGCGCGCCTATCCCCGCAGAACGCTCCGCCCCGCATAGACGGCCGCCTCGCCGAGCATCTCCTCGATGCGGATCAGCTGGTTGTACTTCGCCAGCCGGTCCGACCGCGCGAGGCTGCCCGTCTTGATCTGCCCGCAATTCGTCGCCACGGCGAGGTCCGCGATGGTCGCGTCCTCGGTCTCGCCCGAGCGGTGGGACATCACGCAGGTCATCCGGTTGCGGTGTGCGAGATTCACCGCCGCCAGCGTCTCGGACAGCGTGCCGATCTGGTTCACCTTCACCAGCAGAGAGTTGCCGCAACCCTTCTCGATCCCTTCCGCCAGCCGCGCGGGGTTCGTCACGAAAAGATCGTCGCCCACAAGCTGCACGCGGTCGCCCAGCACCGTCGTCAGCGTGGCCCAGCCGTCCCAGTCGTCCTCGGCGCAGCCATCCTCGATCGACAGGATCGGGTAGTCGTCCACCAGCCCCTGGAGCCAGGCCACGTTCTCGTCCGCGGTCAGGGTTTTCCCTTCCCCGGCAAGCACGTAGGCGCCGTCCTTGAAGTATTCCGTCGCCGCGCAATCGAGCGCCAGCATGATGTCGTCGCCGGGCGTGTAGCCGGCCTTCTCCACCGCCTTCAGGATGAAATCGAGCGCCGCGCGCGTCGACGAGATGTCGGGCGCAAAGCCGCCCTCGTCGCCGATCCCCGTGGAAAGGCCTGCCGCCGAAAGCTCTTTCTTCAGCGTGTGGAAGACCTCCGAGCCCATGCGCACCGCCTCCGAGAGGCTTTCGGCGCCCACCGGCATGATCATGAATTCCTGGATGTCGATGGGGTTGTCGGCATGCTCGCCCCCGTTGACGATGTTCATCATCGGCACCGGCAGGACATGCGCGGCCGTGCCGCCCACGTAGCGGAAGAGGGGCTGGCCGGTGTACTCGGCGGCGGCCTTGGCACAGGCGAGGCTGACACCGAGGATCGCGTTCGCGCCCAGCCGTCCCTTGTTCTCGGTCCCGTCGAGTTCGCGCATGGCGGCGTCGATCGCCTCCTGCTCGGTCGCGTCGAACCCCGCCAGCGTGTCGGCGATCTCGCCATTCACGGCCTCCACGGCCAGCCGCACGCCTTTGCCGAGGTAGCGGCCGGTGTCGCCGTCGCGCTTCTCCACCGCCTCGTGGACGCCCGTCGACGCGCCCGAGGGCACCGCGGCGCGGCCCAGCGTGCCGTCCTCCAGCGTCACGTCCACCTCGACGGTGGGGTTGCCGCGGCTGTCGAGGATCTCGCGGGCGTGAATGTCGATGATGGTGCTCATGGGGGCTCCCTGCCTGTTGTGGCCTGTCGGATCCTGTCTACCGGCGCACCCGCGCACATGAAAGGGGTCAGACGGCCTTGCGTCGGCCAAGCTGCGCCTCGCGCCAGAAGGTGTAGAGCCCGCTGGCCACCACGATGGCCGCGCCCGTCAGCGTCCAGGCATCGGGGCGTTCGCCGAAGACGAGCACCGCGATGATCAGCGCGAAGACCAGGCGCGTGTAGCGGAAGGGTGTCACGACCGCGATCTCGCCCACGCGCATCGCCGAGGTGATGGCGAAGATCGCCACCATGTTCATGGCCGCCCCGAAGGCCAGCCAGCCGACACGGTCGATCTCGACGGGCACGAAGCTGCCGAAGAAGGGCGTGATGACAAGTCCGGCCATGGCCGCGAAGGCGAAGCTGTAAGTCGACAGGACCACCGTGGGCACGGTCCTCGGCACGGGCCGCGTCGCGAGATCGCGCAGCGACAGGCCGATCACCGCGACGACGGCCAGCAGGATCGTCGGCTCGAACCCCACGGCGCCGGGGCGGATGATGACCAGAACGCCCATCAGCCCCACCACGATCGCCGACCAGCGCCGCCAGCCCACGCGCTCGCCCAGGAACAGCGCCGCACCCAGCGTCACGAGAAGCGGGTTGGCCTGGATCACCGCGGACAGCGTCGAGAGCGGGATGAGCGCCAGCGCCGAGATGAAGCCCACCGTCGCCAGCATCTCGGCGAGGTTGCGCAGCATCACCGGCCGCGTCAGCAGGACGGGCGTCATCAGCCGCTGGCCCTGCATCCGCGCCCAGAGACCGAAGGCGATGGCCCCGGTTGCACCCAGAAGGAAGATGATCTGGCCCACCGGCAGGTCGCGTGCGAGCATGATGATGGACATGTCCGCAAGCGCGAAGGCCAGCATGGCGAGCGTCATCCACGCCATGCCCCTGAAATTGTCCATGCGCCGCGTCCCCCTTGTCCGGCAGAGACTTACGCCGGCGGCGCGGCGGGGGGAAGGGCTACTGGGTCAGGGGCGGAAGCTCGGGCAGGGCGTGGCCGGCCTCGGCGAGGCGCGGGGCGATCTGGTTCTCGATGGAGCGCCGCGTGACGGGGCCGCGGAAATGCAGCACCACGGTGCCGTCCCCGTCGATGAAGAAGGTCTCGGGCATGGCCACGATCCCCCAGTTCAGCCCGTTGCCCGCCCGGTCGTCGCGGCCGATCGCGTCATAGGGATCGCCAAGCTCGGTCAGGAAGGACAGCGCCTGGTCGATCCGGTCGTTGTAGTTCACCCCGTAAAGCGGCAGCCCGGCCTCGGCCAGCGCGGTCAGGACCGGGTGTTCGACCCGGCAGGGCGGGCACCAGGAGGCGAAGAAGTTGACCGCGACCAGCCCGTTGCCCTCGAGCATGTCGCGCGTGAGCAGCGTCTTGTCCGCGAGCGGATCGAGCGTCAGATCGGGCGCGGGGTTGCCCTCCTGCACCGATCTGAGCGCGGTCGTGTCCACGCCCTGCTGCATGGCCATCTGGTTGTTCTGCAACTGCCACAGCCAGATGCCCGCGACCCCGAGGAACAGGATCAGCGGCAGGATCATCAGCCAGTTGAACTTCATGTGCCCTTGCCCCTTCGCGCTTCCACGTCGGCCAATCTGTCCCGTGTGCGCCGCGCTTTCCAGACCGACAGGATCACGATGGCGGCAAGGGGCAGGATGGTGACCGCGTAGGCCGACAGCACGTAGACGGCGTATTGTCCCAGGTCGGGCATCAGGCCATGCGCTCCTGCGCGATGAGCGCCGTCAGGCGGCGGGCGCGAATCTCGGTCCGGGTGCGGTAGAGCACCAGCGCGAGAAACAGGAAGCCGAAGCCCACGAGCGCCGTGACCAGCGGGAACCAGAAGACGTTGGCGATGTTCTGTTCGCGGTCGAGCGAGAGCGTCGCGCCCTGGTGCAGGCCCTGGTTCCAGAACACCAGCGCGTAGCGCGAGATGACCGCGAAGACCGAGCCCACGAGGCACAGGACCGAGGTCAGGTCGGCCGCCGCGTCGGGGTTCTCGACCGCTTCCCAGAGCGCCATGTAGCCCAGGTAGAACAGGAACAGGATCAGGAAGGAGGTCAGCCGCGGGTCCCATTCCCACCAGGTGCCCCACATGGGCTGGCCCCAGATCGCGCCGGTGGCCAGCGCGATGGCGGTGAAGACCATGCCGACCGGCGCCGCGGCCTTGGCGGCGAGCGCCGAGACGTGGTGGCGCCGGATCAGCCAGATGAGCGAGGTCACGAGCATCATGAACCACGCGTTCACCGCCATGATCGCCGCGGGGACGTGGACATAGATGATCTTGACCGTGGAGCCCTGGCGGAAATCGTTCGGCGTGAAGAAGAAGCCCCAGATCAGCCCGCCCGCCAGGCACAGGGCCGCGATCGCCCAGACCCACGGCAGCATCCTGCCCGAGAGCGACATGAACTTGCGCGGATTGGCATATTCCCAGAGCGAGGCCATGGCGGCTTTTTATGCGGGGAGAGGCGCGCTCTCAATGGGACGCACGCGCGCAGATTGACGCGGTGCCGCGGCCGGGACCGACGGGACCCTTTTCCCGGCGGCGGGCCGGTGTCGAGGTCTGTGCTGTCCGTATTTGGAACAAGAAGAAGGGTGCAGGCTCAGCGCAGGTTCACCCGCAGGGCGGCGGCGGCGGCGAAGGGCAGGAGCGCGAGCGCGCCGAGGCTGATGCCGGCCAGCAGGATCAGCGGCGTGGTGGCGTCGAGCCCGGCCGTGCCGCGCACCACGCAGAGCGCGCCGAAGACGAGCGTGGGCACGTAGAGCGGCAGCACCAGGAGCGAGAGCAGGAGCCCACCGCGCTTGATCCCCACGGTCAGCGCCGCGCCGAAGGTGCCGATGGCCGAGAGCGCCGGCGTGCCCAGCGCCAGCGAGGCGAGAAGCCAGCCATAGCCCGGCAGGGGCAGGTTCAGCAGCACGCCGAGCGCCGGCGCCATGAGCACCAGCGGCAGGCCCGTGGTGATCCAGTGCGACAGCGCCTTGATCGCGGCCACGCCCTCGAGCGGCACGGGGGCCGTCGCCAGAAGTTCCAGCGTGCCGTCCTCCCAGTCGAGCTGGAAGATGCGGTCGAGCGACAGCAGGCACGCGAGCAGCGCGCCGAGCCACAGGATGCCCGGCGCGATGGTCTGCAACGTGCCGGTGGCCGGGCCCACGCCGAAGGGGACCAGCGTGGTGAAGATCAGGAAGAAGGCGAGCGACAGGCCGAAGCCGCCGCCGGCGCGCACCGCAAGGGTCAGGTCGCGTCTCAGCAGGCCCAGCATCTAGAGCGGCGCCCCGGTGAAGGCGTCCTCGGCCGGGCTTCCGGCGGCGAACGGGTCGTCGGGCCGGAGGCGCTTGGCCATGAAGGGTGTCACGTCGAGCACGCGCGCGCCGGGCAGGCCGAGGTCGATATGGGTGGCGATGAGCGCGGCGCCGCCCGAGGCCAGGTGCGTCTCGACCGCGGCGGCGAAGCGCGCGACATTGCCGGTGTCGAGCGAGACCGTCGGTTCGTCGAGGCACCAGACGGGCCGCCCGGTGACCAGCAGGCGCGCCAGCGACAGGCGGCGCTTCTGGCCGGCGGACATCTCGCCCGCGCGGCGCTCGGCCAGCGTGTGAAGGTCGAAGGCGTCGAGGGCGGCCTCGATGCTCGCGGTGGCGAAGGCGCCGGCCCAGAAGGTGAGGTTTTCGGCCACGGTCAGCTGCGCCTTGAGCCCGTCGGCATGGCCCGCATAGGCGATGGCCTCGGGCGCGCAGCGGATCTCGCCCTTCAGCGGCGGCGTCAGCCCCGCGAGCGTCCGCAGCAGCGTCGTCTTGCCCGCGCCGTTGGGCCCGCGCAGGATCAGGGCCTCGCCTGCGTCGACCGCGAGGCTGACCCCGGCGAGGACTTGCGCCGAGCCGCGGGCGCAGGATAGATCGGTCACCGTCAACAGCATGATGCCCGAGCGGTATCCCATCGGCCCGCCGAGGGGAAGCGGAGAGGGGAGGCGGACGTGCCGCGCGCGTGGCTCACGCCATCGGCGGTGACTTGCCGCGTTGACCGATGGGGGGATTCTGTGATGTATGCCATCGCATACCGCCCCGCGGCGCGGCCCATTCGAGGATGAGCGCTTGCCCGGGACCCCGGATCGCGCGCAGATAGCGCGCAATGCCCGGCAGAGCAGACACGGACCGTATCAAGGGAGACCCCAGATGCCCATCACCGTCGGCCATGACACCGCGAAGACCCGCAGGACGCTGCAGGTCGGTGACAAAAGCTACGCCTATTACTCCATCGCCGCCGCCGAGGCCGCGGGCCTGGGCGATTTCTCGCGTCTGCCCGCCGCGCTGAAGGTCGTGCTGGAGAACATGCTGCGCTTCGAGGACGGCAAGACCGTCTCCGTGGACGACATCCGCGCCTTTTCCGACTGGGCCGC
>CAZGHJ010000036.1:0-13823 GCA_964525355.1 uncultured Roseicyclus sp.
GCCTGCGCCATTCCGATGGCGGACTGGTGCGCGCCCATGGCGGCGGGCGCGGCGCACCGGGGCGGCTGGTGACGGCACTGGTGCAGTCGCGGGTGCGCCCGGTGCGGCTCAAGGGCCTCGCCATGGGGTTCGCCCGGCTGGAGCAGGAGCCCGTCACCGTCATCGCCGATGCCGCGCCGCCGATGCTGGGCCGCCACAGCACCGCCGCCCATGCCGGCACGCTCAGCTTCGAGCTGACCTGCGGCGCCGACCCGCTGATCGTCAATTGCGGCTCCGGCAGCCGCTTCGACCCCGAGTGGCGGATCGTGGGGCGCGCCACCGACAGCCATTCCACGCTGGGGCTGGAGGGCGCCGCCTCGGCGCGGTTCGACCCGCGCGGGCCGGACCCCGACGACCTGCGCCCGCCGCTGGTCGAGGGGCCGTCCGAAGTGCTGGTCCAGACCCGCGACACCGACGCGGGCCAGTCGCTCACGATGTCCCACGATGGCTGGCGGCGGAGCCACGGTCTGACGCATCTGCGCAACCTGACCCTCTCGGATCGCGGCACGCTCCTGCGCGGGGAGGACGCGCTGGCGGCCTTCACACCCGCCGACCGCGCCGCGCTCGACGCCGCGCAGGCGCATCTGCCCGACGACCATGGGCTGCGCTATACCATACGCTTTCACCTGCACCCCGAGGTGGAGGCCAGCATCGACCTTGGCGGCATGGCCGTATCCCTGACCCTGCGCAGCGGCGAGACATGGGTCTTCCGCCATTCGGGCCATACGGAACTCAGCCTGCGCCCATCGCTCTATTTCGACAGCCATAGGCTGCGACCGCGCGCGACAAGGCAGATCGTCCTGACCGCGCGGATGAAGGGGTATGGCACGGTCGTGGGCTGGAGCCTCGCCCGGCCCGTTGCATTTCTGCCCGCCGGACGGCACACGGGACGCAACAGGCCCTGACCGTGCCGCGGGACAGGGACACTCCGCCGAAGGACCCGCCGACGATGACAGACATCCCCCTCCGCCGCGCCCTGATCTCGGTCTCGGACAAGACCGGCCTCGTGGAGTTCGCCACGGCGCTCGCCGCGCGCGGCGTGACGCTCCTGTCCACGGGCGGCACGGCGGCGGCGCTGCGGGATGCGGGGCTTCAGGTGACCGACGTCTCCGACGTCACCGGCTTCCCCGAGATGATGGACGGACGGGTCAAGACCCTGCACCCGAAGATCCATGGCGGGCTTCTGGCGCTGCGCGACGATGCGGACCACGTGGCCGCGATGGAGGCCCATGGCATCGCGCCGATCGACCTTCTGGTGGTGAACCTCTACCCGTTCGAGGAGACGGTCGCGGGCGGCGCCGATTACGCCACCGCGATCGAGAACATCGACATCGGCGGACCCGCGATGATCCGGGCGGCGGCCAAGAACCACGCCCATGTGGCCGTGGTGACGGACCCCGAGGATTACCAGACGCTCCTCGACGCACTGGAGGCGGGCGATGGCGCCACGCCCCATGCCTTGCGCCAACGCCTGGCCCTGACCGCGTATGCCCGCACCGCCGCCTATGACGCGGCCGTGTCGGGCTGGCTTGCGGCGGAACTGGGCGAGGCCACGCCGCGCCGCCGCGCCTTCGCGGGCCGGCTCGCATCGAGCCTCCGCTACGGCGAGAACCCGCACCAGGCGGCCGCCTTCTATACCGACGGCTCGAACCGGCCCGGTGTCGCCACCGCCTGCCAGCACCAGGGCAAGGCCTTGAGCTACAACAACATCAACGACACCGACGCCGCCTTCGAACTGGTGGCGGAGTTCCACCCCGATGACGGGCCGGTCTGCGCCATCGTCAAGCATGCCAATCCCTGCGGCGTGGCGCGGGCTGCGACGCTGGCCGAGGCCTATGGGCGGGCCTTCGACTGCGACCGGACCTCGGCCTTCGGGGGGATCGTGGCGCTGAACCGGCCGCTCGACGCCGAGACCGCGTCCCGCATCGTGGAGATCTTCACCGAGGTCGTCATCGCGCCCGAGGCGAGCCCCGAGGCGCTGGAGGTCTTCGCCGCCAAGCCCAACCTGCGGCTGCTGACCACGGGGGCCCTGCCCTCGCCCAAGGCGCCGGGGCTTGCGTTCACGCAGGTGGCCGGCGGCTTCCTCGTGCAGGACCGCGACATCGGACGTATAGACGAGGAAGACCTCCGCGCCGTCACCCGCCGCCACCCCGACCCGCGCGAGATGGCGGACATGATCTTCGCCTGGATCGTGGCCAAGCACGTGAAGTCGAACGCCATCGTCTACGCCAGGAACGGCGCCACGGTAGGCATCGGCGCGGGCCAGATGAGCCGTGTCGATTCCAGCCGCATCGCCGCGCGGAAAGCGCGCGACATGGCCGAGGCGCTGGGTCTGTCGGAGAGCCCCGCGAAGGGCGCGGTGCTGGCGTCGGACGCGTTCTTTCCCTTCGCCGACGGGCTCATGGCCGCGGCCGAGGCGGGCGCGACGGCGGTCATCCAGCCCGGCGGGTCGATGCGCGACGCCGAGGTCATCGAGGCCGCCGATGCGGCGGGGCTTGCGATGATCTTCACCGGCATGCGGCATTTCCGGCACTAGGGCGCGATCGGGTCCATGCGCGTCGTCTTCCTCACCGCGGTCCTGTGGTTTCTGGCCGATCAGCTCTCGAAGCTGGCCGTGCTTCATGGCGCGGGGCTGCTGGAGCGCGGCGTGATCGAGGTGGCGCCGCCCTACCTCGTGTTCCGGCTCGGCTACAACACGGGCATCAATTTCGGCCTTTTCGCCGGGGGGCCCGAGGTCACGCGCTGGGTTCTGATCGGGATCGCGCTGGCCATCTCGGCCTGGCTTTTGTGGTGGGCGCGCACCGGCCTCAGCCGGCCCATCGCCCTGATCTCGGCCGGCGCGGTGATCGGCGGGGCGCTCGCCAATGCGCTCGACCGGCTACTGATCGGGGCCGTCGTCGACTTCCTGAACATGTCCTGCTGCGGCATCCAGAACCCGTTCGCCTTCAACGTGGCCGATATCGGCATCGTCGCGGGCGCGCTCGGCCTGCTGATCTTTGCCGATGCCCCCAAGCACGAGACGTGAAGTCCGGACGTGACGGGGCCCGCCGAATGCGCTAGAGCGGTGCCCGCGAAAGGGAGAGTTCCATGCCGCGTGCAACATCATCCATCGTTCTGGGCGCCGCCGTGCTGGTGCTGGCCGCGTGCTCCTCGGGGACGCCGCAGCTTCTGAACCTGCGCAACGACGAGGACGGCCCGGACGAGTTCGCCGTTTTGCCCACGGCGCCGCTGGAGATGCCGCAGGACCTCGCCGCGCTGCCCCAGCCGACGCCGGGCCAGCCCAACCGCGTCGATCCCAACCCCGAAGGCGACGCCATCGCGGCCCTCGGCGGCAGCCAGAGCCGGGCACGGGCAGCCAGCGGCGGCCTTGTCACCTATGCGTCACGGCTTGGCGTCAGCGGCGATATCCGGCCGGTGCTCGCCGCCGAGGACGAGGAGTTCCGCCGCCGCAACGACGGTCTCGTGCTCGAGCGCGCCTTCGGTGTGAACACCTATTTCGACGCCTACCGGCAGCAGTCCCTCGACCAGTATTCCGAACTCGAGCGCCTTCGCCGCATGGGTGTGCGCACCCCCGCCGCGCCGCCCGCGACCGACGACTAGGCCGACAGCGGGCGCGAATGTCACGGTCACGTCAGCGCGGTTGATGCCCTGTCAACCACGCATACTTATAAGCTGTCCGACATGATCCCAAGCGGAGGCCCTTTCATGCTGCGCGCCCAAGCCCTCGGCCTGCTTCTCACGCTCGTCGCCACCGCCGCGCAGGCGGCCGAGAACGTCACCGAGTTCTTTCTCGACAACGGTCTGCAGGTCGTGGTGATCGAGGATCACCGCAGCCCCGCCGTGACCCACATGCTGTGGTACCGCGCAGGTGCCGCAGACGAGCCGCCCGGCCAGTCGGGCGTCGCGCATTTCCTCGAACACCTCATGTTCAAGGGCACCGACGACGTGGAAAGCGGCGCCTTCTCGCGCATCGTCCAGGAGAATGGCGGCTCGGACAACGCCTTCACCTCCTGGGACTACACCGGCTATTTCCAGCGCGTGGCCGCCGACCGGCTGGGCCTGATGATGGAGATGGAAGCCGACCGGATGCGCGACCTGCGCTTCGCCGACACGGAGGTCGTGACCGAACGCTCCGTCATCCTCGAGGAGCGCGCGCAGCGTGTGGATGCATCGGCCGGCGGGGTCTTCAACGAGCAGATGCGCGCCACCCAATACCTGAACCATCCCTACGGCATCCCGATCATCGGCTGGCGTCACGAGATGGAGGCGCTGGACCGCGACGCGCTCATCGCCTTCTACGACGCCCATTACTGGCCCAACAACGCGGTCCTGATCGTCGCCGGCGACGTCACGCCCGACGTGGTGCGCCGCCTCGCCGACACCCATTACGGCCCGATCCCGGCCAATCCCGGGATCGCCCCGCGGCTCCGCCCGCAGGAGCCGCCGCAAATCGCCGACCGCCGCCTTGTCTACACCGATGAGCGCGTCGCCAACCCCTGGGTCAGCCGCAGCTATCCCGCCCCGGTCCGCGAGACCGGGGACCAGCGCCGCGCCGCCGCCCTGACGCTGCTGGCGGAAGTGCTCGGCGGCTCCGGCCAGACCTCCGTCCTCGCGCGGACCCTTCAGGTCGAGGAAGAGCGCTCGCTTTACGCCGCCGCCTTCTACGATTCGACCAGCTACGACCCGTCGGGCTTCAGCCTCGTGAACGTGCCCGTGCCCGGCCTGTCGCTCGAGGAAGCCGAGGCCGATCTCGACCGCGTGATCGCGCAGTTCCTCAAGGACGGCATCGACCCCGCCCAGTTCGAGCGCATCAAGTTCCGCATCGAGGCGTCGCGCATCTATGACGAGGACAGCGTGCAGGGGCTCGCGCGCAGCTACGGCGTGGCGCTGACCAGCGGCCTGACCGTGCAGGATGTGGCCGATTGGCCGGACGTGCTGGCCGCCGTCACCATCGACGAGGTGATGGAGGAGGCGCGCGGCCTCTTCACCGGGACGCCCTCCGTAACCGGCTACCTGTTGCAGCCCGAGCCCGCACCCGAGGACCGGGCCGCGCTGGAGTCCGCCCCCGAGGAGGTCACCCAATGACATCGCGCCCGTTTCGCATCGTATCGCCCGTCCGGACGCGCCTCCTGCCGCTCCTGGCGGCCATGCTCCTGCTGATCCCCGGGCTTGCCCGCGCCATCGACATCCAGGAGGTCACATCGCCCTCGGGTATCGAGGCCTGGCTGGTCGAGGATACGTCCATCCCCTTCGTCGCCATCGAGATCTGGTTCGAGGGCGGCGGCTCGCTCGATGCGCCGGACCGCCGCGGCGCCGTCAACCTGATGACCGGCCTGCTCGAGGAGGGCGCCGCCGACATGGATGCCCGCGCCTTCGCCGAAGCGACCGAGGGGCTGGCGGCGAGTTTTTCGTTCGACACGTCCCGCGATGCGGTGACTGTCTCGGCCCGCATGCTGACCGAAAACCGCGACGCCGCGGCCGATCTGCTGCGCGCCGCACTGGTGGAGCCGCGCTTCGACGCCGACGCGATCGAACGGGTGCGGGGCCAGGTTCTGGCCACGATCGAGGGCAGCGAGCGCGACCCTCAGGACATCGCCGGGCGCCGGTTCAACGCGCTGGCCTGGGGCGATCATCCCTATGGCAGCGCGCTGGACGGCACGCGCGAGAGCGTCACGGCCCTGACCCGGGACGATCTGGTTGCGGCCCACCGCGCCGTTCTGGCGCGCGACCGCGTGGTGGTGGGCGCCGCGGGCGACATCTCGGCCGAGGACCTCGGGCGACTGATCGACTCCATCCTCGCCGACCTGCCGGCCGAGGGTGCGCCTATGCCGCCCGTGGCCGAGTACCAGTTGCCCCCCGGCACCACGGTCGTCGACTTCCCCTCGCCGCAATCGGTCGCCGTCTTCGGCCACGAGGGGATCGCCCGCGAGGATCCGGATTTCTTTCCCGCCTTCGTTCTCAGCCAGGTGCTGGGCGGCGGCAATTTCAACTCGCGCCTGATGCGTGAGGTGCGGGTCGAGCGTGGCCTGACCTACGGCATCTTCGCCTTCGTCTCGACCGCCGAATACGGCCAGACGGTATCAGGCCAGTTCTCGTCGTCGAACGACCTGGTGGCCGAGGCGATTGAGGTGATCCGCGCCCAATGGGCGGATCTTGAGGAGAACGGGATCACCGACGAGGAACTGGAGGCCGCCAAGCGCTACCTGACCGGCGCCTACCCGTTGCGCTTCGACGGCAACGGCCGCATCGCGGGCATCCTCGCGGGGATGCAGGCCGACGGGATGCCGGTCGACTACATCGCCACGCGCAACGACAAGGTCGAGGCCGTCACAGCCGAGGACGTCGCCCGCGTGGCCGCGCGCCTGTTACAGCCCGAGGGCCTGCACTTCGTCGTGGTCGGCCGTCCCGAGGGGCTGGACCCGTCGAATTGACGCCGGGCTTTTCCGCGCGGCGCAGGGCGCTGGGCCTTTCCGAATCCGCAAGCGGCATGCTAGGTTCTGTGTCATGCCGCTCGGAGACCCCAAGATAAGCGATGACTCACGGGCCCTACGCCCGGTGATCCGTCAGCTTGACGAGGCCGCGATCAACCGGATCGCAGCCGGAGAGGTGGTGGAGCGCCCCGCCAGCGCCGTGAAGGAACTGGTGGAAAACGCGCTCGATGCCGGGGCGCGCCGGGTCACGGTGGAAGTTGCCCATGGCGGCAAGACGCTGATTCGCGTCACGGATGACGGCTGCGGCATGGGCCCGGACGACCTGCCGCTGGCGCTGTCGCGGCATGCCACCTCGAAGATCGATGGCACCGACCTTCTGAACATCACGAGCTTCGGTTTCCGCGGCGAGGCGCTGCCCTCGCTCGGCGCCGTGGGGCGGCTGACGATCACCAGCCGCGCGCGGGGCGAGACGGGCCACCGGCTCGAGGTCAGCGGCGGTCGCCTCGGCAAGGTGCAGCCGGCGGCGCTGAACGCGGGCACCATCGTGGAGCTGCGCGACCTGTTCCACGCCACCCCGGCCCGGTTGAAATTCCTGCGCTCGGACCGGGCCGAGATGCAGGCGATCACCGATGTGGTCAAACGCCTCGCCATGGCCGAGCCCGGCGTCGCCTTCACGCTGCGCGACGTGGAGGGCGACAGGGTGATCTTCCGCGCCGATGGCGAACAGGGCGCGCTGTTCGACGCGCTGCACGCGCGGCTCGGCACGATCCTCGGGCGCGACTTCGCCGACAACGCCCTGCCCATCGACGCCGGGCGCGAGGGGCTGCGCCTGACGGGCTATGCCGCGCTGCCCACCTATTCGCGCGGCGCGGCGGTGGCGCAGTTCCTGTTCGTCAACGGTCGCCCGGTGCGCGACAAGCTGCTCGTGGGCGCGCTGCGCGGGGCCTATGCCGATTTCCTAAGCCGCGACCGGCATCCCGCCGCGGCGCTGTTCATCGACTGCCCGCCCGAGCGCGTGGACGTGAACGTTCATCCCGCAAAGTCCGAGGTGCGGTTCCGCGAGCCGGGCCTCGCACGCGGCCTGATCGTCACCGCGCTGAAACACGCGCTGGCGGGCGCGGGGCACCGCGCCTCCTCTACCGTGGCCGATGCGGCACTCGGCGCCTTCCGCTCCGAAACGCACCCCGAGACGGGCGGTCCCCGCATCTACCAGATGGACCGGCTCGTACCCCGCGTCGCATCCTGGACCACGCCCGGCCTCGCAGAGCCCGCCGCGCCGCTGGCCTTTCCCGAGACGGACCAACCCTCGTCCCGAGTCGAGCCCGCCGCCCCCGACGCGCAGGCCGGCACCGACCGGCCGCTCGGCGCTGCACGGGCGCAGATCCACGAGAACTACATTCTGGCGCAGACCCGCGACGGCATGGTGATCGTCGACCAGCACGCCGCCCATGAACGGCTGGTCTACGAGCGGCTCAAGCGCCAGATGGCCGAGGCCGGCGTGGCGCGCCAGGCGCTCCTGATCCCCGAGATCGTCAGCCTCGGGCCCGATGCCGATCGCCTGCTGGAGCTTGCCGAAGACCTCGCGCGGATGGGCCTCGTGATAGAGGCCTTCGGGCCCGGCACCGTTGCCGTGCGCGAGACGCCCGCGCTTCTGGGCACGGTGAATGCCGAGGCCATCCTGCGCGACATCCTCGACGAGATCGACGACACCGGCGCATCGGACGCCCTGCGCATGCGGCTCGACGCGGTGCTCAGCCGCGTGGCCTGCCACGGCTCGGTCCGCGCGGGCCGGCGCATGAGCGCCGAGGAGATGAACGCGCTGCTGCGCGAGATGGAAGCGACCCCCCATTCGGGGCAGTGCAACCACGGGCGGCCCACCTACGTGGCGCTGGCGCTCGGCGATATCGAGAGGCTCTTCGGGCGGACATGATCCAGATCGGCAACATCTTCATCGACCTGTCCAACCCGTTGGTCATCGCGGGCGCCGTGGTGACGGGCCTTCTCGTGATGCTCGTCATCCTGTCGGTCTCGGCCCTGCGCGCGGCGAAGCGCTCGGCCCGCGCGATGGAGCCCATCGCCTACCAGATGGGAAATCTCGGACAGGTCGTGCAAGGCCTGGGCCACGGGCAGGAGCGGCTGGCCGGCGGGCTGAGCCACGTCTCGGACATGCAGGCGCGGGCGCAGGCCTCGATGCTCGAGGCGATGGAGCGGCGGCTGGAAGAAGTGCAGAAGGGGATGGCCGAATCGCTGCATGGCACCTCGACCCGCACGGCGCGCAGCCTTGGCGAATTGCAGCAGAAGCTCGAGCAGATCGACCGCGCCCAGGCCAAGATCGAGAAGCTCTCGGGCGACGTGCTGTCGCTTCAGGACATCCTGTCGAACAAGCAGACGCGCGGCGCCTTCGGCGAGATCCAGCTGAACGACATCGTCGCCAAGGCGCTGCCGGCGGACGGCTATTCGTTCCAGGCGACGCTCTCGAACGGCAAGCGGGCCGACTGCCTGATCCGCCTGCCGCATCCGCCGGGGCCTATCGTGATCGACGCGAAATTCCCGCTGGAAGCCTACGAGGCACTGGTCGCCGCCGAGGGCCAGGAGGCGCAGGCCCGTGCGCTGAAGGATCTTGGCAATGCGGTGAAGGTCCACATCAAGGCGATCGCCGAGCGCTACATCATCGATGGCGAGACGGCCGATGGCGCGCTGATGTTCCTGCCATCCGAGGCGGTCTATGCCGAATTGCACGCGCGCCTGCCCGAAGTCGTGCGCGCGGGCTTCGACGCGCGGGTGTGGATCGTCTCGCCGACGACCTGCATGGCCACGCTGAACACCATGCGCGCGGTGATGAAGGACGCTAGGATGCGCGAACAGGCCGGACAGATCCGCAAGGCGCTGAAGCTTCTGCATCGCGACGTGGAAATGATCGAGGAGCGCGCGGGCAAGCTGGAGACGCATCTGCGCCAGGCCGGCGACGACGTGTCGGGCCTGCTTACCGCCTCGGCCCGCGCCGGCAAGCGGGCGGAACGGCTGGATCATTTCGACTTCGAGGAACTCGCTCCGGAGGCGGCAGGCACCACGGGTGTCGTCGCCTTGAAGCGGCCCTAGGCGCCGAATTTTCGTACGAAAATTCGCACCCTGCGTTTCTTCGTACGAAGAAACCACAAACCCCCTGTTTTTCCGATGCACGGGCCGTCAGTTTTTGCCTTTTTCCTCCGCTTGGGTAACCTTGCGCTCGGCAGCCCGGCGTTGGAGGGCCGCGAACCAAAAAGGGGGAGATTTGGAAACATGGGCAAACGAGACGACCTGATCGCGCAATATGCAGAGGATCTTCGCACGAAATGCGGGCTGGAGCCGGACTTGGACCTGCTGACCAAGGTCACGATCGGCTGCGGTCCTGCAATCTACGATGCCGACGCCTCGACCGTGGCCGCCAGCCAGCCCGGCGAGATCGAAACGGTCAAGACGAACTTCCTGATGAAGAAACTCGGGCTTGCCGATGGTCCAGATCTAGACGACGCGATCACCAAGGTGATCGACACCTACGGGAAATCCGAGCGCAACAAGTATCGCGCGGTCGTCTACTACATGCTGGTGAAGCACTTCGGCAAGGAAAGCGCCTACGCCTGACCTGGCCCCGATCACGCCGGGTCCGCGTCCCTCGGCGCGGTCCCGGCGCCGCACGGGTCACGCGCCGTCCGGATGTCTCACAAACCGCCCATGGCCCGGATGATCGCCCATTCCTGCGCGGTGACGGGCTGGACCGAAAGACGCGCGTTCCGCACCAGCACCATGTCTGCCAGATCTTCCCGCGCCTTGATCTCGTCCAGCGTGACGGGGCGCGGCAGGCTCTCGACCGCCCTGATGTCCACGCACTCCCAGCGCGGATCGTCGGTGGTGCTGTCGGGATGGGCCTCGGCGATCACCTCGACGATGCCGACCACCGCCTTCTCCGTCTGCGAGTGGTAGAACAGGCCCAGGTCGCCCACCGCCATCTCGCGCATGAAATTGCGGGCCTGGTAGTTTCGCACGCCATCCCATTCCTCTCCGGCAGCGCCCTTGGCGCATTGCTGGTCCCAGGACCAGGTGGAGGGTTCGGATTTGAAAAGCCAGTAGCGCATCGCGGATCACTCCGGTCTGAGGGGACGTGCAAGCAGCGTATCGACCGCGGCCGCGAAGTCGAGCCGCCCATCGGCCATGGCCGCAACCGTATCGGCGAGCGGCGTGTCGAGCGTGGCATCCGCGGCCAGCCCGCGCGCCGTGTGCAGCCCCTCCACGGTGACGGAAAGATCGGGCGCCTCCCCGCGTCCAAGCGCCATGCCGAAGCAATAATTCCGGGATTTCTCCGAGGAACAGGTCAGCACCAGATCGCCAAGCCCCGACAGGCCCGCGAGCGTTTCGTCCCGCGCGCCGCGCGCCCGGGCGACCCGCCGCATCTCCGCAAAGCCGCGTGCGATGATCGCCGCACGCGCCGAATCGCCAAGACCACCCCCCATGGCGGCGCCGGCCGCGATGGCGACCACGTTCTTCAGCGCGCCACCCAGTTGCGCGCCCGCGATGTCGGTCGTCCGGTAAAGCCGCAGGACATGGCTCGACAGCACCTCCTGGAGGCGCGCGCCCACGGGGTCATCGGCACAGGCCAGCGTCAGCGCCGTGGGCAGCCCCGCTGCGATGTCGACGGCGAAACTCGGCCCGGTCAGTTGCGCGACCACCGCCCCGGGGCAGGTCCGAGAGATCAGGTCGGCGGGCCCCAGACCGGTTGCCCGGTCGATGCCCTTGGCGCAGGACACAAGCACGCCCGCCCGCGGAGGATGCGCGGTGAGGAACGCGCCAAGGGACTGGGTCGGAACGGCGATCAGCGCGATCTCCGCGCTGATGGACGCGTCCCCCGTCACGCTGACCGCCTCGGGCAGGGTGACGCCGGGCAGGCGCGGCGCGACGCGGGTCCCGGCGATCCGCTCGGCACCCTCACGGGCCCAGAGCGCCACCTGCCATCCGGCCTGCGCATAGGCCACCGACAGCGCCGCGCCGAAAGCACCGGCCCCGAAAATCGCCAGACCGCTCACGCCTTGGCGCCCTTCTTGCCCGAGCCGACGAGCGGCGCGGCGGTCGTGTCGAGCGGCCAGCGCGGCCGCGCGGCAAGCGTCATGTCATCGGTGCGGCCCGCCTCGACCGCCAGGAGCCCCGCATAGGCGATCATCGCCGCGTTGTCGGTGCAAAGCGCCAGCGGCGGCGCCACGAGCGGCAGGCCGGCCGCCTCCGCTACGGCCTCGAGGCGCGCGCGCAGCGTTCCGTTGGCCGCGACCCCGCCGGCCACGGCCAGCGCGCCGAGCCCCGTCTCGCCCCGTAGCGCGGTGGCGGTCTTGGCCGAAAGCACCTCCGCCACCGCAAGCTGGAACCCAGCGCAAAGATCGGCGCGATCCTGGCGCGTCAGGCCGCCTTGCGCGGCCACCAGCTCGTCGCGGACCCGCCGCACGGCGGTCTTGAGCCCGGAAAAGGACATATCCGCCCCCGACCGGTCCAGAAGCGGCCGCGGCAGGGCGAAGCGCGCCGGATCGCCCGAAGCCGCCTCGGCCTCCACCGCGGGGCCCCCCGGCTGCGGAAGGCCCAGAAGCCGCGCGACCTTGTCGAACGCCTCGCCCGGCGCGTCGTCGATGGTCCCGCCGAGGCGGCGAAACCGGTCCCGGTCCTCGACCCGCAGGATCTGGCAATGCCCGCCCGACACCAGCAGCAGAAGGTAGGGAAACGCCACGCCATCGGTCAGCCGCGGCGTCAGCGCGTGGCCGGCCAGGTGATTCACCCCGATCAGCGGCTTGCCGAGGCCCATCGCCAGCCCCTTGGCCGCCATCACCCCCGACAGGACGCCTCCGATCAGGCCCGGCCCCGCGGTCACGGCGATCGCGCCGATCTCGGGCAGGCCGACCCCCGCCACCGCGAGCGCGCGCACCACCACCTCGTCGAGGCGCTCGGCATGGGCGCGGGCGGCGATCTCGGGGACGACGCCGCCATAGGCCGCGTGCAGCGCCGCCTGCCCCTCCACCACCGAGGCGCGGATCACCGGCGCGTCGCCCGGTCCGGTCAGGACCGCGGCGGCGGTATCGTCACAACTCGATTCGAGACCGAGGATGGTCAGCGGGCGATCCAAGCGGCGGGGTCCGATGCGTTGTCAGTCGGCTGGGCCGCAGGTATCACTCCATCCGATGAGTGACAACGACAGCCATGGCAGGGAAACCGGCGCGGGGACGACGATCCTCCTGACCCGGCCACGGGCACAATCGGGCCGGTTCGCGGCGCAGATCCGCGCGCATCTGCCGGAGGCTCGGGTCGTGATCGCACCGCTCATGGACATCGTGCCGACCGCCACCGTGCCCGAGCTTGCCGAGGGCGACGCGCTGATTTTCACCTCGGCCAATGGCGTCGCGGCCGCGGGGCAGGGACAGGGTCGCACCGCATGGTGCGTGGGCGAGCGCACCGCCGCCGTGGCGCGCGACGCGGGCTACGCGGCCCATGTCGCGGGCAGGACCGCGGAGGAGCTTGTGGAGCATCTGCGCGGGCTGCGCCCCGCCGGGCGTCTCGTGCATCTGCATGGCGCGCATACGCGCGGCGATGTGGCCGGGGGCCTCGCCGCAGCCGGCCTTCAGGTCGCCGATTTCGCCGTCTACGACCAGGTTGCGCTGGAGCCCGGCCCGGATTTTGCGGCGGCCCTGGCCAGCGCACCGCTCGTCGTGCCCCTGTTCTCGCCGCGCTCGGCGGTTCTCTTTGCCGAGGCCGCCGCCCGGACGGGCACCCCCGCGCCGGATCGGGGCCTTTTTCCGCTCGCGCTCAGCCCGGCGGTCCGCGAGGCCCTGCCGGCGCGATTGCAGGGCGTGACGGCGGTCTGCGACCGGCCCGATGCCACGGCCATGCTGGACGGAATCGTGCGACGGGTTTACCGATATTCGTGACATTGGCGAGAGAGCGCGCCAGAAAGAGGCTGACTCCGCACAGGTGTCAGTTTAATCAGACTGCTGGGTCTGAAGGCAAAAGGAACGGGTGGCGTGGCGAGACGATCCTCCGATAACGACGACAAGACGGAACACGAAAAAGACGTGTCGACCGAAGCGACGGCGGCAGAGGACACCGAAAACGCCTCGACCGACACCGATCCCGCGAAAGAGGCTCCGGGCCCCGAAGCGCGCGAGGCCGACACGGACGAGACGGCAGAGATCGCCGAGGACACGGATGTAACCGATGGCGGAGCCGTTGACACGCGCGGCCACGATCCCGAAAGCCCTGCCACCGAGGGCGAAACGGACGGGTTTGACGCACATGCCGAGACCGGGGCCGACGCGGAGAGCAGAACGGACACGGCGCCCGACACCG
>CAZGHJ010000036.1:13923-16907 GCA_964525355.1 uncultured Roseicyclus sp.
GTCGAGGCGCAATCCGAACCCGAGACCAACGCCGAACAGGCGCCGCCCGCGGACATCGCGCGCGAGGCGCAGGCCACCCCCCCGACGACCGTCGTGGAAAAACGCGGTCCGGGGTTCGTGCCGCTGGTCCTCGGCGGCATCGTGGCCGCGGGCCTAGGCTACTTCGCCAGCGTCGCGGAGCTGATCCCCGGCCTTGGCGATCCCGGGCCTTCGCCCGAGCTCCAGACCGCGCTGGACCAGCAGGCCGATGCGCTCGCCGCGTTGCGGGCGGAGCTTGCCGCGCTGGGTGAGAGCCAAACCCCTTCGGTCGATCTCGGCCCAGTCACCGACGAGATCGCGACCCTGTCCTCGCAGATCGATGAAACCGCCGCGGCCATCACCGCGCTGGCCGACCGGGTCGTGACGCTCGAGGAGCGGCCCGTCTTTTCCGGCGAAGTGACCGCCGACGCCGCGGAAGCGTCCGAGGCCGTCGCCGCCCTGGAAGAGCGGATGCGCCAGCGCGAGGAAGCCGCAGCCGCCCGCGCCGCCGAGGCCGAAGCCGCCGCGCAGGCGGCTCGCGACGCCGCCGCCCAGGCCCAGGCCGAGGCCGAAGCCGCCGCGGCGCGCGCCCAGGCCGAGGCCGCGCTGAACGCGCTTCGCCTCTCGGTGACGCGCGGGGAGCCCTTCGCCGACCCGCTTCAGGCCGTCGCCGCGGTCACCGAGGTGCCCGACGCGCTGAACGCGGCCGCCGACAGCGGCGTGCCCAGCCTCGAGGCGCTGCAGAACCGGTTCCCCGCCGCCGCCCGCGCCGCGCTGCCCGTGGCGTTGAGGGAGACCGCAGGCGACAGCCCGGTGGACCGCTTCGGCGCCTTCCTGCGCGGCCAGATCGGCGGCCGTGCGGTCGCCCCCCGCGAGGGCGACGACCCCGACGCGATCCTGTCGCGCGCCCAGGGCGCGGTGACGGCGGGCGACCTCGATGCCGCGCTGGCCGAGATCGCGACCCTGCCCGAGGCGGCGCAGGCCGAGCTGGCCGACTGGACCGCCGACGCCCGGACCCGCAGCGACGTCCTGAGCGCGCTTGAAACCGTGACACAAGCGCTCGCCGGCGCGAACTGAGAGGGAGCGGCGTCATGCTCTGGGCCTTGCTGAAAGTGCTGATCTTCATCGCCATCGTGGCGGGTCTCGCCTATGGCGTGGGTTTCCTGACCGAACTGGACGAGGTGATCCTCGTCACCATCGCCGGACGCGAATTCGTGCTGACGCCGCTGGTGGCGATCCTGGGCGCGCTCGTTCTGCTGTTCGCGGTCTGGCTCCTGTTCAGGATCGTCGGGCTGATCGTGGCGACGCTGCGCTTTCTCAACGGGGATGAGACCGCGCTCAGCCGCCATTTCAACCGCCGCGCCGAGCGCAAGGGCTTCGAGGCGCTGGCCGAGGGCATGATGGCGCTGGCCGCAGGCGAGGGCCGGCTTGCGATCCGCAAGGCCGAACGCGCCCAGAAATACCTCAACCGCCCGGAACTGACGCGGCTCGTCATGGCGCAAGGGGCCGAGATGGCGGGCGACCGGCAACTGGCCTCCGAGACCTACAAGGCGCTGGTGACGGACGACCGCACGCGCTTTACCGGGATCCGCGGCCTGATGAAGCAGAAGCTGGACGCCGGGGACATCGACACGGCGATGAAGCTTGCCGAACGCGCGCTGGTCCTGCGGCCGAAGAACGAGGAGGTGCAGCGCACGCTGCTCGATCTTCAGGTGCGCCACGAGGACTGGTCAGCCGCGCGCGACACGCTCGCCAAGGCGCTGAAAGCCGGCACCATTCCGCGCGACCTGCACCGGCGGCGCGACGCGGTTCTGGCGCTCGCCCATGCGCGCGACGCAATGGCAGAGGGCAAGATCGAAGAGGCCACGCGCAGCGCCACCGAGGCCAACCGCCTCGCGCCGACGCTGGTCCCCGCCGCGGTCATGGCCGCGCGGCTGGCCATCGCCGACAAGAAACCGCAGGTGGCCACCAAGATCCTGAAGGCCGCCTGGAAGACCGAGCCGCATCCCGATCTGGCAGCGGCCTTCGCCGAGATCGCGCCGGGCGAGACGCCGGATGCGCGTCTGAAACGGTTCCGCCCGCTGCTGAACGCCCATGCCGGCACGTCGGAGGCGAAGCTTCTGGAAGCCGAGTTGCAGATCGCGCGCGAGGATTTTCCGGCCGCCCGCCGCGCGCTCGGCACCCTTCCCGAGACCGAGCCCACCAAGCGCAGCCTGACGCTCATGGCGGCGATCGAGCGCGGCGAGGGTTCGGACGACACGCTCGTGCGCGCGTGGCTCGCCAAGGCGTTGACGGCATCGCCGGGGCCGCAATGGATCTGCGACGTTGACGGCAAGGCCTATCGCGAATGGACGCCGGTGACCGATGGCGGCTTCGACACGCTCAGCTGGAAAACCGCGCCTGGCACCGAGGTCATGTCCGCCAACGCCGCGGGCGTTCTGCCGATGATCGTGGGCGCGCTGGAAGACAAGGGCAAGGCCCCTGTCGAGGAGGCCGAGCCGGTCGAGGAAGACGGCAGCGCGGAGGCCGCCGACAAGAGTGACGAGACCTCCGACAAGGATGAAGATACGCCCGGCGAGGGTGACGAAACGGCAGCGGCCGAGCCCCGGGAGTCCGCCGAAGCCCGGCCGTGACGGCGGCCCGGGGCACGCGCCGCGCGCGGCGCACGGGGGGCAGTGCATTGGCCGGTTACACGCCGTCTTACTGGCCGCAAGGCGCGGGCCGATTTCACGGTTGCCGAAGCTGAACCGGTCGGTTACACGCTCCGCCAGCGTCGATATCGAACCGCGTGTCCCCGATCCCGCCAGGCGGGCAAGGCAGGGCGCCGGAACCGAAACGGTCCCAAACGATCGCCCGGTCACGCGACAAGCTGCCCGGGCTTACCGGGGCGGAACGACGACGCGAGAGAAGGATGCCGGTGTAGCTCAGCTGGTAGAGCACGTCATTCGTAATGATGGGGTCGGGGG
>CAZGHJ010000037.1:0-16718 GCA_964525355.1 uncultured Roseicyclus sp.
CCCCCGGTGCGGCCGGGCATGACGGTCGGGCTGTTCGGCGGGTCCTTCGATCCGCCGCATGCGGGCCATGTGCATGTGAGCCGCGAGGCGCTGAAGCGGTTGCGGCTGGACCGGGTGTGGTGGCTGGTAAGCCCCGGCAACCCCTTGAAGGCCCACGGGCCCGCCCCCCTCGCGCGGCGCATGGCGGCGGCGCGCGCCATGGTGAGCCATCCGCGCATCGCCGTCACCGATATCGAGGCGCGGATCGGCACGCGCTACACCGCCGAGACCGTCGATGCCCTGCGAAGGCTTCATCCGGGCGTGCATTTCGTCTGGGTCATGGGGGCCGACAACCTCGCGCAGTTCCACCGCTGGCAGCACTGGGACCGGATCATGCGCCAGGTGCCGGTCTGCGTGCTCGCCCGCCCGGGTCAGAGGATCTCGGCCCGGACGGCCAAGGCGGCGCGCGTCTTTCGCAGCGCGCGCTTTCCGGCCACCGCCGCGCGTCTTTTGCCACGGGCCGCGCCGCCCGCGTGGGTTTTCATTAACCTTCCGATGCTAGACGTCTCGTCGTCGGAAATTCGCGCGCGCGGCGATTGGTGACAGGGGCTGTGCAACCGAAAGGGTTGAGGCGCGGCGTCTTCTCTGCATAGTGGGCTCAGAACGCATAGGAAATTCTTGTCGGAAATGGTTTCCAGGCGCTTCCTTCTGGCCGCGGCCCCCGCGGCGCTGATGACCCTGAGTTCCGAGCGCGCCCGCGCCCGGGCGCCGGCCGCGTCGCTCTATCCGCAGCAGCGCCCCGCCGACCTGTTCCGCCGCAGCGTTGCCCCCCTTGCCGACATCGTCGCCGATGCGGGCCTGCCCGGGCGCGTGGGCTGCGCGGTGGCCGACGCGGAAACGGGCGAGATGCTGGAGGTGTTCAACGGCCTCCATCCGTTGCCGCCCGCCAGCGTCGCCAAGGCCGTGACCACGGCCTACGGGCTCGACCGGCTGGGGCCCGGCTACCGGTTCCGCACGACGCTCGTCACCGACGGGACGATCCGCGAGGGGCGGCTCGAGGGCGATCTCTGGCTCGTGGGCGGCGGGAACCCCGTGCTCGATACCGACGCGCTGGACGAAATGGCGCTGGCGCTTGCCGACAGCGGGCTGACCGAGGTCACCGGCGCGTTCCGCATCGCCACCGACGCGCTGCCCTTCATCGACCAGATCGACGCCTCGCAACTGCCTTATGCGGGCTACAACCCGGCGATCTCGGCGCTGAACCTGAACTACAACCGCGTCTTCTTCGAGTGGGAGCGGGCCGGCGCGGACTACACCGTGCGCATGGATGCGCGCTCGGCCAATTTCTCGCCCTCGGTCACGGTCTCGTCCATGACGGTCGAGGCGCGGGATTATCCCGTCTACACCTACGACATCGAGGAAGGGCGCGACAGGTGGACCGTCGCGCGCGGGGCGCTGGGCGAGGGTGGCGGGCGCTGGCTGCCGGTGCGCCGCCCGCCGGCCTACCTGGCCGAGGTGTTCCAGATCCTCGCCCGCAACCGCGGCATCGCGCTGGGCGCGCCGGTCTTTTCCGAAAGCGCGCCGCCCACCGCGCGGGTGCTGGTGGAGCATGCCAGCGAGCCGCTGGAGGAGATCCTGCGCGGGATGATGCGCTGGTCGACCAACCTGACGGCCGAGGTCGTGGGCCTGGCCGCCACCCAGGCCGGCGGCGTGCGGCCCGAAAGCCTGGCCGAGAGCGGGCAAGAGATGAGCGCCTGGATGGCCGAGCGCCTGGGCGCGCGCCAGGCGCGCTTCGTCGACCATTCCGGCCTCGGCGCCGACAGCCGCGTCCGCCCCCATGACATGACCCGCGCCCTTGTCGCGGCCGGGCCGAACTCGATGCTGCGCGGCCTGATGCGCGACATCCCCATCCTCGACGTGACCGGCGCGCCGGTGCCCGGCCACCCGCTGGACGTGGTGGCCAAGACCGGCACGCTGAACTTCGTCTCGACGCTTGCGGGCTACGTGGACACGCCCACTGGCCGGACGCTGGCCTTCTCGGTCTTCTGCGCCGATCTCGACCGCCGCGCGCGGCTCACGCCGTCGCAGATGGAACGCCCGCCGGGGGGGCGCACCTACAACCGCCGCGCGAAGATGCTGCAGCAGAAGATCCTGCGGCGCTGGGGGGCGATGTTCGGCTGAGCCGCGCGCGGGCCGCCGTCAGAGCGTCACGTGCCGCGCCCGTGCGCCGCGTTCGATCGCCGCGGCGTGCAGCCGGTCGATCTCGAGCGCGTAGCGCAACTCCTCCAGAAAGCGCAGTTCGGGCTGGCGCAGGGCGCCGTCGGCCGCCGCAACGTCGCAGGCCAGCGCATAGGCCGTCTCGTGCAGTCGCTCGGGCAGGGCCGCGCGCATCAGCCCGAACAGCGCGTCGAGCCCGTCCTCGTCCTCGAAAAGCTCGAAGACCGTCTGCGCCACGTCGCGCGTGCGCTCGGCGTCATAGGCGCCGAAGACCGGCAGGTTGTTCACGATCTGCTCGATCTTCAGCAGTTCCGCCGTCCGGATCGTCTCGTCCGAGACGGAGGCCGCGACCATCACCGCCACGAGGGCTTCCTCCGGTGTCAGGGTTTGACCGCTCATCGCTCTGTGCCTTCCTTGCTCGGACATCGGGGCGGTATTTATTGACGCCACGGGGCGCTCGCAATAGGTGCGGATGCGCGCCGGGCCACGGGGGTCCGGCCGACCCATGGGACACGCTCACGATGACCGACCTGCGCGATGCCGCGATGACCTCGAAGGCCTGGCCGTTCGAAGAGGCGCGCCGGCTCGCGAAACGCTACGAGGCCGCGCCGCCCGCGAAGGGCCATGTCCTGTTCGAGACGGGCTACGGCCCCTCGGGACTGCCGCATATCGGCACCTTCGGCGAGGTTCTGCGCACCACGATGATCCGGCGCGCCTTCGAGGTGATCTCGGACATCCCCACGCGGCTGGTGTGTTTCTCGGACGATCTGGACGGGATGCGCAAGGTGCCGGGCAACGTGCCGAACCCGGAGCTTCTGGCCGAGCACCTGCAAAAGCCGCTGACCTCGGTGCCGGACCCGTTCGGCACGCACGAGAGCTTCGGGCATCACAACAACGCGATGCTGCGCCGCTTCCTCGACACGTTCGGGTTCGAGTACGAGTTCATCTCGGCCACCGAGTTCTACCGCTCGGGCCGGTTCGACGACGTCCTGCGCCGCGCCGCCGAGCGCTATGACGCCATCATGAAGGTCATGCTGAAATCGCTCCGCGAGGAGCGGCAGCAGACCTATTCGATCTTCCTGCCGATCCATCCCGAGACGGGGCGCGTGCTTTACGTGCCGATGAAGCATGTGGATGCGGCCGCGCACACGATCACCTTCGACGACGAGACGGGCCGCGAATGGACGCTGCCGGTCACGGGCGGCAACGTGAAGCTGCAGTGGAAGCCCGATTTCGGCGCGCGCTGGGCCGCGCTGGGCGTCGATTTCGAGATGTATGGCAAGGATCATTCCACCAACACGCCGATCTATGACGCGATCTGCGAGATCCTGGGCGAACGGGCGCCCGAGCATTTCACCTACGAGCTGTTCCTCGACGACAAGGGGCAGAAGATCTCCAAATCCTCGGGCAACGGCATCTCGATCGACGAGTGGCTGACCTACGCCGCGACCGAGAGCCTGTCGTATTTCATGTTCCTCAAGCCCAAGACGGCCAAGCGGCTTCACTTCGACGTGATCCCGAAGGCCGTGGACGAGTATCACCAGCAGTTGCGCGCCTATCCCGGTCAGGACACGGGCCAGCGGCTTGCCAACCCGGTCTACCACATCCACGGGGGGGCGGTGCCGGCCTCGACGATGATCGTCAGCTTCGCGATGCTTCTGAACCTCGCCTCCGTGGCCCATGCCGAGGACAAGGAGACGCTTTGGGGTTTCATCCGCCGCTACGCGCCCGAGGCATCCCCCGAAAGCCACCCCGATCTCGACGCGGCGGCGGGCTTCGCGGTGCGCTACTACAACGATTTCGTGAAGCCCACCAAGGTCTTCCGCGCGCCCACCGATCAGGAGCGCGCGGCCATGGAGGAGCTTTCCGCCTGCCTCGGCGACGGCGCGCGCGCGCTCGACGTCATTGCGCGGAAGAACGCGCAGGAGGGCAAGGACGTGCCCCTGCCGGAGGTCGACTGGCATGACGAGGAGTTCCTGCAATCCATCGTCTTCGCCATCGGCAAGACCCACGGCTTCGAGCCGCTGCGCGCCTGGTTCTCGGGGCTTTACGAGGTGCTCATGGGCGCGAGCCAGGGCCCGCGCTTTGGCGGTTTCATCGCGCTTTACGGCATCGAGGAGACCAGGGCGCTGATCGCCGACGGGCTTGCGGGGCGGCTGGCCGCCGATTGACGGGGGGCGGGCAGCGCCTACCATCCACCGGGTCAGTCACCGGCGGAGGGCCCCCATGACCCGGATCATTCTCGCAAGCCTTTTCGCGCTCTGGGCGGGGCTGGCCCAGGCGCAGGAGATGCTGGCGCCGAACCCCGACATCGAGGCGACGATCCAGGGCCAGTTCGACGCCTTTCTCGAGCGCGATGTGGGCGAAGCCTGGGCATTTGCCAGCCCCAACATCCAGCGGCTGTTCGGCTCGCCCGAAAATTTCGGGCGCATGGTCGAGACGGGCTATCCGATGGTCTGGACGCCGGGGCGTGTCGACTTCCTCGACCTTCAGACCTTCGGCGGGCTCCTGGTGCAGCGCGTGGAGGTGATCGACCGGGCGGGCACGGCCCATTACCTCGGCTACCAGATGATCGAGACCGAGGCGGGCTGGCGCATCAACGGGGTGCAGATCCTGCGTGCGCCGGGCGTGGGCGCCTGAGCCGCCCCGCGCGCGGGCTTTCCACGGGCGGACCGGCACGCTAGGTGACACGCCGATGCCACGCCAGCCACAGGACATGAGATGAGCGTTCTACCCGTCGAAAACGTTCAGGATTATCCCCGCCCGCCGCGGCTGGAGCCGGTGTCGGAGACGCTCCGCGTCATGTTCGGCGGCGTGACGATCGCCGAGACCACGCGCGGTCTGCGCATCCTCGAGACGCATCACGCGCCGACCTACTACATCCCGCCCGAGGACGTGCTGATGAGCGCGCTGGTGCCGAGCGCGCGCGAAAGCCATTGCGAGTGGAAGGGCAGGGCGGCCTATTTCGACATCGTGCTCGACACCCGCCGGTCGCGCAACGCGGCCTGGTGCTATCCCGCGCCGGTGGCGCGCTTCGCCGCGCTGAGGGACCACCTGTCCTTCTACGCGGGCTCCGTCGACGCGGCCCATGTGGGCGATCTCAAGGTCCAGCCGCAGCCCGGCGATTTCTACGGCGGCTGGGTCACGCCGAACCTCAGTGGCCGGATCAAGGGTGCGGCCGGCACGATGCACTGGTAGCAGGCCTGTCGCGCCGTCTCAGCCGGTGTCGCGGCCGCGATCCGCGATCAGGTCCGCCGGCGTCAGGTTGTAGGCCTTGCCGAAGCCGCCGTTCAGGAAGGCCGCGACGGGCGTCAGGCGCATCAGCCTGAAATCCCCGAAATCGTAGTAGAGCTGCGCCTTGGGGTAGAGGGCGAGGTAATGCGCCTTGAGCGCGGCCTTGTCGGCGGGCTCGGCGCGGGCCTGAAGGGTGAGGCGCGGATGGGTCAGGGGATCGCCCTTCGTGCCCGGCTCGCCCAGCAGAAGCGAGCAGTGGGGGTGCGCCTCGAGCGCCGCGGTGTGGCTCGAGAGCGTCGAGACCAGCGTCAGCGGCAGGCCGTCGGGCCCCGGCACCACGGCGATGCGCGTCACCATCGGTGCGCCGGTCTCGGGGTCGGTCACGCCCAGCGCGCCGAAGCGCGCCGTGTCGATCAGCGCGCGCGCCAGCGTGCGGGCCTCGTCATCGGTGGGTCGGATCGGATCTGTCACGGGCTCTTCCATGGGCGGAGGCTAGCACGGAGCGGCGGGCCGAGGCCATATGCCGGGCGGGCTAGAACTCCTGCCAGATCGACAGCGACAGGCCGAGGGTCTCGGCGCCCTCCACGGCGGCATGGGCGCCGGCCTGCACCCGTGTCCGCGCGGTGATGGCGTAGGTGATCGAGGGCCTGAGGCTGATGACCGGGTCCGCGTCCGGCCAGTCCTCGGCGGTGATCGTCAGGATGCTCGCGACACGCTCCGTCAGGTTCAGCCCCACGGTCAGGTCGGCTTTCAGGATCGGGTCGGCCACGCCCGCGCCGTCCAGAAGCGCCACCGCGTCGAGGCTCAGCCAGCCGCCCTCGTGGCCCATCGCCAGCGGGCCGACGCCCCCCGTCCAGGCGCCGAAGCCCAGCCCGGCCGACGTGCCGAGCCGCAGGCGCTGTTCGCTCTCCCGCCCGTCGACCTGCCGCATCCCCAGGCCGGCATCGACGGCCAGCTGCACCTGCGCCTCCGGGGGGGTGAGCGTGCGCCGCACGAAGGCGACGCCCATTTGCGAGACCTCGCCGAAGTCCAGTTCGATGCCGGCGGTATAACGCTGCCCGAGCCCGTATTCGCCGTAGATCGAGGCCGTGCGCTCGGGTTCCAGCACACCCGTCATCAGCGAACTGCGCGTGTCCTCGCCGGTGATGCCGAAAGACAGGAAGACATCGCCCTTGCCGCGCGGCCACGGCCCGGCCATGGCCGCAGGCGCGGACAGCAGCAGGGCCGCCGCAACGGCGCCCGACCAGCCGGCCCACCTGCGCGCCTGTCCCTGCCCGGACCGGGGCCCGGGAATCGTGGCGGCAGCGCAACGCATGGCGAAAGAGTTGTGTTATCTTGGTTAATGGAAGCCTAACGGCGGCACCTGCGTCTTGCGCGTCCGGACGGGCTCGGGCAGCGTGCCGCTCGCCAGTCGTTCACCTGGGGAGGAGATGTCATGGCCCTTGTCGCGCCCCTCGCGGAGGACGGCGAAGGCGGTCTCGATCCCGCGCTTCGGGACCACGTACAGTTTTTCAAGGGACCGCTCGGCGTCGTCCCGGCCTCGGCGGTGCCCAACGGCGTGACGGAAGAGGTGGCCGCGCGGCTCAAGGCCCATTGGCCGCCCGAGGCCATCGTGGAGATCACGGCGGTGGTCGCGCTGTTCGGCTATCTCAACCGCTGGAACGATTCCATGGGCTCGGCGCTCGAGGATCTGCCCCGTGCCGGGGCCGAGGCCCGGCTGGCCGGGGCGACCGGCTGGACCGTGGGAAAGCACGCATGACGAGGCCGCCGCGATGAGTGAACTGGCCGGACAGGTCCGGGCCGCGCTGGCCAGCCAGCGCCCCGGCCCGGCGGGCGGCGGCGATGCGCCGCGCCTTGGTCTGTTCACCGCGCCGTTCCAGCCAGCTTCCGGCCCGCTGGCGGGCCATGTGCTGAAACCCTACCGCATCGGGCGCGACCCCGAACTGCTGGAGCCGCTGCTGCGCCGGCACGAGGCCTATCTCGACTGTCTGCGCCGCGCGGGGCTGAGCCTTCCCGACACGCGGCTGATCCTGATCCACGAGCATGGCACCCTGCGTCCGGTGGTCGTTCAGGAGGCGGTACCGAGGGAGGCGCTTCTGGCGGGGCTTCTGCGCCGCGCCGAGATCGGGGAGGCGCTGGCGCTGGTCGACGCGGTGGCGTGCTCGGTTCGCGGCTTCTGGGCGGGTGTCGCGCAGCGGCCCGAGCGGATCGGGCTGCACGCCGCCGTGCAGAACTTCGCGTTCGACGCGCAGGCGGGGCCGGTCTTCCTCGACACCTTCCCGCCCCTCATCGGCCAGAGCCGCGAGGAGATGGGCCGCCTGATCCACCGCTTCTCGGATTCGGGCCTGATCCGGGGGATCGGCCGGCTTCTGCCGGGGCGCGTGCGCGAGATCCAGGACCCCTGGTACACGCTGCCGGGCAACCTTGCGTTGCTGGTGGAGGGGGCGCTGCGGCTGCGGCCCCAGGACACGGGCGCGCTGCTGGATTGGGCGCAGGGGTTCGCGGCGGCGCATCTGCCGACCTCGGACCGCGCGGCCTTCCTGACGGCCGTGACGCGCCCGCGCCCGCGCCTTGGCACCTCGCGCAGCACGGGCGCCTTCGGCTTCGGCCTGCGCCCCAACGCCTGAGACCCGCGCGCGATGGCCGGCACCGGCCCCGCTTTGCCCGAGGCCGCGCCCGACGAGCCGGCGATGAAGGTCGTGCTCGTCGCGCCCGAGATCCCCGGCAACACGGGCACGATCGGGCGCACCTGCGTGGCGCTCGACATGGAGCTGATCCTGATCCGGCCCTACGGGTTCGAGCTGAGCGACAAGACCGTGCGGCGCGCGGGGCTCGACTACTGGAAGCACGTGCGCCTCACCGAACATGACGACTGGGCAGGGTTTCTTGCCGCCCGCCAGCCGGCGCCCGCGGACCTGTTCTTCTTCGAGGATGACGGTGCCGCGGGCACGGTCTATGACGCGCCCTACACGGCCGGCGCCTACCTGGTGTTCGGCCGCGAGACGACGGGCCTGCCGCCGGAGATCCTGCGCGCGTGGTCGCATCGCATGTATCGTCTGCCGATGCGCAGCCGCCATATCCGCTCGCTCAACCTGGCCAATGCGGTGACGGCGGTGGCCTACCAGGCGATGCGCGGCTGGCTGGGCTGAGCGGACCGGGGCGGTGGCGGGCGCGCGGCGGTCTTGATAGGCTGCGCATCAGGAAGGAGCCAGCCATGCCGACCATTTCAAAGGACGCCAGCCTTCAGACGGTCCTGACCACCTTCGAGACCAGTCCCGGGGACTGCGACGATCTGATCGAGGAGTTGGGCGATGCCTATGCCGCCTTCATCTCGAAACAGCCCGGTTTCATCGCCGCCGCGCTGCATGTGAACGACGCGCAGACCCGCGTGGCCAATTACAGCCAGTGGCAGACCCGCGACCACTTCAAGGAGATGCTGAAAAGCGAAGAGATGCGGCGGCGGAACAAGCGGATCAACGCGCTCTGCCGGAGTTTCGAGCCTGTCATGTACGAGGTCCTGGCCACCCATGACGCAGCCTGACCGGCCCCCGGAGCGGGGTGACGAGGCCCAGGGCGGGCTCGACGCCGAGGTGCGCGCGCTGCGCGAGGAACTGGCGCATCTGCGCCGGCACCGGATGTTCCTGCTCTATCAGTCGGTGCCGCGCGTCCTGATGTTCCGCTTCGCCACCGGCATGGCCGTGGGGCTGGGGACCGTGATCGGCGCGACCGTGCTGCTCTCGGCCATCATCTGGTCGCTCAGCCAGATCGAGTTCCTGCCGATCATCGGCGAATGGGCGATCCAGCTGCGCGATTTCGTCTCCGAGGCGACCCAGTCCGAGCCATAGTCGGGGGGCGCCCGGCGGGGGCGCGCCGCTCTTGTGCCAGCCCCATATTTCGAATATTCACGAAATATGGAATCAGACGTCGTCACCCGCCTCGCCACGCTCGGCCATCCCCAGCGCCTGTCGGTCTTCCGCCTGCTGGTGCGGCGCTATCCCGATGCGCTGCCCGCCGGCGAGATCGCCGCGGTCCTCGGTCTGAAGCCCTCCACCCTGTCGAGCTATCTCGGCGCGCTCATGCAGGCGGGCCTCGTCACGCAGGCGCGCCACGGCACGTCGCTGCGCTATGCGCCGGACATGGGCGCGATCCGCGGCACGTTCGACTATCTGCTGAACGATTGCTGCCGCGGGCGGCCCGATCTGTGCCCGCCGATGTCCTTCGGATCGCCGCGGGGAAGCGGTGCCATGACGCGGACCCCGAAACCCTTTCGCACGCTGTTCATCTGCACGGGCAATTCCGCCCGGTCGATCTTTGCCGAGACGCTTCTGCGCGAGTTGGGCGGCGCGCGCTTCGAGGTCCATTCGGCCGGCACGCGCCCGCGCTCCCAGTTGCACCCGTTCGCCCTTCGGGTGCTGCGCGAGAAGGGGCACGACATTTCGGGGCTGCGCGCCAAGACCCTGGCGGAGTTCCAGGGGCCGGATGCGCCCGCCTTCGACGTCGTCTTCACGGTCTGCGACCGCGCCGCGAACGAGGACTGCCCGCCCTGGCCCGGCCAGCCGGTGAGCGGCCATTGGGGCCTGCCCGACCCGGTTCAGGCCCAGGGCACGGAGGCCGAGCGCGCGCTGGCCTTCCAGGAGGTCTACGGCGCGCTTCGCAACCGGGTCGAGGCCTTCGTGGCGCTGCCCCTCGACGCGCTCGACGCGCTATCGCTGCAACGCGCCGTCGACGAGATCGGCCAGATGAAGGACACCGTGACCCAATGACCGTCTATGCCCTGAACGGCCTCGGCCGGATCGGCAAGCTGGCGCTGCGCCCGCTGCTGGAACGCGGCGCCGAGATCGCCTGGATCAACGATGCGGTGGGCGATCCGGCCCTGCACGCGCATCTGCTGGAGTTCGACACCGTCCATGGCCGCTGGCACGCGGGTTTCGCCCATGACGCCGAGAGCGTGAGCGTGGACGGCACGCGGCTGCCCTTCATCGGCACCGCCGATCTTTCGGCCCTGCCGCTTCAGGGTGTGGACGTGGTCATCGACTGCACCGGCCGGTTCAAGACCGAGGCCGCGCTGGCGCCCTATTTCGACGCCGGCGTGAAGAAGGTGGTGGTCAGCGCGCCGGTGAAGGATGGGCCGACGGCCAATATCGTCTACGGGGTCAACCAAGACACCTACGATCCCGCGTCGCACCGCATCGTGACGGCCGCGTCCTGCACGACGAACTGCCTCGCGCCGGTGGTGAAGGTCGTGCACGAGGGCCTGGGCATCCGCCACGGCTCGATCACCACGATCCACGATGTGACGAACACCCAGACCATCGTCGACCGGCCCGCGAAGGATCTGCGCCGCGCGCGCTCGGCGCTGAATTCCTTGATTCCGACGACCACGGGGTCGGCGACTGCGATCACGCTGATCTATCCCGAGTTGAAAGGCCGGCTGAACGGCCACGCGGTGCGCGTTCCCCTGCTGAACGCCTCGCTCACCGATTGCGTGTTCGAACTGGAGCGCGAGACCACGGCCGAGGAGCTGAACGCGCTCTTCAAGGCTGCCGCCGAGGGGCCGCTCAAGGGCATTCTCGGCTACGAGGACCGCCCGCTCGTTTCGGCCGATTACACCAACGACACGCGCTCGGCCATCGTGGACGGGCCCTCGACCATGGTGGTGAACGGCACGCAGGCCAAGATCTACGCCTGGTACGACAACGAGATGGGCTACGCGCATCGTCTCGTGGACGTGGCGCTGATGGTGGGCGCGGGCGCATGAGCGCCCGGCCCGAGGGGCTTTCGGCCTATGTCGCGGTCACCGGTGCCTACTGGGCCTTCATGCTGACCGATGGCGCGCTCAGGATGCTGGTGCTGCTGCATTTCCACACGCTGGGATTCTCGCCTGTGCAGCTGGCCTATCTGTTCGTGCTCTACGAGATCGCCGGGATCGTGACGAATCTCTGCGCGGGCTGGATCGCGGCGCGGTTCGGGCTGACGCGGACGCTCTATGCCGGGCTGGCGCTCCAGGTGGTGGCGCTGGTGGCGCTGTCCCGGCTCGACCCGGCCTGGGCGGTGAGTACCTCCGTCGCCTTCGTCATGCTGGTGCAGGGCGCGTCGGGCGTGGCCAAGGACCTTTCCAAGATGTCCTCGAAATCGGCTGTGAAGCTGCTGGCGCCCACCGACGGCGATGGGCTGTTCCGCTGGGTGGCGTGGCTCACGGGGTCCAAGAACGCGGTGAAGGGGCTGGGGTTCCTGCTGGGCGCGGGGCTTCTGGCGGGCTTGGGCTTTGCCGCCGCCGTCCTGGCCATGGCCGCCGTCCTCGCGGTGATCCTGGCCGCGATCCTCGTGGCGATGCCCGCGGGCCTGCCGGGCGGGCGCAAGGGCGCGAAATTCTCGCAGGTCTTCTCCACGTCGCCCAACGTCAACTGGCTGAGTGCGGCGCGCGTGGCGCTGTTCGGGGCGCGGGACGTGTGGTTCGTGGTGGGCATCCCCATCTATTTCTACGCGGTCCTGTCCGACGGCACGACCGAAGGCAACCGCGCGGCCTTCTTCCTGATCGGCAGTTTCATGGCCGTCTGGATCATCCTTTACGGCGCGGTTCAGGCGTCCGCGCCGCGCCTGTTGCGGGCGGCGCACCGGCCGCAGGGCGCGCTGATCCGCGCCGCGCGGGGCTGGGCGCTGGCGCTGGCGGTGGTGCCGGCGGCCCTCGCGGCGGCGGTGGCGCTTGCGGGCGGGCCGGCGCCCTGGCTGACGGTGGCGCTGGTTGCGGGGTTGCTGGTGTTCGGCGCGATCTTCGCGGTGAACTCGGCGCTCCACTCCTACCTGATCCTGGCCTTCACGGGGTCCGAGCGCGTCACGATGGACGTGGGCTTCTACTACATGGCCAATGCCGCGGGGCGGCTGATCGGCACGGTCCTGTCGGGGCTGACCTATCAGGTCGGCGGGCTCGGCCTGACGCTCGGGGTGGCCGCGGCCATGGTGGTGCTGTCCGCGCTGGCGGCCGCGCGGTTGCGGGACCACGCCCCCGCTCCGGCCCCCGTCTGACCCTGGACAGACGCGAATCCGTGGGCTGTTCCGGCGTGCCAGCGGGGCGCCGGGCGGGCGCCGGCGCCGGCGGCTGCCCGGCGGGCGGTCCTGAAAAGGGTTAAAATACCGTAAAAGAATCCCGCCATGTCATGGTGTTAACCGGCTTCGGCCCGGCTGTCATACACCTGTTACAAAACTGTTGAAGAAGCGTCACCGAGCGCCGCTAGGCAGCGGCCCGAGGACGCGTGCCGTCCCGGACAAAATCTATGGAGAAGACATGTCTCATCTCAAGCTTTCCACGGCCGCCGTTGCGGTCCTTGCGGCCTCCGCGACCGCGGCCTTCGCGCAGGGCCGCGAGGAGATCCGCGTGGTCGGCTCCTCGACCGTGTTTCCCTACAGCCAGGCTGTCGCAGAGCAGTTCGCCAACACCATGGGCGTCCCGTCGCCGATCGTGGAATCGACCGGCACGGGCGGCGGCATGCAGATCTTCTGCGGCGGCATCGGCGAGCAGCATCCCGACATGACGGGCGCCTCGCGCGCGATGACCGCGTCGGAGTTCGAGCTGTGCCAGACCAACGGCGTGACCGACATCACCGAGATCTACTTCGGCTCGGACGGCCTGTCGCTCGCGATCTCGCGCGAGAGCGAGTTCGAGTGGGACCTGTCGCTGGAAGAAATCTACCTGGCGCTGGCCGCTCAGGTGCCGGTCGACGGCGAATGGGCCGACAACCCCTACACGACGTGGAACGAGATCAACCCCGACCTGCCGGAGGTCGAGATCCTCGCCTACGGCCCGCCGCCGACCTCGGGCACCCGTGACGCCTTCGTCGAACTGGCGATGTGGGAAGGCTGCATGGAGCTCGAATTCGTCTCCGCCGGTGGCTACGACGAGGACTGGGTCGAGGAGAACTGCTCGCGCATGCGCACCGACGGTCCCTTCGTCGAGGCCGGCGAGAACGACAACCTGATCGTCCAGCGCCTGCAGGCCGACGCCAACGCCATGGGCATCTTCGGCTACTCGTTCCTGTTCGAGAACCAGGACACGCTGGCGCCCGTCGCGATCAACGGGGTCGACCCCGATCCCGACACCATCGCCTCCGGCGACTACCCGGTGTCGCGTCCGCTCTTCGTCTATGTGAAGAACGCGCATCGCGGCGTGATCCCGAACCTGCAGGAGTTCGTGGAAGAGTACGTGTCCGAGGCCGCGATCGGCGAGGGCGGCTATCTCTCCGAGCGCGGGCTGGTTCCGCTGCAGCCGGCGCGCCGTGAAGAGACCCGCGTGGCGGCCACCGACGGTGCGACCTACGAAGGTCAGTGATCCGCGCTGACACCCACAAGGCTGCCCGGCTCCGGCCGGGCAGCCGCCTTGCTGACCCCCGGGTAACCCCATGACGTTGCTTGCTTTCCTTATACTCTTCGCACTCGCCGTCCTGGGCTACGTCATGAACCGGCGGGCCGCGTCGGCCATCATCGACGGTGGCGCGCGGCTGCATTCGCTGACCCATTTCCACGGGCTCTACGCGCTGCTGACGATCCTCGTGCCGGTTTTCGTCCTGATGTGCCTTTTCCTGGTGCTGGAGACGCCGATCATCAACGCGATGGTGATGGGCGGTCTGCCGGAGGGCGTGCTCGACGGGCTGGACAGCGGCGGCGTGCAGCTGGTGCTGGCCGAGATCCGGTCGATCGCGCGGGGGCAGATCTTCGGCACGCCCGAGGACTGGAAGCTTGCCGCGGCCGACCGCGTCAACGCGCTCTATGCCACGGCCGAAGTGCTGCTGGTCGTCGTGGCGCTGGTGCTGGCGCTGGCCATCCTGGTCTTCACGCGCCGCCGCGTGTCGGCCGAGTTCCGCGCGCGCCAGGCGACGGAGGCCATCCTGACCGGTCTGATGATCGCCTGCTCGCTCGTCGCGATCCTGACCACCATCGGCATCATCTTCGCGCTCGTCTACGAGGCTTACCGCTTCTTCGAGATGGTTCCGATCACCGAGTTCCTGTTCGGCACGAACTGGGAGCCGCAGATCCCGATCCGCGAGGACCAGATCGCGGCGGAAGGCGCCTTCGGCTGGCTGCCGGTGATCCTCGGGACGGTCGTGATCAGCTTCGTGGCCCTGTTCATCGCCACACCCATCGGCCTGCTGTCCGCGATCTACCTCAACGAGTTCGCGCCCGGCCGGGTCCGGTCGGTCGTGAAGCCGGTGCTGGAGATCCTGGCCGGTGTGCCGACGGTCGTCTACGGCTTCTTCGCGATCCTTGTCGTGGCGCCGGCGCTGCGCGGTGTCGGCACGGACCTCGGCATCCCGATCTCGCCCAACACGGCGCTGGCTGCGGGCGGCGTCATGGGCATCATGCTGATCCCTTTCATCTCGTCCTTCGCCGACGATGCGCTGACCGCCGTGCCGCGCTCCCTGCGGGACGGATCGCTCGCCCTCGGTGCGACGCGGGGCGAAACGATGCTCAAGGTTCTCTTTCCGGCGGCGATTCCGGGTATCGTGGGCGGTATCCTGCTGGCCGTCAGCCGGGCCATCGGCGAGACCATGATCGTGGTGATGGCGGCGGGCCTCATGGCGAACATGACGATCAACCCGCTCGACAGCGTGACGACCGTCACCGTGCAGATCGTGACGCTGCTGATCGGCGACACGGCCTTCGACAACCCCAAGACGCTTGCCGCCTTCGCCCTGGGCCTGATGCTTTTCGTCATCACGCTCGGGATCAACGTCCTTGCCCTGCGGATCGTCCGCAAGTACCGCGAAATCTACGATTGAGGCGCTTTGACCATGTCTGACATGACCGATACGGGCCCAGCGCCCCGCAAACTCTCGCTCACGGAAAGCTCCGCCCAGGTCGCGCGCCGCAAGCGCAAGGACCTGATGCTGATGGGCGTGGGAATGGGGGCGATCCTGATCGCCTTCACCTTCCTCTTCATCCTTGTCGCGTCGCTGGTGTCGACGGGATACACGGCCTTCGTGCAGACGAAGGTCACGCTCGAGGTCTTCGTCGATCCCGAGGAGATCAGCGTCGAGCAGCTTCCGCGCGGCGGCTTCCAGGACGTTCTGACGGACGCCCTGCTCGACCGCCTGCCGGGTGCCGACCCCGAGACCGACGCTCGCGCCGTGCGCAACATCCTGTCGAACGGGGCGCAATTCGCGCTGCGCGACCAGGTCACGGAAGATCCCACGCTGATCGGACGGACGATCACGATGACGGTGCCCGTGTCCGACCCGTTCGACCAGCTCAACAAGGGCAACATCGACCGTGCCACGCCGGAAGGCCAGCGCCGCGTCGACGACCAGGCCATCGCCTGGTTCGACACGCTGGACGAGGCGGGGCTGATCGCCACGCCGTTCAACCTGTCGCTCTTCACCAACGCGGACAGCCGGTTCCCCGAGCTTGCGGGCCTGAGGGGCGCGCTGATCGGATCGTTCTGGGTGCTCCTGATCTGTTTCGCGGTGTCCTTCCCGGTCGGGATCGGCGCGGCCATCTACCTCGAGGAATTCGCGCCCAAGAACCGGGTGTCGGACTTCATCGAGGTGAACATCAACAACCTCGCCGCCGTGCCCTCGGTCGTGTTCGGCCTTCTGGCGCTGGCCGTGTTCCTCAACTGGTTCGGCCTGCCGAGATCGGCGCCCTTCGTGGGTGGCCTGACGCTGGCGCTTATGACGATGCCCACGATCATCATCGCCACGCGCGCGGCGCTGAAGGCCGTGCCGCCCTCGATCCGCGAGGCGGCGCTGGGCCTGGGGGCATCGAAGCAGCAAGTGGTCTTCGGCCATGTCCTGCCGCTTGCGATGCCGGGGATCCTGACGGGCACGATCATCGGTCTGGCGCAGGCGCTGGGCGAGACGGCGCCGCTCCTTCTGATCGGGATGAACGCGTTCATCACCTCGGCGCCCGCGTCGCCCTTCGACGCGGCGACGGCACTGCCCACGCAGATCTTCATCTGGGCGGACAGCCCCGAGCGCGGCTTCGTGAGCCGGACGTCGGCGGCCATTCTCGTGCTGCTCGGCTTCCTCATCGTGATGAACGCGATCGCGATCTTTCTCAGGAACAAGTTCGAGCGTCGGTGGTGAGCGCGATGGAGGATATCAGGATGAATGACATGCAGGCCACGGGGCGCAAGGTGAGTGAGCAGGACATCAAGATGAAGGCGCGGGGCGTCGACGTGTTCTACGGCACGACGCACGCGATCAAGGCTGTGGACGTGGATATCGCGGACAACACCGTGACGGCCTTCATCGGCCCCTCGGGCTGCGGCAAGTCCACCTTCCTGCGCTGCCTGAACC
>CAZGHJ010000038.1:0-16544 GCA_964525355.1 uncultured Roseicyclus sp.
GACGAACTCGGAATTCTTCGACTCGATGAACACCTGATATAGGGGTTCGCTATCTCATGGACACGATATTCGCCCTAGCTACCGGCAGGGGCCGTGCGGGTGTCGCTGTTATCCGGATTTCGGGTATCGACGCGTTTGCGGCCGCACGCCGTCTGTGTGGGCCGTTGCCGGAAGTCGGAACGCACAGGGTCCGGCGGCTGCGCGACGAAGACGGGGCCCTGATCGACGAGGCCCTGGTCCTCGTCTTCGAAGGGCCGCGCAGTTTCACGGGTGAAGATGTGGTGGAACTGCACGTGCACGGTAGCGTGGCTGTGGTTGCAGCGATCGAGCGCTGTCTTGCACGGCAGCCGGGTTTGCGCCCCGCGGAAGCCGGGGAGTTCACTCGGAGGGCGCTGCTGAACGACCGTCTGGATATCGCGCAGGTCGAGGGTCTTGGCGATCTTTTGTCGGCCGAGACCGACATGCAGCGACGAGTTGCCATGCGCCTGTTCGATGGTCGCCTTGGTGACGTCTCGGGCGAGTGGCGGCGGGTTCTTCTTCGGACGGTGGCGTTGGTCGAGGCGGTGATCGATTTCGCGGACGAAGAGGTTCCCGAGGATGTGTCACCGGAGGTGCTTTCGGGGATCGAACACGTTCGGGAAAGCCTGATTCGGGAAGCGTCTGGAACATTGGTGGCCGAGCGACTGCGGGACGGTTTCGAGGTGGCGATCATCGGGCCGCCGAATGCCGGGAAATCGACGCTCCTCAATCATATAGCCGGTCGGGAAGTGGCGATCACATCCGACGTTGAGGGCACGACGCGTGATGTACTGGAAGTCAGGACGGACCTGAAAGGGTTGCCTGTGACATTCCTGGACACGGCGGGTCTTCGCCAAACAGAAGACAGCGTGGAGAAAATAGGGGTTGCGCGAACACGGGACCGTGCGGGTTCCGCGGATCTGAGGATTTTTGTGAAGGGCGCAGCGCCGGAGAAGCCGGACGTTATTGTTGGGCCTGACGACATTGTCGTACTGGGAAAGTCGGATGTGGATGATGCCGGGGACGTCTCGGGGCGAACGGGCGATGGGGTGGAGGCACTTCTGACGGTTGTGCATGATAAACTTGCTGGTCGGGTGCAGCAGGTTGGTACGGGCACGCATCGACGGCACCAGCACGCGATGAACACTGCGGTCGTATCACTTGATTTGGCGCGCTCAGCTGTGTCGGAGCAACCGGATTGTCCGGAAATCGCGGCCGAGCATTTGCGGGATGCCATCCGGTCGCTTGACTCCCTTACGGGGCGCATCGATGTAGAGGCCGTGCTCGGGGAGATTTTCTCGTCCTTCTGCATCGGGAAGTAGGAGTGTTTCACGTGAAACATGCGGGATACGACGTCATCGTTGTCGGCGGCGGTCATGCCGGGGTCGAAGCTGCAACGGGCTCGGCACGTGCCGGTGCCCGGACGGCGCTGGTGACCTTGTCCTGGTCCGGCATCGGTGTGATGTCCTGCAATCCGGCGATTGGCGGTCTCGGCAAGGGCCATCTGGTGCGCGAAATCGATGCGCTGGGCGGTGTCATGGGCCTGGCCGCAGATAAGTCCGGTATCCAGTTCCGGCTTCTGAACCGCCGCAAGGGGCCGGCGGTGCGCGGGCCCCGTACGCAATCGGACCGAAAGCTTTATCAGGCGGCCGTCAAGGACGCGGTGCGGGCGCAACCGTTGCTTGATGTGGTCGAGGGCGAAGTCGCCGATCTGCGTGTCATCGACGGTCGCGTAGCCGGTGTGGTTATGGCAGATGACGCTGAAATCCCTGCGCAAAGCGTGGTGCTCACGACGGGAACGTTCCTTCGGGGCGTCATTCACATCGGGGACCAGTCCAGCCCTGGCGGTCGGATCGGGGAGCGCCCTGCGATCCGATTGGCGCAACGGTTGGACGGCTTGGGGCTCGACATGGGTCGGCTCAAGACAGGTACGCCTCCGCGGTTGGCATCCGGTAGCATCGCCTGGGACCGGTTGGAGTTCCAACCGGCGGACGAAGATCCGGTGATGTTCTCGTTCCTGTCCAAGGGTCCGTATATCCGGCAAATTTCTTGCGGGATCACCCATACGAATCCTGACACGCATGATGTCATCACACGGAACCTCGAACGCTCCGCGATGTATGGTGGCCATATCGAAGGTGTGGGTCCGCGGTATTGCCCCTCGATCGAGGACAAGGTCGTGCGGTTTGCCGACAAGGCTTCTCACCAGATTTTCCTGGAACCGGAGGGCCTCGATAGTGACGTGGTCTATCCGAATGGCATTTCGACATCATTGCCGGCCGATATACAGGAAATCTACGTGCGTACGATCCAAGGCCTGGAGCGCGCGCAAATCCTTCAGCCTGGATATGCCATCGAGTATGACTACGTCGACCCGCGAAGCCTGGATGATAGCTTGCAGCTCAAGGCGCTGCCGGGACTGTTTCTTGCCGGACAGATCAATGGAACGACAGGATACGAAGAGGCCGCAGCGCAGGGGCTTGTTGCAGGTTTGAACGCAGCGCGGCAATCGCGGGCGAATGAGCCGGTCAAATTCAAACGGAACGAGGCCTATATCGGCGTTCTCATTGACGACCTCGTGACGCGGGGCGTGACGGAGCCCTATCGCATGTTCACGTCCCGGGCGGAGTACAGGCTGAGCTTGCGGGCTGACAATGCCGACCAGCGGCTGGTGCCGAAGGCGATGGACCTCGGGCTGCTCGACCTGGCGCGCATCGAGAACTTCGAAAACAAGATCGCTCATCTCGAAAAAGGAAGGGGTCTGCTCGGGTCGATCAGGCTCACGCCACAGGAGGCGGATCGGGCCGGTTTGCCAGTCAACGCTGACGGACAGAGGCGGACGGGGCAACAGCTTTTGGCGTTCCCTGATATCGGGATCGCGGATCTTGACCTGGTCTGCCCCGAGCTGAAATCGCTGCCGGCGGAAATACGCGAGCAGCTGGAGATCGAGGCGCTGTACGCAACCTATGTGGATCGGCAATCACGCGACGCAGCGGCGCTTGAAAGGGACGAAGCGCAGATCATACCCGACACGTTGGAGTATGAGGCTTTGCAAGGTTTGTCGGCCGAGCTTCGTAGCAAGCTATCCAGAATTCGGCCGCGGACGCTTGGACAGGCGGGTCGTATCGATGGCATGACGCCGGCGGCACTTGCCTTGATCTTGACGCGGATCCGGCGGGACGAACGTCAGGAGGCACGTCGTCGGGCATGACGGAGAACGAGGCGCGCGCGGCCATTTCCAGCCGTGTTTCACGTGAAACATTCCAAAGCCTCGAAACCTATCACCGTCTTCTGCTCAAATGGCAGAAAACGGTGAACCTCGTTTCCCCGTCGACCATGCCAGAGGCTTGGACCCGCCACTTTCTTGATTCCTTTCAGCTTTTGTCCCTTGTCGATCTTTCTCCACGAAGATGGGTCGATCTTGGGACCGGCGGTGGTTTCCCCGGGCTCGTCTGCGCTATCGCGCTTCAGTCTCGTGGCGAGGCAACGGAGTTCCACCTCATCGAAAGCGATACGCGAAAATGCGCCTTCTTGCGCCAGGTGGCGCAGAAAACGCACACATCGGTCCATATCCAGAATGCTCGCGCGGAAACCCTGCCGCCGATTGGCGCCGAGATTGTCTCGGCGCGCGCGCTCGCCCCATTGCCAGCGCTGTTACCACTCGTTCACCGCCATCTGGGACCTGATGGCACCGCCCTTCTTCAAAAGGGCGCTCGTCATGCGGAGGAACTTGAACTGGCGCGCGCCGACTGGCAGATGGATGTCGAGATCGTCCCGTCCGTCACATCGGCGGATGCCGTCATCCTTCGCATTCGGAACCTCACCCATGCATGATCTGTCCCGCCGCATCCTTGCTGTGACCAACCAGAAGGGCGGGGTCGGAAAAACGACGACCGCGATCAACCTGGGCGCCGCGCTCGCACGTCTGAGGAAGCGCGTCCTGATCATTGATCTCGATCCGCAAGGAAATGCGTCCACAGGACTTGGGGTTGTGCCATCCGATCGGATGTTCACCACGTATGACCTGCTTGTTGACGGTACACCGTTGCAGAACGTTGCGCGGCCCACGCAGGTGGAAAATCTGTTCCTTGCGCCAGCGACAACCGATTTGAGTTCTGCGGATGTGGACCTGGTCGACCACAGGAACCGGACGAACCTTCTGCGCAACGCGCTCAGGGAGAGGGGCAACTTGCCCTACGACATCGTGCTTATCGATTGTCCGCCGGCGCTCAGCCTTCTGACCGTGAACGCGCTGGTTGCGGCAGATGCCGCGCTCGTGCCGCTGCAAACGGAATTCTTCGCGCTGGAAGGTTTGTCGCAGCTTCTTCTCACCGTCCGCCAGGTGCGGGAGAGCGCCAATCCCGGCCTGCGTGTCGAGGGGGTGGTTCTGACCATGTTCGATCAGCGCAACAACCTCTGCCGACAGGTGGAGGATGACGCCCGCGAGACGCTGGGCGGCCTGGTGTACGAGACGAAGATTCCACGAAACGTCCGCGTCTCCGAAGCGCCGTCCTTCGCCTTGCCCGTCATCGAATATGACCCCGCGTCGCGTGGCAGCGAAGCCTATCTGGAACTTGCGCAGGAATTCCTCGAACGCAACGAGATCAAGGAGAAGGCATGATGGCGCAGCAGAAGGACCGCAAAGGCCTTGGGCGCGGGCTGTCGGCCCTGATGGCCGATATCCAGGTCACATCCGAAGCGCCAGATGCCACGACCCCGAAGGAGATCCGGGGTGATCGTGTGCTGCCCGTCGAAAAGATCGTTCCCAACCCCGAGCAGCCGCGACGGGCCTTTTCCGATGACGCCTTGGCGGAACTGGCGGCATCCATCCGACAAAAGGGCGTAATTCAGCCCCTGATCGTACGGCCGGACCCCGCGGGCGGCGACCTGTTCCAGATTGTCGCCGGCGAACGCCGTTGGCGGGCGGCACAACTGGCGCAAGTGCACGAGATCCCGGTGATCGTGCGAAACTTCGACGATACCGAGGTTCTCGAGGTTGCGATCATCGAGAACATCCAGCGCGCAGATCTCAATCCGGTCGAGGAGGCGCACGGCTATCGGCAACTGATGGACCGGTTCGGTCACACGCAGGAACAACTCGCCGCCGCGATGGGAAAAAGTCGCAGTCACATCGCCAATGTGATGCGCCTTCTGGGCCTGCCCGAGGAAGTTCTTGCCTTCCTGCGTGATGGTCGCCTGACGGCCGGCCACGCGCGGGCGCTGATCACCACGGAGGATTCGGCGGGCCTCGCGCGGAAGATCGTCGCGCGCGGCCTTTCGGTTCGTGATGTCGAAAAGCTCGTGAAATCAGAAGGTTCCCGGAAACGAACGCCCAAGAGTTCTTCTGCGAAGTCGCAGAAAGACGCAGATACGCGGGCGTTGGAGTCGGACCTGTCCGCCGCGTTGGGTCTGTCGGTGACGATCGATCACGACCAAGCCAAGTCCAGCGGTAAAATCACGATTTCTTACAAGGATTTAGCGCAGCTTGACGACGTCGTGCGCGTGCTGAATCGCGCCTGAAGGCCCTGTTACGCAAGCAAATCGCGCAAGACGGCATTCAGCACCTGGCGTCCGGCCTGCGTTGTCCGCAGCGTGTCGCCGTCAACAGCCAGAAGGCCAAGGTCGGTCAGCGAGTCAATCCGTTCTTGTTCCGGCCTTGCGGTGCCAAGGCGATCGAGACGGCGCATATCCACCCCTTCCGACAGGCGCAGACCCATCATCAGGATTTCTTCCGACTGATCGGCGATGCTCAATGGCTCGCGGTTCGATTCGCCGTGGCCCTCGGTCTCGAGTTTCGAAAGCCACCTGACGGGATTTGCCTCGCTCGCGATGGCCCATCGTTCATGTCCCAGTGTCAGACGGGCATGGGCACCGGGGCCGATCCCGGCCCAATCCTGGCTACGCCAATAGATCAGATTATGCCGGGATTGAGCCTCCACCGCCGCGTGATTGGAGATTTCGTAGGCGGGCAAACCGGCCGCTGCGCACATGTCTTGAGTGAGCTCGTACATGTCGGCCGCGCGGTCGTCGTCAGGCAATCCGCGCAGAAGGCCACGGGCGTGACGGTCGCCGAAGGCGGTGCCGGGCTCGATGGTGAGTTGGTAGAGCGAGAGGTGATCGGCGGCGAAGGATAACGCTTCGCGCAATTCCTCGCGCCATGCCTCGAGCGTCTGGTTCTGCCGTGCGTAGATCAGATCGAAGCTGACCCGAGGGAACGTGCCGCGCGCGAGGTCGAACGCGGCGCGCGCTTCTTCGGCCGAATGAAGCCGGCCGAGTTGCATGAGATCCGCGTCGTTCAGAGCCTGAACACCGATCGAGACACGGTTCACACCCGCATCCCGGAATGCGCGAAAACGGGCGGCCTCGGACGAGGTCGGGTTCGCCTCGAGCGTGATTTCCACATTGTTGGCCCAGGTCCACGCGGCGCGGGCGGCGTCGATGATGCCTGCAACGGTCTCGGCCTGCATCAGGGACGGCGTGCCGCCGCCGAAAAATATGCTGCGCAGGGTGCGTGGTCCGGTTTCGTTGGCGATGCGCGCGATCTCGCTGCGATAGGCGGTCAGCCAGCGTGCGTGATCGATGCTGCGCGCGACGTGGCTGTTGAAATCACAATAGGGGCATTTCGCCTGGCAGTACGGCCAATGGACATAAAGGCCGAAATCCGGCGCGTCAGGCGTCGCCAAAGATCTGCACCAGTTTTCCGAAGGCGTTGGCGCGGTGGCTGATCCGGTTCTTTTCCCAACGATCCATCTCGCCGAAGGTCACCGTATACCCATCGGGCTGGAAGATCGGATCGTAGCCATGGCCTTGATCGCCGCGCATGGGCCAGACGATGCGGCCATCGACCGTGCCCGGGAACACCTCGTCATGGCCGTCCGGCCAGGCCAGCACCAGAGTGCAGCAGAAGCACGCACGCCATGGCTCGGGTGCGCCAGTCTCGATCAGTGCGTCATGGGCGCGCCGCATCGCGAACTCGAAGTCACGGCCCGACGGCGTTTCGGCCCAGTCGGCCGTATAGACACCGGGTTCGCCGCCCAGATCGGCGATCTCGATACCGGAATCATCGGCCAGTGCCGGCAGACCCGTGGCCGAAGCGGCGGCATGGGCCTTGATCCGCGCGTTTTCCACGAAGCTCGTGCCGGTTTCCTCGGGCTCGGGCAGGTCATGCGCCTTCGCGGAGGTCACGGAGATGCCGAACGGCTCGAGCAGATGCGCGATCTCCTCCAGCTTGCCCTGGTTGTGCGTGGCCACCAGAAGCGTATCGCCGCGAAACCGTCTCACCTCAGGCAATCGCCGCCTTTTGTGCCGCAACCAGTGTCGTGACCCCCGATTGCGCGAGGTCATGCATCTGGTCGAACTGCGCCCGGCTGAAGGTCGCGCCCTCGGCGCTTGCCTGCACCTCGATCAGCGCGCCGGTACCAGTCATGACGAAATTGCTGTCGGTGCCGGCCTCGCTGTCCTCGGCGTAATCGAGGTCGAGCACCGGCTGACCCGCATAGATGCCGCAGGAGACGGCCGCAACATGGTCGAGGATCGGGTCCGAGGCGATGTCGCCGGCTTTCAGAAGCTTGTTGACCGCAAGCCGCAACGCGACCCATCCGCCAGTGATCGCGGCGCAACGCGTGCCGCCGTCGGCCTGGATCACGTCGCAATCCACGGTGATCTGGCGCTCGCCCATGGCGGAGCGGTCGATCCCGGCGCGCAGGGACCGCCCGATCAGACGCTGGATTTCCTGGGTTCGGCCGGATTGCTTGCCCGTGGCGGCCTCGCGCCGCATCCGGGTGTGGGTGGCGCGCGGCAGCATCCCGTATTCCGCCGTGACCCATCCGAGTCCCGTGTTCTTCAGGAAGGGCGGCACGCGCTCTTCGAGGCTCGCGGTACACAGCACATGCGTATCGCCGCACTTGATCAGGCACGCGCCCTCGGCATGCTTGGTCGCATCCACCTCGATGGAAATGCTGCGGATTTCGTCTAGGTTTCTGCCCGAGGGACGCATCATTCTCTCCCAGTTCGCTGGCCGAGGGATAGTCCGCATCAAGGGCGGGCCGCAAGTGCGAAACACCTTGTATCGCGGGCCAGTCGGCACAACATTCACGTGTAACGATGACCGAGCAAGACCGCATATTGTCTGAGCTGAACGACCGGTCCCGGGAAGTGTTCCGCCGGGTCGTCGAAGGCTATCTGGATACCGGCGCGCCGGTCGGCTCCCGCGTGCTGACGCGGACGCTGTCTGAACGGGTCTCGGCCGCGACCGTGCGCAACGTCATGCAGGACCTCGAATATCTAGGTCTTCTGGACAGTCCGCATGTCTCTGCGGGCCGCGTGCCGACGCAACTGGGCCTGCGCCTTTTCGTGGACGGGTTCCTCGAGGTGGGCGATCTCGCCACCGAGGATCGCCGCTCGCTCGACGACACGTTCGAATCGAATTCCGCCGGGATCGAAGACGTGCTCGACCGGGTCGGCGCCGCGCTGTCGGCCGCCACGCGGGGCGCGAGCCTTGTCCTGGCGCCGAAACACGAGGCGCCGATCCAGCATATCGATTTTGTCAGCCTCTCGCCCGAGCAGGCACTTGTGGTGCTGGTGTTCTCGGACGGGCACGTGGAAAACCGCATCTTCGCACCGCCCGGCGGCACGACGCCCAGCGCCATGCGCGAGGCCGCCAATTTCCTGAACGCGCGCCTTGCGGGACAGACCGTGCCCTCCCTCAAGGCCCTGATGCAGCAGGAGATCGAGACGCGCCGGAAGGAAATCGACGCGTTGGCAAATTCGCTCATCGATAGCGGTCTGGCGGTCTGGGAAAACGCGGGCCAGGTGACCGAGCGGCTGATCGTGCGCGGGCGGTCCAACCTTCTGACCGACAGCGCCGAGGCGGAGGATCTCGACCGTATCCGTCAGCTCTTCGACGATCTCGAACGCAAGCGCGACATCGCGCAGTTCCTCGAGCTGACCGACAGCGGCGACGGTGTGCGGATTTTTATCGGTTCGGAGAACAAGTTGTTCTCGCTTTCGGGTTCCAGTCTGGTCGTCTCTCCTTATATGAACGCTGATCGCAAGGTGGTCGGCGCGGTCGGCGTGATCGGCCCCACCCGTTTGAACTATGGACGAATCGTTCCGATCGTAGACTACACGGCGCAGTTGGTCGGACGCATGATTTCCGACCGCTCGTAGGGGGAAGCAATGGCTGAGGCGAAGAAAGACGAATTCGTGGAAGATCAGACCTTCGACGACGCAACGGCAGAGGACGGGGCGTATGACCCCGAAACCGAGCTGGACATTCTGCGCGCCGAACGGGACGAGTTGCGGGACCGGATGCTGCGCGCGCTGGCCGATGCCGAGAACAGCCGGAAGCGCGCCGAGCGCGACCGGCGCGAAGCCGAACAGTATGGCGGTTCGAAACTCGCGCGGGATCTATTGCCGGTCTATGACAACCTAAAGCGTGCCCTCGACGCCGCCGGGGAAGAACAGCGCGTCGCGGCCAGTGGTGTGATCGAGGGGGTGGAACTGACCCTGCGCGAGCTGATTTCCGTCTTTGGCAAGCACGGCATGACACCGGTGGCGCCGCAGGTGGGCGACACCTTCGACCCGCAGCAGCATCAGGCGATGTTCGAGGCACCCGTGCCCGGCACAAAGGCCGGAGAGATCATCCAGGTCATGGCCGAAGGATTCCTGCTGCACGACCGGCTTCTGCGGCCGGCGCAGGTGGGCGTGTCATCCATGCCCGCGTCCTGAGCTCGCCTCGGACAGCTCCTTCAGCGCATAGACGAGGTCGAGCGCCTCTCGCGGGCTGAGCGTGTCGGGATGGACGTTGCGCAACGCCTCGTCGATCGGGTCGGCCGAGGCGGGATTTTCTGCGGCCTTTGAAGGCTTCACGGAAAACAGCGGCAGATCGTCGATCAGGGTCGTGCGCTCCGGCCCGTGCCGCGCGCCTTCCTCCAGCGCTTCGAGCACGGATTGCGCCCGCGCGATCACGGTGGGCGGCAACCCGGCAAGCTTGGCGACCTGCACCCCGTAGGACCGGTCGGCCGCGCCCGGGCGGACCTCGTGCAGGAAAACCACGTCGCCCTCCCATTCCTTGACGGCCATCGTCGCATTGGACAGGCCCGCGAGCTTTTCCGCCAGAGCCGTCAGTTCATGGTAGTGGGTCGCGAAAAGCGCCCGGCACTTGTTGACCTCGTGCAGATGCTCGACCGTCGCCCAGGCGATGGACAGACCGTCATAGGTGGCCGTGCCACGGCCGATCTCGTCAAGGATCACCAGCGCCCGGTCATCGGCCTGATTCAGGATGGCCGCGGTTTCCACCATCTCGACCATGAAGGTGGACCGCCCCCGTGCCAGATCGTCCGAGGCACCGACACGGGAAAAGACCTGGCTGACGACGCCGATCTCCGCCCGCTCGGCCGGGACGAAGCTGCCCATTTGCGCCAGGATCACGATCAGGGCGTTCTGGCGGAGCCATGTGGACTTGCCGGCCATGTTCGGGCCGGTCAGCAGCGCGATCGAGGCGGCATCCCCATCGGGGGTCAATGCGCAATCATTGGCGATGAAGGGCGTGCCAGTCTTGTCGAGCGCGGCCTCGACAACGGGATGCCGACCGCCTTCTACCGTGAAACGGCGATCGTCATGCATCTCGGGGCGGGTCCAGTCGCCCTCGACGGCGCGCTCGGCCAGGGCGGCGTACAGGTCGACCCCGGCCAGCGCGCGGGCGGCGTCTCCGATCCGATCATGGGCGTCGAGGACGGCCATGCGCAAGCTCCGGAAAAGCGCGGTCTCGATCTCGTGGGCGCGCGTTCCGGCGTTCAGGATGCGCGTTTCGAGATCCGACAGCTCCACGGTCGTGAAGCGCACCGCGTTTGCGGTGGTCTGACGGTGGATGAACCGGTCGGAGAGCGGTTTGGAGAGCATCTTTTCCGCATGGGTCGCCGTGGTCTCGATGAAGTAGCCCAGCACGTTGTTGTGCTTGATCTTCAGGGACTGCACGCCGCTGTCGGAGATGTAGTCGGCCTGTAGCCCGGCGATGACGCCGCGCCCCTCGTCGCGCAGCTGGCGTGCTGCGTCGAGATCGGCGTCGAACCCCGTGGCGATGGCCCCGCCGTCACGAAGATGGACGGGCGGGTCCGCCACCAGCGCCGAGGCAAGCAGGTCCGTCACCGCGTCATGGCCGGCAAGCGCCTCGCGGGCCGCGGCGACGGGCGCAGGGCATTCGGTCCCTTGCAACCGCTCGGCAATGCGCGCGCTTTGGGTCAGCCCATCCCGCACCGCCGCAAGATCGCGCGGCCCACCCCGGTCCAGTGCCAGCCGGGACAAGGCGCGTTCGAGATCGGGACAGTGCCTGAGTGCGGCTCGAATTTCGTCTCTAATTCGCCTGTCAGAGACGAAATGTGCCACGGCCTCGTGTCGCTCGCGGATGGTCTCGACATTGCTCTGCGGCCCCGAGAGCCGTCGTTCCAACAGCCGGGCGCCGCCTGCTGTCACGGTCCGGTCGAGCACCGAGAGAAGGCTGCCGCGCCGTTCGCCCGACAGGCTGCGCGTCAGTTCGAGATTGCGGCGCGTGGCGGTGTCGATCTGCATCAGCGCGGCGCCCGTGTGCCGCTGCGGCGGCCGCAAGAGCGGCAGCGCGCCCTTCTGCGTCATGTCGAGATAGTCGACCAACGCGCCGAGCGCCGACAATTCCGCCCGTCCGAACGTTCCGAACGCATCCAGCGACGCCACGCCGAAGACCGCCTGCAGCCGCTTCCCGGCCGAGCGGGAGTCGAAACTGCCCGGCCCGAGCGCCGTGACCGAAGCCCCGGTTTCGGCCAGCGCGTCCTGGCGTGTCACCTCCAGTTCCGAATGCACGAGGACTTCGCGCACCGACAGGCGCACAAGCTCGGGCGAGACGCGCACGGCGGGACAGGGCATCACGTGCAGATCGCCGGTCGAGATATCGGCCCAGGCCAGCGCCCCCTCGCCGCGGATTTCCGACCAGGCGGCAAGATGGTTATGCGCGCGCGCGTCCAGAAGCGCGTCCTCGGTCAGGGTGCCCGGCGTGACCAGCCGCACCACCTCGCGACGGACCACCGCCTTGGAGCCGGCGCGCCTCTTCGCCTCGGCCGGGTCTTCCATCTGTTCGCAGACGGCGACGCGAAACCCCTTGCGGATCAGCGTCAGCAGGTAGCTTTCCGCCGAATGCACGGGCACGCCGCACATCGGGATATCCTCGCCGCCATGCTTGCCGCGCTTGGTCAGCGCGATGTCGAGCGCCTCGGCGGCGGCCACGGCATCGTCGAAGAACATCTCGTAGAAATCGCCCATCCGGTAGAACAGAAGCGCGTCGGCGTGCTGCGCCTTGATCTCCAGATATTGCGCCATCATCGGCGTCACATGCGCGTTCATGGCTCACCCCCCGGCCGTGGCCGCAGCCTACTAACCGCGAAGACGGGTTTGAAGCGGCAATTCCATCGGTTGCGGGCCGGCACGCGGCCGGGCTAACTCTGGGGACAAAAGACAAGGGGGGAGGGGCGGCCATGGCCGACAAGACACGGATCACGCGGGACGAGGCGCTGGCCTATCACCTCGAGCCGTCACCGGGCAAGATCGACATCTCGGCCTCGACGCCGATGGCGACGCAACGCGATCTGAGCCTTGCATATTCGCCCGGTGTCGCCGTGCCCTGCGAGGAAATCGCCCGCGATCCCGAAACGGCCTACGATTACACGACCAAGGGCAACATGGTCGCGGTGGTGTCCAACGGGACCGCGGTGCTCGGCCTCGGCAATCTGGGTGCGCTGGCGTCGAAGCCGGTGATGGAGGGCAAGGCCGTCCTCTTCAAGCGCTTCGCCGACGTGAACTCCATCGACATCGAGCTCGACACCGAGGACGTGGACGAGTTCGTGAACGCCGTACGCCTGATGGGCCCAAGCTTCGGCGGGATCAACCTCGAGGACATCAAGGCGCCCGAGTGTTTCATGATCGAAAGCCGCCTGAAGGAGATCATGGACATCCCCGTCTTCCATGACGACCAGCACGGCACGGCGGTGATCTGCGCCGCGGGGCTGATCAACGCGCTGCATCTCTCGGGAAAGAAGATCGAGGAATGCCGGATCGTGCTGAACGGCGCGGGCGCGGCCGGGATCGCCTGCCTCGAGTTGCTCAAGACCATGGGCGCGCGGCCCGAGAACTGCATCATGTGCGACACCAAGGGCGTGATCTGGCAGGGCCGGACGCAAGGAATGAACCAGTGGAAATCCGCCCATGCCGTGAAGACCCACCTGCGCACGCTGGAGGAGGCGATGGCGGGCGCCGACGTGTTCCTGGGCGTCAGTGTCAAGGGGGCCGTCACGCAGGACATGGTGAAGTCGATGGCCGACAACCCGGTCATTTTCGCGATGGCCAATCCGGACCCCGAGATCACACCCGAAGAGGCGCATGAGGTCCGCGTCGATGCGATCGTGGCCACGGGCCGGTCGGATTATCCCAATCAGGTCAACAATGTCCTCGGTTTTCCCTATCTGTTTCGAGGCGCGCTGGATATCCATGCCCGCGCCATCAATGACGAGATGAAGATCGCCTGCGCCGAGGCCTTGGCCGCGCTTGCTCGCGAGGATGTGCCCGACGAGGTCGCCATGGCCTACGGGCGGAAGCTGAGTTTCGGGCGCGACTACATCATCCCGACGCCCTTCGATCCGCGGCTGATCTACACCGTGCCCCCGGCCGTTGCCCGCGCGGGGATGGAGACCGGCGTCGCCCGGCGGCCCATCGAGGATCTCGACGCCTATGCCGAGACGCTGCGCGCCCGGATGGACCCGACAAGCTCGATCCTGCAGGGGATCTATGCGCGTGCGCGCAACGCCCAGGCGCGGATGATCTTTGCAGAGGGCGACGATGTGCGCGTCCTTCGCGCCGCCGTCGCCTATCAGCGCAACGGGCTGGGCCAGGCGCTGGTCGTGGGGCGCGAGGCGGATGTGAAGGAAAAGCTCGAAGGCGCGGGTCTTGCCGATGCGGTGCGCGAGTTGCAGGTGGTCAACGCCGCGAACACGACGCATCTGGAGACCTACAAGTCCTTCCTCTACCAGCGTTTGCAGCGAAAAGGCTATGACCGGCAGGACGTCCACCGCCTCGCCGCGCGGGACAGGCACGCGTTTTCGGCGCTGATGCTGGCGCATGGTCATGGCGATGCGCTCGTCACCGGGGCGACGCGGAAATCGGCGCATATTCTCGACATGATCGGAAAGGTCTTCGACGTTGCGGCACAGGACGGTGCGGTGGGGATCACGGCGCTTCTGGCCAACGGGCGGATCGTGCTGATCGGGGACACGCTCGTGAACGAATGGCCCGACGAGCGCGATCTCGCCCTGATCGCCGAGCGGGGCGCCCATGTGGCGCGCGAACTGGGGCTGGAGCCGCGCGTGGCCTTCGTCAGTTTCTCCAACTTCGGCTACCCGGTCTCGGAGCGGGCGGTGAAGATGGGCCGCGCGCCGCAGGTGCTGGACGAAAAAGGCGTCGATTTCGAGTACGACGGCGAGATGACGGTGGATGTGGCCATCAACCCGTCGATCATGGCGCAATATCCGTTCTGCCGCCTCAGCGGTCCGGCCAATGTGCTGGTGGTGCCCGCGCGGCACTCGGCCTCGATCAGCGTGAAACTGATGCAGGAAATGGCCGGCGCCACGGTCATCGGGCCGATCCTGACCGGGCTGGACCGGCCGGTTCAGATCGCGTCCAACGTGTCCACGGCGAACGACATCCTGAACATGGCCGTGATGGCCGCCTGCGAGATCGGACGGACCTGACGCGCCTCAGCTTGCCAGGTCGTCCCAGAACTTGCGCACCTTGTCGAAGAACCCGCTGGCATTCGGGTTGTTCGACTTGGCGCAGCTTTCCTCGAACTTCCGCAGAAGTTCCTTCTGCTCGGCGTTGAGCTTGACCGGCGTCTCCACGGCGAGCTCGATATACATGTCGCCCATGCCCGTGCCCCTCAGCGCCGGCATCCCCTTTCCGCGCAGGCGCATCTGCCGCCCCGACTGAGAACCTTCGGGCACCTTCACGCGCGAGCGGCCGCCCTCGATCGTGGGCACCTCGACCTCGCCACCCAGCGCCGCGCGCGTCATGGAGACGGGCACGCGGCAGTAAAGATCCATGCCTTCGCGCTGGAACAGTGGATGGTCGGCAACCTCGATGAAGATGTAGAGATCGCCCGAGGGTCCGCCGCGCAGGCCCGCTTCGCCCTCGCCCGACAGCCGGATGCGGGTGCCCGTCTCGACGCCTGCGGGGATGTTCACGTTCAGTGCGCGTTCCTTCTGGACGCGGCCGGCGCCGCCGCAAGCCTTGCAGGGGTTCTTCACGATCTGACCGGCGCCCGCGCAGGTGGGGCAGGTGCGTTCGACGGTGAAGAAACCCTGTTGCGCGCGCACCTTTCCCATGCCCGAGCAGGTGGGGCAGGTCACCGGTTCCGAGCCGCCTTCGGAGCCGCTGCCGCTGCAGGCGCTGCACAGGACGGCGGAGGGGACAGTGATCTGCTTTTGCAGACCCGAATAGGCGTCTTCGAGACTGATCCTGAGATTGTAGCGCAGGTCCGAGCCGCGCGTGGCCCGGCTGCCGCGTCCGCCGCCGCGCTGCTGGCCGCCCATGAAATCGCCGAAGAGATCCTCGAACACGTCCGAGAAGGCGGAGGCGAAATCGCCCTGGCCCTGCGGCCCGCCGAAGCCGCCCGCGCGCGCCCCGCCGGCCATGCCCCCGTCGAAGGCGGCGTGCCCGAAGCGGTCATAGGCGGCCTTCTTGTCGGCATCCTTCAGGACGTCGTAGGCCTCGTTCGCTTCCTTGAACTGGGCCTCGGCGTCGGGGTTGTCGGCGTTTCGATCCGGGTGAAGCTCCTTCGCCTTCTTGCGATAGGCCTTTTTGATCTCGTCGGCGGAGGCGCCGCGTTGGACACCCAGAACCTCGTAATAGTCGCGCTTTGCCATGGTGGTGTTTCAGCCTCTGGAAATGCGCTGGCCGGCCAAGGTGTCCCCGGCCGGCCAAGCCATGGTTCCGCCCGTATCGAACGGGCGCGGGTTAGGACGTCTTGCGGTCGTCGTCGAGATCCTCGAAATCGGCGTCCACGATGTCGTCATCCACAGGCCGCGCGTCGTCGGTATCGGCCTCGGAGCCCTCGGCCTCTTCCTGCTGCGCCTTGTAGATCGCTTCGCCCAGACGCATGGACGCCTCGGTGACGTTCTGGATGCCGCCCTTGATCTTGCCGACATCGCCGGTCTCGATCTGCTCCTTGAGGTTCTTCACGGCAAGCTCGATCGCCTCGACGGTGGACGGGTCGACCTTCTCGCCATGCTCCTCGAGCGATTTCTCGGTGGCATGGACAAGGCTTTCGGCCTGGTTCTTCGTCTCGACCAGTTCCTTGCGCTGCTTGTCGGCGTCGGCGTTTTCCTCGGCCTCGCGCACCATGCGTTCGATGTCATCATCCGTCAGACCGCCCGAGGCCTGGATGGTGATCTTCTGCTCCTTGCCGGTGCCCTTGTCCTTGGCGCCGACCGACACGATGCCGTTGGCGTCGA